>CBDUCN010000224.1:0-9084 GCA_965365655.1 uncultured Gammaproteobacteria bacterium | reverse complement strand
CCCGGCACTACTCGCTGTACCTGGCGCTGCAGCTCAAGGCGCGCCTGGAGGGGATTCCGACCCCGGTGTACGGAATTCCGCCGGTGCACCACCGGCGCTGACAGGGCGCGACGGCGCGCGCCGCGGTAGGGCACAGGGGCTAAAGATCCCGCGCGGCCCGCCGACAGAAGTGGTGATTCCCCCGCTGGACCGACCATGCACGCGCTCGCTGCGATGCCGCAAGAGACCCCGCAGGACTCGCCCCGGATCCTCGTCGTCGACGACGACGAGGTGATCCTGGACTACGTGCAGGCGTGCCTGGAGACGCGGATTCCGGGCGCCCGGGTGACCCGCTACAACAGCCGCCGCCGCGGCCGCCCGGACGCCGGGTTCGACTGGTCCAGCCACGACCTGCTGCTGCTGGACTACCGGCTGGGGCACGGCGACACCGGCGCCGACTGGCTGCGCGCGTTCTCGAGCCGGCCGGGCTTCCCGCGCACCGTGCTGTTCACCGGCCCGGACGGCGATCCGTTGCAGCCCGGCGCGGGAGAGCCCCGCGCCGACGGCTACCTGGACAAGTCGCGCCTGAACTCCGACGCGCTGGTGCACACCGTGCGCAACATGCTCGCGGAGCCCGCGCCGGCGCGCGCGGCCACGCCCGGACCCGCGGCGCAGGCCAGCGCGCCGCCGGCGCCGGACGAGGAGGGCCCGGAGGGCGACTGGGAGGCGACGTCGGGGCCGAAGTTCCGCGGCCGGCGCTCGTTCGAGACCGTTCCCGGCGGTACCCGCTACCGCTTCATCCGCCTGATCGGCCGCGGCGGCATGTCGCGGGTGTACCTCGCGGAGCGCGCGCACGATCGCATGACCGCGGTGCTCAAGATCCTCGACCGCAAGCTGGCCGCCGATCCCGAGAACGCGCAGCGCTTCCAGCGCGAAGGCGAGCTGGTCGCAGCCCTGGACAGCCCGTATGTCGTGCGCGTGTACGACCACGGCGTCACCGACGGCACCGGCTACATCGCGATGGAGTTCTTCGGCCGCGGCGACCTCGCGCAGCGCATGAGGCAGGGCGTGTCGCCGGACGACGCGCTGCTGTACCTGCACAACATCGTGTGCGGGCTGGACGCGATCCACCGTGTCGGCATCGTGCACCGCGACCTCAAGCCGGGGAACGTGATGTTCCGCGGCGACGGCAGCATGGCGCTGGCCGACTTCGGCCTCGCGAAGCACCTGGGGGAGGACCTGGGCCTGACCGGCACCGGCGTCATCCTCGGCACGCCGTACTGCATGAGCCCCGAGCAGACGCGCGGCGAGGCGGCGGACCAGCGCGCCGACCTGTACGCCGCCGGAGTGCTGTTCTACGAGATGCTGACCGGGCGGCGCCCGTTCGTCGCGCCGAACCTCCCGGCGCTGCTGATGGCGATCCAGATCGAGACGCCGGCGCCGCTGCCGCGCGGCCTCGAGCGCTTCCAGCCGGTGATCGACCGCCTGCTCGCGAAGCGCGCGGAGGACCGCTTCGCGAGCGCTGGAGAGCTGCTGGCCGCGCTCGCGCCGCTCGCCTGAGAGCCCGCGAACCTCTCGCCACGCCTGCTGCGATACCGCGTGGACGCGGCTGTCGGCGCCAGGGGGCCGCCGTGAGCAGTCACATGGGCGCTTGCGTCGCCAGGCTGCACACGCGATCTCGCGCACCCTCGCGCGTTGCCGGCCACGCCCGGGCGGCGTGTGGCAACGGCGTCCAGGGGATTCGGGAGCCCTGAGCCCGCCGCCGCGATCGCGGCGGGCGTGCCGCGGACGTCAGGCGGCCGGGTCGGCGTCGCTGCCCGCGAGCCCGAGCCGCGTCAGGATCTCGCGCTGGCGGCCCGCGACGTAGCGGCGAAGCGCACGCTCCAGCGCCGGGTACGCGTCCAGCTCCAGCACCACGCGGCACGCGGCCTTGCCGTGATCGCTGTGCTCTTCCGTGCGGCGGATGTGGGCCGTCGCCTCGAAGTCCTCGAGCAGCGACGGCGTGTCGTGCTCGCCCCAGACGTCCACCCGCACCAGCGGCGCGCGCGCGACGCGGTGGAAGCCGTCGCGGTCGAAGTCCGCCGCGAGCGCGCGCGGCGACAGGTCCACGACGCGCCCGCGCGCCTCGCGTCCGAGGCCGCACACCCGCGCGAGCATCGCGGTGCCGGGCACCGTGCGCCCGTGGCCGCGGCGCTCGTGATACGCGTGGAACGCCGTCAGATCGCGGATCGACACCAGCCCGCGCCGGTGGTCCACGACCTCCACCTCGGCCCGGAACGTGGTGCCGTGGAGCGGGCTCTCCACGAGCAGCGTGCGCGTGGTCTCGAGCGCGGCGAGCTGGCCGCGGTCGATCGCGAGCACCAGCCCCCCGGGATCGGCCGACACCACGCGCGCGGCGCTCTCGACGACCACGCCGTCGACGAACGCGAAGGTGCGGGGCCGGTCCAGCACGTCCAGCAAGGTGCTGGTGCGGTAGACGTTGAACGCTTCGGTCATCTGCGACAGGCGGCGCCGGGAGTGCGCGATCGGGGGCGGGTCGCCGTGCGTCATGGGGTGCTCCGCGAGCGTGCCGGTCATCGTGCCTTCCGGAACGGGCCGGATACCCGGCGATTCGGCCGTGGCACCGGAAACTTGAGCGGCGCACGCGTGCGCCGTGCGCTGGGCGGCGTTGCGGGACGCGGAGCCGGGCCGTACCGTCGATGACAGGAATTCGATTCGGAGACGACACATGCAGATGCGCACCCCACGACTCCGCGCGGCCGTGCTGGCCCTCGCCGCGGCGCTGCCCGCGGGCGCGCTCGCCCAGGTCGACGTCACCGGGCGCTGGACCGGGACCTTCGAGTTCATCGTCATCGGCGAGCGCGCCGCGCTCGGCCCGGCCGCGATGTTCAACCCGGGTCAGCGCGTGTCCGAGGGTGAGCCGGCGCGCGTGGGCGAGGGCGTCATCAACCTGCGCATCGCGAACCGCGTGGGCGAGCACTTCTTCGGGCGCTGGACGGTGGACAAGCGCAGCAGCGAGATGGTGTGCACCATGCGCTCGGCGTCGGAGTTCGTGTGCGCGGGTCCGAAGACCCACGCGGTCGGCACCATCGAGGACGAGGGCGCGCTGCGCATGTGCTGGACCGCGACCGGCAAGGCCGCGACGACCGGCTGCGCGGATCTCGTGCGCCCGGGCTGATCCGACCCGCGGCCGCGGGCGGCGCCACGCCGCGTCCGCGTGTCCGCGCCGCGCGGCGTGCGGGTATGCTCGCGATCCCCCCTCGCGAGGAGAACGCCCGTGCTGTTTCCCACCACCCTCGTCGGCAGCTACCCGCAGCCGGAATGGCTGATCGACCGCGAGAGCCTCGCCGGGCGCTTCCCGCCGCGGGTGCGGCTCGAGGGGCTGTGGCGCGTCGCGCCGGAGCACCTCGCCGAGGCCCAGGACGACGCGACGCGGGTCGCGATCCGCGAGCAGGAGGAGGCCGGCCTCGACATCGTCACCGACGGGGAGATCCGGCGCGAGAGCTACTCCAACCGCTTCGCGACCGCCCTCGAGGGCGTCGACATCGACAACCCGGGCGAGGCCCTGGACCGCTCCGGGCATCCGAACCCGGTGCCGCGGGTCACCGGGCGCATCCGGCGCCTGCACCCGGTGCAGGTGGACGACGTGCGCTTCATGAAGGCGCACACCGATCGCCAGGTGAAGATCACGGTGCCCGGCCCGTTCACGATGAGCCAGCAGGCGCAGAACGACTTCTACGGCTCCGAGGCCGAGATGGCGATGGACTACGCCGCGGCGGTGAACGAGGAGATCCGCGACCTGTTCGCGGCCGGCGCCGACATCGTGCAGGTGGACGAGCCGTACATGCAGGCGCGCCCGGAGAAGGCGCGCGAGTACGGCCTGGACGCGGTGAACGCGGCGCTCGACGGAATCGACGGCACGACGGCGCTGCACATCTGCTTCGGCTACGCGGCCATCATCCACGAGCGGCCCAGCGGCTACTCCTTCCTGCCGGAGCTCGCGGGCTGCGCGTGCCGCCAGATCTCCATCGAGACCGCGCAGTCGAACCTGGACTGCTCGGTGCTCGAGACCCTGCCCGGCAAGCAGATCATGGTGGGCTGCATCGATCTCTCCACCCCCGAGGTGGAGACGCCGGACACGGTCGCGGAGCGCGTGCGCCGCGCGCTCGCGCACATGCCGAAGGAGAACGTGATCCTCGCGCCGGACTGCGGCATGAAGTACCTGCCCCGCGACGCGGCCTTCGGCAAGCTGCGCGCGATGGTGGAGGCCGCGAAGATCCTGCGCGCCGAGCACGCGTGACGGGCGCTACCAGGAAGTGAAAAAGCGCATCCTGCGCGTTTTCACCTCGCTGCGCCGAAGACGCGGTCTCCGGCTTGCTCCGAACATCAAGCACTTGCGTGCTCGATGTTCGCCGGTGCATCCCTGCACCGGGCGCAAGCTGGCGAAAAACGGAGTTCTTCACCAGCCTGCTACTCGAACGCGGTGGCCTCCAGGCGCTTCTCGAGCTCGTGGCGCTGGATCTTGCCCGAGGCGCTGCGCGGGAACTCGTCGTAGCCGATGAACGCGATGCCCTTGGGCTGCTTGTAGCCGGCGAGATCGCGCCGGCACAGCGCGCGCAGCGCGTCCGCGTCCAGCGTGTCGTCGTGGCGCGCGACGAACGCGACCGGCACCTCGCCCCAGCGCGCGTCGGCGCGGCGCACGACGGCCACGTCGCGCACCCGGGGATCCTTGAACATCACGCGTTCGATCTCGGCCGGGTACACGTTCTCGCCGCCCGACTTGATCAGGTACTTCACGCGATCGACGAAGTCCAGCGTGCCGTCCGCGTTGCGCACGAACACGTCGCCCATGTGGAACCAGCCGCCGCGGAAGTCCTCGGCGTTGGTGGACTCGGCCTGCCAGTAGCCGCTGAACAGGGTGGGTCCGCGCATCGCGAGCTCGCCCGGCGAGCCGTCGGGCACGTCCTGGTCGTCGGCGTCCACGAGGCGCACCTCGCAGAACGGGCTCTGCACCTTGGACAGCCGTTCGGGCGCGACGCCGATCGGGATCAGGCTCGACGAGCACGGCGGGCAGCCGGTCTCGGTGGCGCCGAAGGTGTTCGCGTACGGCGCGCCGAGCAGCCGGGTGATGCGCGCGATGTCCGCCGGCGGCACGAGGTCCGCCATCACGCCGCACACCCGCACGCTCTTCGCGGCGATGCCCTGCGCGTCGAGCCGGTCGGCGAACGGGCCCACCATGCCGGGCATCAGCAGCAGCCAGCCTAGCGGCTCGTCCGCGACCACCTCGGCGAGCCGCTCCGGGTCGAAGCCGTCGACCACGATCACCTTGCCGCCGCTCATCAGCGTGCCCAGCGAGTTCTCGGCGCCGCCCATGTGGTAGAGCGGTGACCACGCGGCGAAAGTGTCGTCCGGCTGCACCCCGAACTCCGCGCGCGTGACCAGGTTGCGCACGATCTCCGCGCGGTGGCTGAGCACGGCGCCCTTCGGCAGCCCGGTGGTGCCGCTGGTGTAGAGGATCATCAGCGCGCACTCCGGGTCCAGCGCCGCGACCGGCTCGAGCGGCGCCGCGTCGCGCAGCGCCGCCTCGTACGGCTCGCCGAACACCACCGGCTCGGGCAGGGGCTCCCCGGTGTCGGCGAGGCGGTCCACGTGCCGCGGCGAGGCCAGCACCGCCGACGGCGAGACCAGCGCGAGGCAGTGCGCGAGCTCCGGCGCCGCGAGGCGCCAGTTCTGGCACGCGAGCACCGCGCCGATGCGCCCGGCGGCGAGAAAGGCCTCGAGGTACTCGATGCGGTTCTCGGACAGGATCGCGACGCGATCGCCCTCGCGCACGCCGCGCGCGGTGAGCACCGCCGCGAGGCGCGCCGAGCGCCGCTCGAGCTCGGCGTAGGTGAAGCGGCGCCGCCCGTCGTCCACCGCGACGCGCTCGGGACGCAGGCGCGCCTGCTGCACGAACAGGCTGGTCACGGTGGAGCGCGCCGCGGCGGCGACGAGCGCGGAGGCGGGTGTGGTCATCGGGGTCCCCGGGTGTGCTGCGCGATTCCCGGTTCCCCGGGGCCGCGCACATGTTCGGCGCAGCCGGCGGCGCGCGGCAAGGCGGCGTGTCGCGCGCGCCCGGCGGCGCCGGCACCGGTGCCCCGGCGAACGCGGGTGGCGCGGCAGCGGCGGGCGGGCAAGAATCGGCGCGTCGCCCTGCCGGGCGGCCGTTCGCGAGGGTCGATCACGGGCCGCACGGGTGCTCTCCCTGCTGCGGCGAAGCCGAAGCAAGGGCAGGGGATGGGCGTCGGGCGCCACCCGGCCGGCAACGCGAAGTCGCGACGGTCCCGCAATCCGCAGCAGCCAATCAGGAGTCCGCGCCATGTTCGACCACCTGCTCCCCACCGCCGTCGTCGGCAGCTACCCCCAGCCCGAGTGGCTGGTGGACCGCGACGCGCTGGCCGGGCGCGTGCCGCGCGTGCGCGCGCACGACATCTGGCGGGTGCCCGCGCCGCTGCTGGCCGCGGCCCAGGACGACGCGACGCGGCTCGCGATCCGGGACATGGAGCGCGCCGGGGTCGACGTGATCACCGACGGCGAGATCCGCCGCGAGAGCTACTCGAACCACTTCGCGACGGCCCTCGAGGGGATCGATCTCGAGAACCCGGGGAAGTCCACCGGGCGCTCGGGCCAGACCATCGACGTGCCGCGGGTGGTCGGCGAGATCCGCCGCCCGCGCGCGGTGCAGGCCGCGGACGTGGCCTTCCTGCGCGCGAACACCGATCGCATCGTGAAGGCGACCCTGCCCGGCCCGTTCACGATGAGCCAGCAGGCGCAGAACGACTTCTATCCCGACGGCCGCTCGCTGGCGATGGCCTACGCCGAGGCGGTGCGCCAGGAGGTCGCGGACCTGTTCGCCGCGGGCGCCGACATCGTGCAGCTGGACGAGCCGTGGATGCAGGCCCGCCCGGACGCGGCGAAGGCGTTCGCGGTGGACGCGATCGACCACGCGCTGTCCGGCGCTGCCGGCCCGACCGTGGTGCACATGTGCTTCGGCTATGCCGCGACGGTCAAGGACAAGCCCGCCGGCTACTCGTTCCTGCCCGAGCTGGACGCCTGCGCCGCGGACCAGATCTCGATCGAGACGGCGCAGCCGAAGCTGGACCTCGCCGTGCTCGAGCGGCTGCCGTCGAAGGTCGTGATGGTCGGCGTGATCAGCATGGGCGACCCGGCGGTGGAGACGCCCGAGACGGTCGCGGATCGCATCCGCGCGGCGCTGGCGCACCTGCCGCCGGAGCGGGTGGTCGTCGCGCCGGACTGCGGCATGAAGTACCTGTCGCGCGACGTCGCGTTCGGAAAGCTGAAGGCGATGGTGGACGGGGCGGCGCTGGTGCGCGCGTCGTTGTAGCCTGCCGGCACGCCCTCATGGGCCGCGGGGCCCGGGACTGAACGATGAGCTACCAGAATGCGGTGGAGCCGCTCTGCGCCGCCGGCGCCGGCGCGGTCGAGCTCCTGATCGAGCCCAAAGAGAAGGATATCGGCGGCTTCAGCGTGCGCCGCGTGCTGCCGTCGCCGGAGCGGCGCGCGGTGGGGCCGTTCATCTTCTTCGATCACATGGGCCCGGCGCGGTTCCCGCCGGGTGAGGGCATCCAGGTGCGGCCGCACCCGCACATCGGCCTCGCGACCGTCACGTATCTGTTCGAGGGCGAGATCATCCACCGCGACAGCCTGGGCGTCGTGCAGCCGATACGCGCCGGGGCCGTGAACCTGATGACCGCGGGCCGCGGCATCGTGCACTCCGAGCGCGCGGGCGACGACCTGCACGAGCACTCGAGGCTGCACGGCATCCAGACCTGGATGGCTCTGCCGGACGGCGAGGAGGAGATCGATCCGTCGTTCGCGCACACGGAGGCGGGCGATCTGCCCGAGATCGACGTGGACGGCGCGCGCGTGCGCGTGATCATGGGCGAGTTCGGCGGCCGGCGCTCGCCGGTGCGCTGCCATTCCCCGACGCTGTACCTCGAGTGCCGGCTCGCCGCGGGCGGCGCGCTGGACCTGCCCGCGGGCTGGACCGACCTCGCGGTCTACGTCGTGTCCGGCGACGCGCGCATCGAGGACCGGGCCCTGCCGCCGGGCGTGATGGCGGTGCTCCGGGCGGGGGCGACGCCCCGGCTCGAGGCCGCGTCCGGGCTGCGCGCGATGGTGATCGGCGGCGACCCGCTCGGACACCGGCACATGTGGTGGAACCTGGTGTCGAGCTCGCGCGAGCGCATCGATCAGGCGAAGGACGACTGGAAGCACGGGCGCTTCGCGCCGGTGCCCGGCGACGACGAGTTCATCCCGCTGCCCGAGTGACGCGCGCGGGCGGTCCGGGCCCGGGGACGGCCGCTCAGAGAGACCGCTCGAGAAACGCCAGGGTCTTCTCCCACGCGTCGCGCGCGGGCTCTTCGCGGAAGCGCTCCGGGCTCAGGAAGTTCTGGAACGCGTGCCCGGCGCCCGCGTAGCGGTGGAACTCGCACGGCACGCCGTGGCGTGCGAACTCCGCCTCGATGCGGTCCACGTCGGCCGGCGACGGCTCCTCGTCGTCGAGGCCGAAGAAGCCGATCACCGGCCCTCGGATGTCGCCGATGCGCTCGAAGGGCGTGGGCAGGCCCTCTCCCCAGGACAGCATCGTGCGCCCGCCGTAGTAGATCGCGAGCGGCCCGATCTCCGGGATGTTGCCGGCGCCCAGCATCGCGGTGCGCCCGCCCATGCAGTGGCCGATGATGCCGATGCGCGACGCGGCCACCGCCTCGACGGCCTTCGCGTGCGCGATCGCGGCGCGGATGTCGTCCAGGATGCGCGTGTCGCGCAGGCTCGCGCGCCGCTCCTCGCGCGCGTCGATCCAGTCGTGGTAGTGGAAGATGTCCGGCGCCGCCGCGACGAAGCCCGCGGCCGCGAGGCGATCCACCCGGTCCTCGGTGAACGCGTCCAGCCCGCCGATGTGGCACATCAGCACCACCAGCGGGTGCGGCCCTGCGCCCGCGGGCGCCGCGATGCACACCCGCATCGGGCTCCCGTTCACGTCCACGGTGTCGTAGCGCGCCATGCGATGTCCTCCAGGCTGGCCTTCCCGTCGCCGGCGTCCGC
>CBDUCN010000223.1:0-9100 GCA_965365655.1 uncultured Gammaproteobacteria bacterium | reverse complement strand
CGCCGGCATCACCGACCTCATGCTGATCAGCCGCGGCGAGTACGCGAACGGCATCTCGCTGGGCGTTTACGCGCGCGAGGACGGCGCCCGGCGCCGGGTGCGCGACCTCGCCGCGCGCGGCGTGAACGCGCGCATCGCGCCGCACCGGGTGCGCGGCGACGCCGCCGCGGAGCCGCGGGTCTCGGCGCGCGGGCCGTTCGACCCGCGCGCGTTCGCGCTGGCCTTCCCGGACCTGCGCTTCGAGATGACGGACTGCCCCGGCTGAGCGCTCGTGAAACCTTCACCACGCATGCCGCGACACCGCCTGCACGCGGCTGTCCGCGTCGCGCGACCGTCCGGAACCGCCTGTACAGCCGGGCTGCGCCCGGAGCACGCCGGAGACCGCGTCCCCGGCGCTGCGCGCCGACCTTCGCCACGACGGCGAACCACTACAGCCTGCCAACGCCAACGCGCCGAGGAGAGCCCATGTCCACCCCGCGCCCGATCCGATTCGACACCCTCACCCTGCACGCGGGACAGCGCCCGGACCCCGTCACCGGCGCGCGCGCCACGCCGATCTACCAGACCACCTCCTACGTGTTCCGCGACAGCGACCACGCGGCGTCGCTGTTCAACGCGGAGCGCGCGGGGCACGTGTACTCGCGCATCTCCAACCCGACCACCGCGGTGCTCGAGGAGCGCATCTCGGCGCTGGAAGGCGGCGTCGGCGCGATCGCGACCGCGAGCGGCCAGGCGGCGATGCATCTCGCGATCGCGACCATCCTCGGCGCGGGCGATCACATCGTCGCGTCGCGCTCGCTGTACGGCGGCTCGCACAACCTGCTGAGCTACACCCTGCCGCGCTTCGGCATCCACACCACGTTCGTCGATCCGCGTGACCCGCAGGCCTTCGCGGCCGCGATTCGCGACGACACCCGGCTGCTGTTCGGCGAGACGCTGGGCAACCCGGGGCTGGACGTGCTCGACATCCCGGCGGTGTCCGCGGTGGCCCACGACGCCGGGCTGCCGCTGCTCGTGGACTCCACCTTCACGACCCCGTACCTGTGCCGGCCCTTCGACCTCGGCGCCGACCTCGTGTTCCACTCGGCGACCAAGTTCCTCGGCGGTCACGGCGTCGCGATCGGCGGCGTGCTGGTGGACGGCGGCTGCTTCGACTGGGAGGCCTCGGGACGCTTCCCGACCCTCACCGAGCCCTACGCCGGCTTCCACGACATGGACTTCGCGGAGGAGCACGGTCCGGCCGCATTCATCATGCGCGCGCGCAAGGAGGGGATCCGCGACTTCGGCGCGTGCATGAGCCCCACCACGGCGTTCCAGATCCTGCAGGGGGTGGAGACGCTGCCGCTTCGCATGCAGCGCCACGTCGAGAACACGCGCAAGGTGGTGGCCTTCCTCGCCGCCAGTGACGGCGTCGAGCGCGTGATCTACCCGGAGCTTCCCGATCATCCGGACCACGCGCTCGCGCAGCGCCTGCTGCCGCGCGGCTGCGGCGCGGTGTTCAGCTTCGAGCTCTCCGGCGGGCGCGACGCGGGCCGGCGATTCATCGAGAGCCTGCGCGTGTTCTCGCATCTCGCGAACGTGGGCGACGCGAAGTCGCTGGTGATCCATCCGGCCAGCACGACGCATCACCGCATGGACGCCGACGCCCTCGCGCGCGCCGGCATCACCGAGGGCACGGTGCGGCTGTCCATCGGCCTCGAGGATCCCGACGACCTGATCGAGGATCTGGGTCGCGCGATCCACCAGGCGCGCCGGGCCACGCGCAGCGCCGCGAAGTGACGGAGAAGAGACCATGCTGATCACCGTCGACGGGCAACAGACCTACGCCTACACCGGCGCGCGCGACCTCGACCCCGCGCAGCCCGGCGTGCTCTTCGTGCACGGCGCGGGCCTGGACCACAGCGTGTGGATCCTGCAGAGCCGCTGGTTCGCGCACCACGGCTTCAACGCCGTGGCGCTGGACCTGCCGGGCCACGGGCGATCGCGCGGCACGCCACCGCCCGACGTGCCGGCGATGGGCGCGTGGCTCGTCGCGTGCATGGACGCGCTGGGGATGGAGCGGGCCTGTCTCGCCGGGCACAGCATGGGCGCGCTGGCGGTGCTCGAGGCGGCGGCGCAGGCGCCCGCGCGCATCGCGGCCGCGGCGCTGCTGGGCGTCGCGGTGCCGATGCCGGTGAGCCCGGCGCTGCTCGACGCGGCGCGTGCCGACGACCACGCCGCGATCGACATGATCACGCTGTGGGGACACGCGCACGCGGCGCAGGTGGGCGGCAACACCGCACCGGGGATGTGGATGACCGGCGCCGCGGTGCGCCTGCTCGAGCGTGCGGCGCCCGGCCTGCTGCACAACGACCTTTCGGCCTGCAACGCGTACGACGGCGGTCTGCAGGCCGCGGCCCGCGTCACCGCGCCGGTGCTGGTGCTGCTCGGGCGTCAGGACGTCATGGCGTCGCCGCGCAACGTCGGGCCGCTGATGGACGCGCTGACGCACGCGTCGCTGGTCCAGCTCGACGGGTGCGGCCACATGATGATGGCGGAGCAGCCCGACGCGGTGCTGGACGCACTGGCCGCGCACCTGCGCGCGGCGGCCTGACGGCGCACGCGATCGAACAGAAGATCGCATCGAACGGGAACGAACGTCACGCGCGTTCTGGCGCCGCGCGCCGCGGCGCCAGCATGCGTCATGGCTGCGGCGTCATGCCACGCAGTAATGCGCATCCTCGGGTGGCAGCCGCCAGCATCGACTGCTGACAGAACGCATCGGCGGGATCCCCATCCTGCCATCGGCATGGCGGGTTGCCAAGACTTTCGCGGCGCACGACGAATGAAGTAGATCTCAAGCAACGCACGGAGCGTGCCGATACCCGAATCGAGGCCATGTCGAGGAGAACTTCATGACCGAGCAGGTGATCACCAGCGCGAGCGTCGAGGACTACTTTCACGAAGCGCTGAACAGTGCCCTCGACAACCAGGGCATCGAGACCACGCCGGATGCGGTGGGATACGTGGTCAACCTGCTGTGCGGATTCGCCCGAAGCGAACGTCTCTACGAGCACACCGGCGACGGCTACGGGCTGAAGCCGCTGGCGATGGTGTACGCCGACGCCGCGTTCAGCAGCAACGCGGCCGAGCGCCGCCAGGCGCTGCGCCGGCTGGGCGACGTGGCGCTGTTCATCTCCGGCCTGTTCTCACACAGCCTGCGCCGCAAGCTGGTGGACGTCGACTACTACGTCGCGATGGGCGGCAGCGCCTACGGTCTGCTGTCGAATGCCGCGTCGCGAAGCCCCCGTGGCGCGGCACTGTCACCGGTGTTCGCGGAGCTGTCGCAGAAGTTCACCGACTTCGTGGACGCCCTCGCCGAGGTGGGCGAGGACGCGAACTTCGCGGGCGACTCCGACCTGCTGCGCAGCTACGAGCTGTGGCTGCACACCGGAAGCCGCCGTGCCGCGCGCCAGCTTCGCCGCGCCGGCATCCACCCGTCGGAGAACACCGTCAGCCGCAGCCGCCACTGACCGTGGTCCCGCGCGAGGGGACTGCGATGCAGCGCGGCCGCGCAACGCCGGCCGCACGCCGGCCGCGGCTCGCGCGATGATCCTCGAGACCCTGAAGCGCGAGCTGGAGACGCTCTACGAGATCCGGGTGCCGCTCGCGCTCGAGGATTTCCTCGTCACGGATCGCGACACCATCACGCGCATCGCCGCCCCGCCGCCCGCCGACACCCACGAGGCGCTGTTCGTGCTCGACGACGAGGACGGCACCGCGATGGCGCTGTTCGTCGACGAGACGGTGCTCGAGCGGCTCGCGGACGACGATCCGCGCGAGGCGCTGCACGAGGGCAACCTCGCGGACTTCTGCATCGCGCTGGAGGGCGTCAGCCACTTCGTATACGTCGCGTGGCGCGCGAGCCACGACCGCCCGGTGACCCAGCTCGAGCTGGAGGTGCAGGCCGAGGTGGACAAGTTCGCGACGTCGGCGATGCTGCTGGGCCGCCAGTCCGCGGGGCACGTGCCCGAGAACCTCGCGACCCGGCTGTTCGCGCCGCTGCGCCTGCTGCCGGGACTGGAGGCGGATCGGCGCGAGCGCTACGAGCGCGCCAACGACTATGCGGGGCGCTTCTGCGCCGGGCTGGAGCGACGCTACATCCGCCCCCGGGAAGGCGCTGCGCTCACCCGGGAGCTGCGCCGCTTCTACCGCTTCGATCAGCGGCAGAAGCTGAAGCACATCGAGAGCGGTCGCGTGGAGAACGGGCGCTGAGCCCGCACGGCGATCGCGCCGGAGCGCCGGACGTCGGCGTCAGACGCAGGTGCGGCAGGCCGCCAGCCAGGTGTAGTACCCGCCGCCGGCGGCGATGGCGATGAGCAGCCCCGCGGCGGCACCGATCAGCATCGCCTGGTCGCGGTCCGCGATGAGCAGCCGGAACAGACCGATGGTGCCGATGAAGCACACCAGGCAGATTCCCATCAGGATGTAAGTTTCCACCGCCCCCCCTGGACTGTTCCCCGTTCGAGGTGCGGTATTCTAGTGACCTGCCCCCTTCGAAACCAGCAACGACGGCGGCGCGCGGTACGGGCCCGCAACGTCACGGCCCGTGCGCCCGCTCCCGCGATTCGTTCCTCATGACCTTTCCCGCCACGAGCGGCGCTGCGCGGCGCACGGCCTACCCGCCGCGCGAGCCGTACCGCCAGGGCACGCTGCAGGTGTCGTCGGTCCACCGCATCCACTACGAGGAGGTGGGCAATCCGCGCGGCGTCCCCGCGCTGTTCGTGCACGGTGGCCCCGGCGCCGGCGCCCAGCCCCACGACCGCCGCTTCTTCGATCCCGATCGCTACCGGACGGTGCTGTTCGACCAGCGCGGCTGCGGACGCAGCACGCCCCACGCGTGCCTGGAGGAGAACACCACCGCGCACCTGGTCGCGGACATGGAGGCGCTGCGGCGACACCTCGGCATCGGGCGCTGGATGCTGTTCGGCGGCTCCTGGGGCAGCACCCTGGCGCTGGCATACGCCGAGGCGCATCCGGATGCGGTGAGCGCGCTGGTGCTGCGCGGCATCTTCACGCTGCGCCCCGAGGAGGTGCGCTGGTTCTACCAGGGAGGCGCGGCGCACCTGTTTCCCGACGCGTGGGAGCGCTTCCTGGAGCCCATTCCGCAGACCGAGCGCGGCGACCTGATCGCCGCCTACCATCGCCGCTTGACCAGCCCCGACCGTGAGCAGCGCCTCGCCGCATGCCGCGCCTGGAGCCGCTGGGAGGGCGCCACCCTGTCGCTGACCCCGGACGCGGGGCGCGTGCACGCCTTCGGCGAAGACCGCTTCGCCGAGGCCTTCGCGCGCATCGAGTGCCACTACTTCGTGAACGGCGGCTTCTTCGACCGGCCCGACGCGCTGCTCGCGGGCATCGGCCGCATCCGCCACCTGCCCGCGGTGCTGGTGCACGGCCGCTACGACGTGTGCACGCCGCTCGCGAACGCGTGGGCGCTGCACCGGGCATGGCCGGAGGCGGAGCTGGTCGTGGTGCCGGACGCCGGTCACGCGTCCACGGAGCCCGGGATCCTGTCGGCGCTGGTGACGGCCACCGATCGCTTCGCTCGCGAGCTGGCGCCGTGAGAGCGCGGTGGCAGGCTGCCGATCTTCGACGGCCTGCGCCCGGGACCCGGGCTCAGGGCTCGAGCGCGTCCAGCTTGCGCTCGATCATCGCGTCGCGCGGCGCGCCGTAGTCGAAGCGGTACCACGCCGCCTCCCAGTGCCCGTAGGTCGCGTTCGGCAGCACGATCCACTGCCGGCCGAAGCGTTCCCGGTGACGCCGGGCGAGCGCCAGGCGCGCCTGCGGGTCCGCCTTGCTGCCGTCGACGAAGTCCTCCAGGCTGTCGCCCACCAGCAGCACCAGCCGGTAGCGCGCGGCGAGCCGGGCCCGCACCTCGCCCTTGCTGCCGGCGCCGCGCAGGAACACCTGGTCCGGGACCAGCGGCCCGAGCCCCAGTGCCTCCAGGGTTCGCAGGGTGCACTCGCGCAGGCGTTCCTCGCGCGCGGTGTAGAACAGCACGGTCACGCCCAGCGAGCGCGCCGCGCGCACGAACTCCACCGCGCCCGGCACCGCGCCGGCGCCACCCTCCTCGCACCAGCGCGCGAAGCTGTCGCGGTCGTAGCGTCCGAGCCGGGTCACGATGCGCGCCTCGTAGCGGCTGTTGTCGATCACCGTCTCGTCGAGATCCATGACCACCGCCGGCGCCAGCGCGCCGGCGCTGCCGGGCGGCTGCTCCAGCGCCGCGCTCCACCCGGCCTCCAGCCCCTCGCGCAGGCGCAGCTCCGCGAGCGCGTAGCTCTGCCGGGCGAGCGCGCGGTACTCCGGCGCGTGCTGCTGCCAGAGCACCGCGTTCAGCATCTCGTGGGCCCGCGTGGCGTCTCCCGGCGCGGCACACGCGCCGAGCGCCAGCGCCGCCGCCGCGACGCCGCCGGCGCACGCAAAGCGCAGGCGCGGTTCAGTTAGCATCGGGACACCGGTGACGCTGCAAAGGAACGGACCATGACGATGGTATCGGGGAGCCGTGCGGCCACGCCAGCGCGCGCGCTGCGCGTGCTGATGCTCGGGGCGCTGCTGCTCGCGCTGCCGCACGCGGCGCCGGGCGCCGGCGCCGCCCGGGACGACGCGCGGGCCGCGCGCGACCGCGAGACGGTGCAGGCGATGAAGGCGGCGCCGCGGGGCCCGTTCCGCCGCATCCGCTGGTTCTGCGCCGACGGCAGCGTGCTCGAGCCGCGCCCCTATGCCTGCAAGGACCTGGGCGGCGGCGTGCAGCACGGCGAGTGGAGCGCCGACACCGAGGATCTGCGCTCGCGCGGCTACTTCGTCGCGAACGTGCTCGCGGGCATCGACGTGGACGCGTTCATCGCGCGCGCCGATCACCGCGAACGCCTCGCGCAGATGCTCGTCGAGCAGTTCCTGATCCGGATCGACGACGGCTGGATCCTGCGCAAGGCCCGCTTCTACCGCGGCGCGCTCCAGGAAGAGGGCGAGCGCCGCGGCGGGCGCAAGCTGCTGCTCGGGCTGGTCGCGTCGCAGCCCCACCTGCGGCGTGATTTCGCGCTGCTGCGCACCGCGGTGCGCCTGCTGCCCCACGGCGCCGAGAACCGGACCGCGAGCCAGGTCCGCCAGCTCTCCGCCGACCTGGGCGAGCGCGACCCGGCCTTCCTGGCGCTGCGCAACAAGATCCACGTCCGCCCCGAGGCCGCGGACGCCGACGCCGTGCGCCGCTACGCCGCCGGGGTCACGGACGCGGCGCTGAAGGACGGCTACGCGGAGCTCGCGGCCGCGATCGACGGGCTGTTCGCCGGCCGCCCCCCGGCCGACACGCTCGCCGCGCTCGCCGGGCGCGCCCGCGCGGGCAGCACGCTCGACGCGATGGCGTCGGCCGCCGCCGCGCGGCTCGCCCGCGCGTCGACGCCCGCGGATCGCTTCACCGCGATCGCGACCACGCTGGCGGGACTGCGCGACGTGCTGCGCGACGTCGACAGCGCGCCGCTTCGCCTCGCCGTGCTCGACGCGAGCGTCGCGCTGGAGGCAGACCTCTACGCCGCCGCCGCGGCACTCGACGGCGAGACCCTCGCCGGCGCCAGCCGCCGGCAGCGCGTCGACTGGCTGGCCGCGTGCGCCGAGGCGGTGTACGGCGTCGGGCTCGCGAGCTCGCGCCAGCGCGCCGCGCTCACCGGCAACGTGGCCGCGCTGGCCCCGGGGCAGGTGACGCTCGCGCGCTACAAGCGCGAGCTGGACGGGCTCGGCCTCGCGCCAGGCTGGGGCGCGCAACGGCTGCGCTTCCACTTCGGCGACGCGCAGGCCACCCTCGCGCGCATCGAGCCGAAGGCGGTGCGCTTCATCGAGGACCAGCTCCGGGGCAGCCCGCTGTTCGCGTACGCGCGCCTGCTCGACGGCCTGCTGCGCGACGCGAACCGGCTCGCCGGCGTACGCAACGAGCTGTTCGGCCGCGACGTCGGCTCCGGGCTGCGCGCGCTGAACCCGGGCCTCGCCCGTGGCCGCCTGCTGCGGGCCCCCGGGGCCGGCGGCGACTTCGCCGAGGACGGCGTGTACGTGCTCCCCGAGACCGCCGCCGACCTGCCGCCGGTGGCCGGCATCCTCACCGCCGGCGAGGGCAACCCGCTGTCCCACGTGCAGCTGCTCGCGCGCAACCTCGGGATCCCGAACGTCGGCGTCGACGAGCACCTGCTGCCGGAGCTCGAGCCGCACATCGGGCGCACGGTGCTGCTCGCGGTGTCCGCGGCCGGCTCCGTACGGCTCGCCGAGGACACCGGCCAGGACGCGGCACCGTCCGGCGCCGCCGGGAGCGCCGCGCCCCACCTGATCCGCCCCGACCTCGAGAAGCTGGACCTGTCCGAGCGCCGCCTGCTGACGTTGAGCGGCCTGCGCGCGAGCGACTCCGGGCGCACCGTGGGACCGAAGGCGGCGAAGCTGGGCGAGCTCAAGCACGCGTTCCCGGAGGCGGTGGAGGAAGGCCTGGCCATTCCGTTCGGCGTGTTCCGCGCGATGCTGGACGCACCGCATCCCGACGGCGGCACGCTGTTCGAATGGATGCAGCGCAGCTACCGGCGCCTCGCCGCGCTGCCGCCGGGCTCGCCCACGCGCCGCGAGGCCACGGAAACCTTCCGCGCCGAGCTCGAGGCGCGGGTGCTCGCGCTGGACCCGGGCGACGCGTTCCGCGCGCGGCTGCGCGAGCGCATGCGCGAGGTGTTCGGCGCCGACGGAAGCTACGGCGTGTTCGTGCGCAGCGACACCAACGTCGAGGACCTGCCGGGCTTCACCGGCGCCGGGCTGAATCTCACCGTGCCCAACGTCGTCGGCGTGGACCGCGTGCTGCAGGCGCTGCAGCGGGTGTGGGCGTCGCCGTTCACCGCGCGCGCCTTCGCGTGGCGCCAGGCGCTGATGTCCGAGCCGGAGCACGTGTACCCGGCGATCCTGCTGCTGAAGAGCGTGCCGTCGGAGAAGTCCGGCGTGATGGTGACCCGCGACGTCGACACCGGCGCCGAGGGCGTGCTCTCGGTCGCGGTGAACGAGGGCGTGGGCGGCGCGGTGGACGGCCAGGCGGCGGAGTCGCTGC
>CBDUCN010000222.1:0-9105 GCA_965365655.1 uncultured Gammaproteobacteria bacterium | reverse complement strand
TGCGGTAGTGGATCTCCCGGTCCATGCCCGGATAGAAGCGGTCGTCGGCGGACGCATTGTTCACGATGGCCGCGCGCCGGTTGCGGGCCACCCACCCCGCGACCCCTTCGCCGGCAGGGATTCGCCTTCCCAGGAGCTCCTGGTGCGGCTCGTCGCCGCGCACCATCACGAACACCAGCTCGCCGGTTCGCTCGTCCGGCACCAGCAGCGAGCCGTCGCGCGCGTTGATCGCGCGCACGGCGTTGTCCAGAACCTGCTCGACCAGCAGGTACACCTCGCTCTCGCGCTGGCGCGAGTGCGCCGCGTCCACGAGCTTGCGCATGCACGCGATGAAGCGCCTGAGGCCGTCCGCCTCTCCGAGCAGCTCGCGCTGCTCGGCGCGGAGCGCGGACAGCTCCGCCGTCGCGTCGGGTTCCTGGGCCATGGGGACGCGAGTCTAAATAGCCGTCCCCGATGCCGCTACACGCGCCGTCGCCGCGCCGCGGCACGCCCCGCCGGATGGACTCGCCCGCGGTTCAGGAGGCGACGCGAGGGGGGCGGGAACGCGGCGCGCGGCCGTGCGGCGCCGGGCCCTTGGCCGCCGGATGCGGCCGCGCGGTAGCATCCGGGCATGGCCCGCCCCGTATTCTTCATCTCCGACAGCACCGGCATCACCGCCGAGACGCTGGGCAACGCGCTGCTCGCGCAGTTCGACGACCTGGAATACGAGAAGGTCACGCTGCCGTTCGTGAGCGATGCCGGGCTCGCCGAGGCGGCCGTGCGCACCATCAACGCCGCCGGCCGCGACAGCGCCTCGCACCCTGTCGTGTTCACGACGCTTTCCAACCCGATGCTGTTCGACGTGATTGCGGGCAGCGACGCGCTGGTGATGGACCTGTTCCGCTCGTTCCTGCCGTCGCTGGAAAAGGCGTTCGAGCGTGATTCGAGCCACCCCGTGGGGCGCTACCACGGCCTGAAGAACCAGCCGAACTACGACGGCAGGCTGGAGGCCATCGACTTCGCGCTGATGCACGACGACGGCGCGAGCACGCGGCACTACGACGAGGCGGAGCTGATCCTGGTCGGGGTGTCGCGCTCGGGGAAGACGCCGACGTCGGTCTACCTCGCGATGCAGTTCGGCATCCGCACGGCGAACTATCCGCTGACCAGCGACGACCTCGAGAGCGAGGGGCTGCCGGCGCTGCTGGAGCCGTTCCACCGCCGCCTCTACGGCCTCACCATCGATGCACAGCGCCTGCGCCAGATCCGCGAGCACCGCCGGCCCGACAGCCGCTACGCGTCGCTGGCCCGCTGCCGCAAGGAGGTCAACGACGCCGAGCGCCTGTTCCGCAGCCGGGGCATCCCGTTCCTCGACACCAGTCACGCCTCGGTGGAGGAGATCGCATCGCGCATCCTCCAGGACACGGGGCTTCGCCGGCGCGCGTTCTGATGACGGGCGACGCCGGCGCGCGGGTGCTGGCCGCGGTGCGTGCGGCGCTCGACGCAGAGCCGGGGGCCGGCGGCGTCGCGGTCGCGTTCAGCGGTGGCCGCGACTCCCGCGTGCTGCTCGAGGCGGCGGTGCGGGCGCACCGAGCCGGCGCCGCGCCGGCGCCGCGTGCGCTGCACGTCGATCACGGCCTGTCGCCGGACTCCGGGCGCTGGGCGGCGCACTGCGCGCAGGCGTGCGCCGGGCTGCGGGTGCCGTTCGAGGCGTTGCGCGTGGATGCCCGCCCGGCGCCGGGGGAGAGCCCCGAGGCGGCGGCGCGGCGGGCGCGCTACGCGGCCCTCGCGCCCCGCCTCGCGCCGGGCGAGATCCTGGCGACCGCGCACCACGCCGACGACCAGGCCGAGACCGTTCTGCTCGCGCTGCTGCGCGGCTCCGGACCCCGGGGACTGGCCGGTATCGCGCCCGGGCGCCCGCTGGGCGCGGGGCGGTTGCTGCGCCCGCTGCTGGGGCTGCGCCGCGACGTGCTGGCGGCGGCCGCGCGGGCCTGGAGCCTGCAGTGGGTCGAGGACCCCGCGAACCGCAGCGTCCGCCACCCGCGCAACCGCCTGCGTGCCGAGGTGCTGCCGTTGCTGGAGACCATCGCGCCGGGCGCGGTCACGGCGCTCGCGCGCAGCGCGCGCCTGCAGGCCGATGCGGCGCAGGCGGTGGCGGCGCTCGCGGAGCTGGACCTCGCGCGGTGCGGCGACGGCGAGCAGCTGTCGCGGCGGCGGCTGCGCGCGCTCGACTCCGAGCGTCGGCGGGCGGTGCTGCGGCTGTGGCTGGAGCGCCGCGGCCTGCCGCTGCCCGGTGCGGCGCGGCTGTTCGAGGCGGAGCGCCAGCTCGTCACCGCTTCGGCGTCCCGTGCGCCCTGTGTGCGCTGGCCGGGTGGCGAGCTCAGGGTGTACGGCGACGCGGTGCACGCGGCGGCCGGGTCGCCGCCCGACGCGCCTGCCGGCGGCGCGCGATGGCTGCCGCCGCATGCCGTGCGGCTCGCAACGGGCAGGCTGTGGGCCGAGCCGGACGTCGGCGCGGGCCTGCGGCGCGGCGGCGGCGAGCTCGAGGTGGGATTCCGGCGCGGCGGCGAGCGTTGCCGGCCGGCCGGCCGGCGCCACGGTCAGACCCTGAAGCGGCTGCTGCAGGAGTACCGCGTCGCGCCGTGGATGCGCGCCGGCCTGCCGCTGCTGTGGCGCGACGGGGAGCTGGTCGCGGTTGCGGACCTGTGGGTGTGCGCCGGCCACGAGGCCGGCCCCGGCGAGCCGGGGTGGCGGATCCGCTGGCATCCCGGCGACGGCGCCGGCTGACGCCGGCCGGGCCGCGCGGCGCCGGTCAGCGGCGGGCGCCGGCCGCCTCGGGGAAGGGCTGGTCCGGCACCACCGTCTTCATCATCACGGTCTGCTCGCCGGGCAGGTCGTCCTCGTCCTCGGCGGCGAAGGTGAGGCTCACGTCGCCGATCTCGAGCCGGTCGCCATCGGCGAGGGGGCTCTCCTTGATCCGCTTGCCGTTGACCAGCACGCCGTTCATGGAATCCAGATCCAGCACCTGGAAGCTGCCGTCGCGGCGGCGCCGGATCTCGGCGTGGTGGCGCGACACCGACGCGTCGCGCAGCACCAGGTCGTTGTCGGACAGGCGCCCGATGCGGAAGGTCGCGCTGGTGATCGGTGACGAGCTGCCGTCGTCGCCGCGCTGCAGGTGGGCCAGCGTGGTGAGCACCGGCGGCGGCGCGGAGGCCGCTGGACGCGGGCCGCGGCGCTGCAGCAGCAGCACGATCAGGAGCACCACCAGCGCGAGGGCCAGCATGCCGATGGCGGCCATCCAGTACCACAGCGGGATCTCGCGCGGCGCGGGGGGCGGCGGCGTCGATGCCGCCGGGCCCGGGACCGGCACCTCGACCAGCTTCTCCACCTCGACCACCTTGGGCACCTCCACCTCCACCACCTTCACCACCGGCGCACTGGTGGCGGGAAGCTGCACCGGCACCACGGCCGACGCGGTGCCGGCACTGGTGTCCAGCGTGACGCGCAGCGCCTTGGTGCCGCCCTCGGGCAGCGCGCTGGCGGTCGGCCCGAGGTCCACGCTCAGCGCCCCGGTGTTCTCCACCGCGGCGAACGGCGCCTGGAAGAAGGACTCCGGGAGCTCGAAGTCCCCGTTGCTCGCGACGAAGCGCCCGCCGGTCTCGTCGGCGAGGCGGCGCAGGCTCTGCAGCCCCACCGACAGCGACACCGAGCGCGGGTAGCCGACGCCGTACACCGCGATGCCGTGGCGGTTCGCCTCGGCCACCGCGTCGGAGTGGAAGTACGCGCGGTCCTCGGCCAGCCCGTCGGACATCACGACCAGCACCTTGTGCGGGTCGCGCACCGTGGCCAGCAGCTTCAGCGCGTCCATCACGTTGCGGTACAGCTCGGTGGTGCGCCCCGTCGCCTCCAGGGTCGCGGCCGCCGCCTTGATCGCGTCGGGCTCGCTGCCGATGGGGGCCAGCATCCGCAGGTCCCGGTCGAAGGCCGCGAGCCCGAAGCGCTGGTAGAGCTGCGCCTCGTCGACCAGCCGCCCGACGTGCTGGATCACCTTGCGGATCGCGGCCGCGCGGCCCGGGTCGCTGGTGTCGACCAGCAGCAGCACCGCGACGTCGCCCGGCGCGCCGGTGCGCGCCGCGAAGGCCGGCGGTGGCAGCGTCAGGCCGCCGATCGCCGCGGCGGCGTCCAGGGGCTGCCCGGCGCCGGTGAGCCGGTAGTTGCAGCGAAGCTGCAGCGCCTCCGGCCGCACGCAGTCGAGCACCAGCCCGTCGCCCACGACCGCGCCGCCGTCGCTGGCGGCGTACGCGGGCGCCGCGAGCAGCGGCGCCAGCAGCAGGAAGGAGAGCAGGGCGGGGAGCAGGCGATGGCGTCGTGTGGGCTGCATGGAGGTCACACCGGGTTGAGCTGGGCCAGCAGGTTCGTGGTGTCGGCGAGGCGCGCGATCAGGGTGCGCACGAACACCTTGTGGAACCGCAGCTGTGTGGATTCCGCGGCGCGATCGATGGTGGCGGCATTGACCTTCATCAGCGACACGTCGGTCTTCGCAACCACGGTCGCGGTGCGCTTGGCCCGCGAGAGATAGCCCATCTCCCCGAAACAGGCGCCCTCCTGCAGGCTGTCCAGCGCGCGGCCGCTCTTCTCGATGCCGACCACGCCGGAGAGCACGATGTAGAAGGAGTGATCCGATTCCCCTTCCTTGATGATGGGCGTGCCGGCGGGATAATTCTGCCAGACGCAGGCGCGGATCAGCTCCCAGATGTCGGTGTCCGAGAAGCCCTTGAAGAAGCCGAGGTTCTTGATGCGTCCGAACTTCTCGCGAAGCGCGTCCTCGTTCGGCACCGCGTCCAGGTCCTCGAAGACCACCGCGAGGTCCGCCGCCAGGTCGAGGCCCGTCTGGTAGCGCTGTGACGGCTGCTTTCGCAGCATGCGGCGCACCGTGTACGCGAGGCCGTCCGGCAGATCGCTGCGGAAGCCGGACAGCGCCGCCGGCTCCTCGTTGGTGATGCGCTGGTTGATCGCGTTCAGGTTCTCGGCCCGGAACGGATGGGTTCCGGTGAGCATCTGGTACATCACCGTGCCCAGCGAGAAGATGTCGGTGGCGGACGTGAGTGGCAGCTCGTTGATCTGCTCCGGCGACATGTACAGCGGCGAGCCGAGAAAGCCGGTGAACTGGGTGTGCTTGTTGTCGGCCCGGGTGATCATCGCGATGCTGAAGTCCGCGAGCTTGACGTCACGCTCCTCGTTCAGCAGCAGGTTGCTCGGCTTGATGTCGCGATGAATCACGCCCATGCGGTGGGCGTAGTCCAGCGCCTTGGCGCACTTGTAGATGATGCCCACGACCTCGCGCAGCGTGAGCAGCCGATCCGGCTTGACGTACTGATCCAGGCTGCGCGCGCCGTCGATGAACTCCATCACGAGGTAGCACAGCTCGCCGTCGACGTCGGCGTCGAAGATCTTCAGGATGTTGGGGTGATCCAGCTCGCCTGCGGCGTGGGCCTCGTTGAAGAACAGCTTGCGGAAGCGCTGTCCCTCCTCGCTCGCGTCGACGAACTGCGGGTGCGCGACCTTGATCGCGACGAGACGGTCCGAGAAGGGATCGTGGGCGGAGTAGACCGTGCCCATGCTGCCGCGGCCCACCTCCTGGACGATCTCGTACTTGCCGATCTTCGCGGGGATCACGCTCGTCGCAGCTCCGGCGCGCGCGGACGAGCCGGGATGATAGCCCATGGCCGCGCACCGTGACACGGCGCCGCCGGAGCGGTGTCGGGCGCTGGTACGATCGCGGGTCGCGATGACCCGGGCGACGCGATGAAAACCGTTTCCTTCACGACTTTCGGCTGCCGGCTCAACCAGTACGACACCGAGACGGTGCGAACGCTGCTGGAGCGCGACGGACGCTGGCGCACGGTTGCCGACGCGCGGAGCGCGCAGGTGGTGGTGGTGAACACCTGCAGCGTCACCGCGCGTGCCGACGCGACCGCGCGCAAGGCGATCCGTCGCATCCACAAGGACAACCCCGATGCGCGCATCGTGGTCACCGGCTGCTACGCGCAGCGCGCGCCGGAGGATCTCGCGGAGCTACCCGGCGTGGCGCTGGTGGTCGGGGCCGCGGATCGGGCGCGGGTGGCCGAGCGACTGCGCGCGCTGAAGCCGGGCGAGGTGGAGGTGGCGGTATCGCCGATCGGCGAGGCGCGGACCTTCCTGGACGTGCCGATCACGGAGATGATGGAGCACAGCCGTGCGTACGTGAAGGTGCAGGAAGGCTGCAACGAGCGCTGCAGCTTCTGCATCGTGCCCCAGACCCGCGGGCGCTCGCGCAGTCGCATGCCGGACAGCGTGCTGGCGCAGGCCCGGGACCTCGTGCGCGCGGGCTACGTCGAGCTGGTGGTGACGGGCGTGCACGTGGGCGACTACGGGCTGGACCTGCCCGGCGGCGGGCGCCGGCTGGAGCGGCTGCTCGAGGACCTGCTGGGGATCCCCGGCCTCGCGCGCCTTCGCCTGAGCTCCATCGAGCCGGCGTCGATCACGCCGGGCATCGTCGACCTGATGGCGGGCGAGGAGCGCTTCGCGCGGCACTTCCACATCCCGTTCCAGAGCGCCAGCGACGCCGTGCTCGAGCGCATGCGACGGCGCTACCGTGCCGCGGCCTTCCACGATCTGGTGCGCGGGATTGCCGAGCGCATTCCCGACTGCGGCATCGGCTGCGATGTGATCTGCGGGTTTCCCGGAGAGCGCGACGAGGACTTCCAGCAGACCTTCGACGCGTTGTCGGAGCTGCCGCTCAGCTACGTGCACGCGTTCGCGTACTCGGTGCGTCCCGGCTCCGAGGCGCAGGCGTACGGCGACGTCGTCCCGGCGGACGTGAAGAAGCGCCGCGTGCAGGCGATCAAGCGCCTGATGCGCGAGCGCCAGCGCGCGTTCCGCGAGCGGCACGTGGGCCGCGTGATGCCGGTGCTGCTGGAGCCCGGGCGCCGCGGGGGCGAGCCGCGGCTCGCCGGCTGGACCGACAACTATCTGCGGGTGGAACTCGGTCCGGGAAGCGCCGCGGCGGAGCTTCGCCCGGTGCGCATCACGGGGCTCACGGAGCACGGCTTGAGCGGGCGGCTCGAGGACCCGCCGCCTGCCATCGGCGCGCGCTGACCGCGCCGCGCGGCGTCGCGCGGCCGGCCGCGCAACGCGGTGGCCGCTCGACGGCGCTGCTCAGGACGTCCTGGCCTTCTCCGCCGCGTCGAGCGCCTTCTCCCGCTCCCGTGCGCAGCGCAGCGTGAGGTTCTCGAGCCGGCGCGCCGCGCCGTCCTCGACGCTGATGCGGTACTCCCACAGCGGCGCTGCGCTGATCGAGAAGCGGGCTTTCACGACGGCGTCGTACTCGAGCACCACGTAGCTGGCCTGCGTCGGGTCGAGCGTGATGGTGCCGAACTCGTCGCGCAGGGTGGCCTGGCGGGGCTGGCCGTAGCTGCGCATCACCAGCTTCGCGACGTCCATCACGTTGCTGCCCTCCTGGATGGAGGTGACGTAGCTGAGCTCGGTGATCCGCGAATCCTGCGCGGTGACCAGCAGCCTGCCGCGGTCCACGTCCAGCATCGCGCTGCGGTAGCCGCACGCGTGGACCAGGCGTTCCCAGTCGCTGGTCGGGCGGGTGAGCTCGGTGACGCCGCCGACCGCCTCCACGTCGCTCCACGGTGCGCCCAGGCTGAGCGGCCCGAAGCCCGTCGGCAGTTCGCTGCCGGCGCCGTGCAGGGCCGGGGCCGCGAGCAGCGCGAGCAGCGCCGGCAGCGCGGTCCGTCTACTCATCTCGCAGGCACTTCATCAGGGGCTCCTCCAGGTAGCGGGCGCGCCACCCGCGCAGCTCCTCCGGCAGCCTCGGCTCGCCGAGCACGCGCACCTGCACCAGCGCCTTCTCGAGCAGCCTGCGCGGCGCGAGCACGCTCGGGTCGATGGCCAGCTGCCGTGCGGCGTCCGCCACGGCGCGGCGCATCGAGTTTAGCGCCTGCCGGTGCGGCGCGAGGTCCGGCACCGGCGCGGCCGCCGGCGCGGCCGCCGCGGCCTCGCGCAGCGCGTCCAGAAGCGCGCGGGGGTCGGCATGGC
Source organism: uncultured Gammaproteobacteria bacterium (assembly GCA_965365655.1). Lineage (GTDB taxonomy): Bacteria > Pseudomonadota > Gammaproteobacteria > HK1 > HK1 > JBFHNV01. The sequence goes on along the minus strand of CBDUCN010000222.1, from coordinate 1,041 downwards.
GCCGCGCGCGGCGGTCGCGCCACTCGGGCATGGCCTCGAGGGTCTCGCGGCGGGTCGGCGCGGTGCGCGCCAGCGCCACCAGGAGGTCGTCGGCCAGCACGTGCCGCCGCGGGCGGTCGAGATCCCGGGCCGCGGATTCGCGCCAGACGCAAAGCGCCTCGAGGCGCCCGCGGGCCGCCGCGTCGTCGCCGGCGCGCGGTGCGAGGCGCTCGTAGACGCGCGCGGCAGCATCGTCCGTCGCGCCGCGGCGAAGCACGCGTGCCGTCTCCTCGTCCAGCCACGGCATCCGTTCCAGCGCGTGCAGGCGCTCGTGAAGGCGCTCGTGCAGGGTGAGCAGGTGTGCGACGTCGTCCACCGCGTAACGAAGCTGCGCTGCGCTCAGGGGGCGACGCATCCAGTCGGAGCGGGTCTGGTCCTTCGCGAGCTCGACGCCCAGCAGCTCCCGGACCAGGGCGTGATAGCCGAGGCCCGGCCCCATGCCGGCCAGCGCCGCGGCGAGCTGGGTGTCGAACAGGCTCTTCGGCTGGCGCCCGGTCGCGATGGCCAGCACCTCGAGATCCTCCTGGGCGCTGTGCATCACGATCAGCGGCGCTGACCGCTCGAACAGCGCCGCGAGCGGCGCGAGGTCGTCCAGCGCCAGCGGGTCCAGCAGCCAGGTCGCATCGCGGTCGGCGAGCTGCAGCAGGGCAGGGCGCGGATGATAGGTGCTGGTGCGCTCGAACTCGGTGTCGAGCGCGACGGCTGGCGCGCCGGCACAGGCCTCGCACGCGGCGTGCAGCGCGCCGGGGGCGTCGACGTAGTGCATCAGCGGATGTGGGCTACGCGTCGCGGCTCGCGCCGGGCCCCGTCAGGGCCTGGCGCGACGCTGCTGCAGCGGTGGGTATCACGTGGCGGGCGCAGGGGCCGGAACGACGTCCGAGCGAGCGAACGACGAGGCCCCGACCGGGATGGCGGTCAAAAAAATCCTGCCGCGCGCAGGGGTGCGAATGCACCACCCGCGCGCGGCAGGTCAGTGCCGACTTCCCGGTCGGCGCCCGTCAC
>CBDUCN010000221.1:0-9112 GCA_965365655.1 uncultured Gammaproteobacteria bacterium | reverse complement strand
TGCGCGACGCGACCGCGGACGACGACGTGCTCGAGCGCAACCTCGACGATCTGTGCGACACCCTCGCGCGGCCCGAGGCGTTCATCGAGATGTCCGCGGACAGCCGCGCGATTACCCGTTCGGGCTACCTCGCGCGCGAGGACGGACAGGACGAGGAGGCCGTCGACGTCGTGCGCTTCACGCAGGTCCGCGTCAGCGGCCGCGCCCCGGTCACCGGGACGCTGGTGTGCTTCCCGCTCGACCTGATCGGGTCGCGGGATGCCTACCAGGACAAGATGCGTCGCGCGCTCGGGACCTGACAGGATGGTAAAGAACGTGTCTGCGCTTTTTCACATCGCTGCGCGCAGCCCGCAGTCTCGCGCCCGCTGCCCGAAAGATTCACGGGTCCATGAGCGCGCCGGCGCCCACGGGGGCGTCCGCGCGCGTCACGCCATGATGTTGACGCCGCCGTCCACGTACACCGTCTCGCCGGTCATCCGGCGCGCGTAGCTGGTCGCGAGGAACGCGCACGCGAGCCCGACGTCCATGATGTCCACCAGCTCACCCACCGGCGCCCGCTCGACGGCCTCGTTGAGCAGCAGGTCGAAGTCCTTCAGGCCCGACGCCGCGCGGGTCTTCAGCGGTCCCGGCGACAGCGCGTGCACGCGGATCCCGCGCTTGCCGAGCTCGTACGCGAGGTAGCGGCACGAGGCCTCCAGCGCAGCCTTCACGGGGCCCATCACGTTGTAGTTCGGCACCACCTTCTGCGCGCCGTGGTAGCTCATCGCGAACATGCTGCCGCCGTCCTTCATCAGCGGCGCGGCGAGGCGCGCCATCCGGATGAAGGAATGGCACGAGATGTCCATCGCCTTCGCGAAGCCGTCGGCGGAGCAATCCAGCAGCCCGCCCTGGAGGTCGTCCTTCGGCCCCCAGGCGATGGAGTGCACCAGGCAGTCGAGCTGGCCCCACTCGGCCTCGATGCGCTCGAACACGGCCTCGGTCTCGCCCGGCACCGAGACGTCCAGCGGCATGAAGATGGGTGACTCGAGCGCCTGCGCAAGGGGCTCGACGAAGCGCCTGGCCTTCTCGTTCAGGTAGGTGATCGCGACCTCGGCGCCGAACTCGCGGAACGCGCGCGCGCAGCCGTACGCGATCGAGTGCTCGTTGGCGATGCCCACGACGAGCATCTTCTTGCCTTCGAGCACCTGGCGGGGGATGGGAGTGTGCATGGTGTCGATACGGCGCTCAGGCGTTGCGCTCGTTCTGGAGAGCCTTCAGCGTGATCTCGTGGTACAGGTTGATGGCCTTCACCAGGATCTCGTGCAGGTCCTCGTGCCGCTTCGCGACCGCCAGGGACTGCGCGCGGTCGCGCTCGATCACCTCCAGGAACTCCATGTCGTGGTCGTCGAGCCTCTCGCCGCGGTCCAGGCGCTCCTTCATCTCCAGCAGCCGCGGCAGGCGCTGCTTCGTGTAGCGCTCGAGCATGGCCGTGACGATGCCGAGCTCCTCTTTGGGGATCTTCATCAACCCTTCCTCGATGACGGTGTGCAGCCAGCGCGGCGGACGTCCCGGCCCGCCGGCGCAAAGCGCCAGGGTCTCCGTCGTCCGCCTCCGGTCGCCTAGAATTCTATCTTCGCCGGCCCGGCCCGTCGCGGCCGGTCCCGCAGCCACGCGAAACCCGGGCGGCGCCGGCCCCCGGGTGGGTACGCATCCGCGGGCCCTGACGCGGGCCCGCGGCTCCACGGACCGGGTCACCCGCGGCCACGCGGGCACCGGGCGCGCCCCGGTGGCCTGCGCACCTGAACCTGACCTGGCACAGGCCCGGGACGAGAGCCCGGGGTATCATGATCGGCTTTTGGCGGGGGACTTTGCCATGTCGGACTTCCGGCCGGATCCGGTCACCGAATACCTCACGGACGCGGCTCAGCGCACGGTCCTGTTCTGGGACGTGATGCGCCAGCGGGGCAACCAGTACCGCGAGCACATGGCCAGCGAGGCGCCCCACGTGCTCGGCTACGAGTTCGAGCCGGTCGCGGACGGCCGTACGCTGCCGCAGCCCGTGAACTACGGGCTCGTGCGCATCGTGCCCCCCGCGGGCGTGACGGTCGACGAGGACAAGCGGCCCTTCGTGATCGTCGACCCGCGCGCCGGGCATGGCCCGGGCATCGGCGGCTTCAAGGCCGACAGCGAGATCGGCGTCGCGCTGCGCGCCGGCCACCCGTGCTACTTCATCGGCTTCTCGCCGACGCCGGAGCCGGGACAGACCATCGAGGCGGTGCTGCGCGCCGAGGAGCACTTCCTGGAGGTGGTCGTCGAGCGCCACCCCGACGCCGACGGCCGGCCGGTCGTGGTCGGCAACTGCCAGGCCGGCTGGGCGGTCATGATGCTGGCCGCGGTGCGCCCGGACCTGTGCGGACCGCTGATCATCGCCGGCGCGCCGATGTCGTACTGGGCCGGCGTGCGCGGCGAGAACCCGATGCGCTACAGCGGCGGCCTGCTGGGCGGCAGCTGGCTGACCGCGCTCACCGGCGACCTCGGCGCCGGCATCTTCGACGGCGCGTGGCTGGTGTCGAACTTCGAGAGCATGAACCCGGCGAACACCCTGTGGGACAAGCAGTACAACGTGTACTCGAAGGTCGACACGGAGGGTCCGCGCTACCTCGAGTTCGAGCGCTGGTGGGGCGGCCACGTGCTGCTCAACGCCGCGGAGATGCAGTGGATCGTCGACAACCTGTTCGTCGGCAACCGGCTCTCCCGGGCCGACATCGCGCTGTCCGACGGCACCGTCATCGATCTTCGCAACATCCGCTCGCCGATCGTGATCTTCTGCTCGAAGGGCGACAACATCACGCCGCCGGCGCAGGCGCTCGGCTGGATTCCGGATCTCTACGAGGACGTGGACGACGTGCGCGCCGCCGGCCAGACCATCGTGTACGCGGTGCACGAGAGCGTCGGCCACCTCGGGATCTTCGTCTCCGGCAGCGTCGCGCGTAAGGAGCACCGCGAGTTCACCGAGAACATCGATCTCATCGACTGCCTGCCGCCGGGCCTGTACGAGGCCGTGCTCACCGACAAGGCGTCGCAGCGCACGGGGGCGGACCTCGCGAGCGGCGATTACATCTCCCGCTTCGAGGCGCGCGACGTGGACGACGTGCGCGCGTTCGGCGTGAACGACGAGGCCGACGAGCGCAGCTTCGCCGCGGTCGCCCGTGCGTCCGAGATCACTCACGGCCTGTACCGCAGCTTCGCGCAGCCCTTCGTCAGGGCGGCGGTGAACGCCCCGGCGGCGCAGTGGATGCGCGCGACGCACCCCGCACGCACCGGCTACGAGATGTTCTCCGACCTGAACCCGCTGATGGCCGCCGTCGCCGCCGGCGCCGGGCAGGCGCGCGAGGCGCGCCGCCCCGTGAGCCCGGACAATCCGCTGCTCGCGTGGGAGAAGGCGTGCTCGCAGTGGCTGACGCTGAGCCTGAACACCTGGCGCGACGTGCGCGACGCGATGGTGGAGAGCAGCTTCTTCGCGATCTACGGCCAGCCGTTCACGCAGGCGCTGCTGGGGCTGGCGGCATCCGACGAGCCTCCGCGCCGGCACCCGGGAACGTCGCCGGACCACCGCGCGCTGGTCGAGGAGCGCGTGTCGGCGCTGCGCGCCGCGATCGGCCAGGGCGGGGTGCGCGAGGCGGCCATCCGCGCGCTGGTGTACGTCCGCATGCCCACCGAGATGGTCGACGAGCGCGGCTTCGCGATGCTGCGCCGGATCCACGAGACCGAGGGCGGCGACCTCACCGTCGCGCAGTTCAAGGAGCTGGTGCGCGATCAATACTTCATGCTGCTGACCGACGAGCGCGCGGCGATCGACGCCCTGCCGTCGATGATCGCCGGCCACGAGGCGCAGGCGCGCGAGATGCTGGAGCGCATTCGCCGGGTGGTGAACGCCAGCGACACCATGAACGATGCGGCACGCGAGCGGCTCGCGGAGATCGAATCGATGTTCGCGCCGGGCACGGCGCGGGCGAAGGTGGAGCCCATCGGGCGCCGCAAGAAGGCCTGAGCGCCTGCCTCCGCGGCCCGGGCGAAGCGAACCGCCCGGGTCGCGGGTGCGGCTGGTCGCGCCCTGGCAGGTAAGCCTCGGGCGCGCGCCGGGCCGGCCCACGGTGGCCCCCGGGCGCTCCGTGCGGTACGTGCGGTACGTGCGCCCCCTCCCCCGATCGACGGACCCTTTCGAGGAGCAACAGACGATGAACGACCCGACACCCGCCTCCGTACGCAGCGGAGAGGAGCGCAGGGCCGAGCAGTACGCGCGGCTGATCGCCCGCGCGAACGAGCTGCCCGCGATCCCGACCGTGGTCGTGCACCCCTGCGACCGGACCTCGCTGGAAGGCGCGCTGGACGCGGCCGAGGCCGGGCTGATCGTGCCGGTGCTGGTCGGGCCCGAGCGCCGGATCCGCTCGGTCGCCGAGGAGCACGGCTTCGACGTGTCGCCGTTCGAGATCGTCGACGCCGAGCACAGCCACGACTCCGCGGCGCGCGGCCTCGCGCTGCTGCGCGAGGCGCGCGGCGAGATCCTGATGAAGGGCAGCCTGCACACCGACGAGCTGATGGGTGCGGTGGTGCGCAAGGACTCGGGGCTGCGCACCGAGCGGCGCATCTCGCACGTGTTCGCGATGGACGTCGCGACCTACCCGAAGCCGCTGTTCATCACCGACGCCGCGGTCAACATCTTCCCCGACCTGCGAACCAAGATGGACATCGTGCAGAACGCGATCGACTTCCTGCGCGCGCTCGGCTCGGAGCAGCCCCGGGTCGCGATCCTGTCCGCGGTCGAGACCGTGACCCCGACCATACCGTCCACCGTGGAAGCGGCCGCGCTGTGCAAGATGGCCGACCGCGGGCAGATCACCGGCGGCCTGCTCGACGGGCCGCTCGCCCTGGACAACGCGATCAGCCCGGAGGCGGCGCGCATCAAGGGCATCGACTCGCCGGTGGCGGGCCAGGCCGACGTCCTCGTGGTGCCCGACCTCGAGGCCGGCAACATGCTCGCGAAGAACCTGAGCTTCCTCGCCGACGCGCTGGCCGCGGGCATCGTGCTCGGGGCGCGGGTGCCGATCATCCTGACCAGCCGTGCGGACTCGGTGCAGACGCGGATGGCGTCATGCGCGGTGGGCGCGATCTACGCCCACGCGCTGCGCGCGACGCGCCCGATCGCGGCCTGAGCGATGCGGCCCACGGTGCTGGCCCTGAACGCGGGGTCCTCCAGCGTCAAGTTCCAGCTGTTCGAGGTGTCGGGCGCGACGCCGGCGCTCGCGCTCAAGGGACAGGTCGACGGCATCGGGGTGAAGCCGCGCCTCGTCGCGCGCGACGCCGGCGGCGCGTCGCTCGTCGACCGACCGCTCGAGGGCGAGGCCGGCGCCGACGTCGCGGGTGCGCTCGGCGCGATGGGCGGCTGGCTTCGCGAGCACCTCGACGGCGCGCTGCCGGTCGCGTTCGGCCACCGCGTGGTCCACGGCGGGCCGGAGCTCGTGCACCCGGTGCTGGTCGACGACGGCGTGCTCGCCGCGCTGGAGAGCCTGGTACCGCTCGCCCCGCTGCACCAGCCGAACAACCTCGCGCCGATCCGGGCGCTGCGGGCGATGCTGCCCGAGGTGCCGCAGGTCGCGTGCTTCGACACCGCGTTCCACCGCGGCCACGGCGAGCTCGCGGACCGCTTCGCGCTGCCGGAGGCGCTGTACCGCAAAGGCGTGCGCCGCTACGGCTTCCACGGCCTGTCGTACGAGTACATCGCACGCGTGCTGCCGGACGTCGCGCCGGAGGTCGCGGGCGGGCGCGTCGTGGTGGCCCACCTCGGCAGCGGCGCATCGCTGTGCGCGATGCACGACGGGCGCAGCGTCGACAGCACGATGGGCTTCACCGCGCTCGACGGCCTGCCGATGGGCACCCGACCCGGCGCCCTCGACCCCGGGGTCGTGCTGTACCTGCTGCAGCACGAGGGCATGAGCGTGGACGAGGTGACCCGCCTGCTCTACAACGAGTGCGGCCTGAAGGGCCTGTCGGGGATCAGCAACGACGTCCGCGAGCTGGCCGCCAGCGACGCGCCGGCCGCGCGCAGGGCGCTCGACTACTTCGCGTACCGGATCGCGAAGGAGGTCGCGGCCCTCGCCAGCGTGCTCGGCGGCCTCGACGCGCTCGTGTTCACCGCCGGCATCGGCGAGAACTCGCCGCGGGTGCGCGGCGACGTCTGCGGGCGGCTCGCGTGGCTGGGCGTCGACCTCGACGACGCGGCGAACGCCGGCGGCGCGACCCGCATCAGCCGCGAACGGAGCGCGCCCGCCGTCCTCGTCGTCCCGACCGACGAGGAACGCATGATCGCGCTGCACACGCTCGCGTGCGCCGGCATCGCCGGCGGGCAGCGGACCGCGTGACGGACCCTCGCACGGCGCCCGGCGGTGCCGGCGCCGACGCCCCTCGGCGCGGTGCCCGCCGGCGCGCGCCACGCGGCGCGGAGACCTGTCGATGATCGTGATGCTCGCGGCGCTGGCGCTGCTGATGGTCTTCGCGTTCCGCGGGGTCACCCTGCTGATCATCGCTCCGGCGATCGCGTGCGTCGCGGCCGCGCTCGAAGGCGGCGTCCCCGTGCTCGGCGCATACACCCAGATCTTCATGCGCAACATGGGCGAGTTCGCGATCGCGTACTTCCCGCTGTTCCTGCTCGGCGCGATCTTCGGCAAGCTGATGGACGACAGCGGCTGCGCCGGCGCGATCGCACGCACGCTGGGGGCGAGATTCGGCAGCGGCAGCGCCGTGCTCGCCGTGGTCGCGTGCTGCGCGGTGCTCACCTACGGCGGGGTGTCGCTGTTCGTCGTCGCGTTCGCGATCTTCCCGGCGGCCGCCGCCCTGTTCCGGGACGCCGGCATCCCGAAGCGCCTGATCCCGGCGGCACTGGCGCTCGGCGCGTTCACGTTCACGATGTCCGCGCTGCCGGGAACGCCGGCCATCCAGAACGCGATCCCGATGCCGGTGTTCGGGACCACGGCCTTCGCGGCCCCGGGGCTGGGCGTGATCGCGTCGGTGCTGATGCTGCTGTTCGGGATCACGTGGCTGAACCGGCGCGCGGCGCGCGCGAGAGCCGCGGGTGAGGGCTACGGCGCCGACGACGACGCAATCCCGGCGAGCGGCCTCGCGGCGCGGGAGGGCTCGATCCGCGACGGCTTCGACGTCGGCGAGCTGGGCCACGAGGGGCCCGCGCGCGACCGGCTGCCGTCGTTCCCGCTCGCCGTCGCGCCGATCGCCATCGTCGTGCTGGTGAACTACGCGTTCATCCGCCTGGTCGCGCCGGCGCTGGACACCTCGTACCTCGCGCAGCCTCTGTACGGCGCGACCACCATCGAGGCCGTGCGCGGCGTGTGGGCGATCATCGTCGCGCTGCTCGCCGCGATCGGCTTTCTCGTCGCCGTGTTCTGGACGCGCTTCGAGGACCTGAAGGGAAGCCTGGATCACGGCGCCAACGCGTCCGTGATCCCGATCGCGAACACCGCGAGCCTGGTCGGCTTCGGCGCGGTGATCGCGGCGATGCCCGCGTTCGCGACCGTCAGCGACGGGCTTCTCGCGCTCGGCGAGCTGAGCCCGCTGGTGTCGCTGGCGGTCGCCGTCAACGTGCTGAGCGCGATCACGGGGTCGGCGTCCGGCGGCATGAGCATCGCGCTGGACAACCTGGGCCCCACCTACGTCGAGCTCGCGCAGACGCAGGGGATCTCCCTGGAGGCGATGCACCGCGTCACCTCGATCTCGTCCGGCGCCCTCGACGCGCTGCCGCACAACGGCGCCGTGATCACGGTGCTGGGGATCTGCAAGGTCACGCATCGCCAGGCCTACGGCGACGTGTTCATGGTCGCCGTCGTGGGCCCGATGCTGTCGCTGGCCGCGGTGGTGGCGCTGGCGTCGCTGTTCGGTGGATTCTGACGCGCCCCGCACCTGCCGCCGCGGGTCCCGCGGCGCGCCGCCGGCATCATCACGCGGCGCCGCCGCGGTGTCGCTGGCCGACGGGTTGCGCGGATGTCTGGCGGACACCGGTCGTTCGCACACGGATCGCCGGTCCCGAAGGAGAACGGCCTCTCCGTTCTACACGCCCGTCCCGATGGGTTACGGGTCCGCAGCGGCGCGACGAGACTGGCACCCGCGCAAGGTTTCGGCTAGCGTCTCCGCTGCCGTCGCAGAAGGGCCGCCCGCGGGCGTGGCAGCAAGCGCCCGGCGCCGGAAGGTATCGCTGAAGCACTACATGGTGACGCAATGAAGCAACTCAAGAATCCGCTGCTCGCGCTGCTGCTGGCGGCACCGACGCTCGCCGGCGCGGCCGGCTTCGACGGCAAGACGCCGCTGGTGTGCGCGACCCTGGAGGCGGTGCAGTGCGCGAAGGCGCCGGGTGAAACGCACGTCTGCGCCCGCGGCAACGCGGTGGCGCTGAACGTGCCGCAGTTCCTGAAGCTGGACTTCGCCGCGAAGCGGGTGACGGCGACCGAGGAGACCGGCGTGAGCAGCACGTCCAGCATCGCCGACGTGACGTTCACGAAGGACCATCTCGTCGTGCAGGGCCACGACGAGGGCCACGGCTGGGTCGTCATGGTGGACCCCGACACCGGGCGCATGACGGCGACCGCGATCGGCCACGACGAAGGCCTGCTGGTCTTCGGCGCGTGCACCGCGCCCTGAGCGCTCAGGGTGGCGCGCACCCGCCCGTACCTCGTGCAATCGGGATGCCGGCCTCTTCGTGAGCCGCAGCCATACCAGGGAGTGATGTGATGACATTCGAGAGACACACGCTGGCGGCAGTGCTCGCGGGCTCCGTCGCGCTCGCCGCCGCAGGCCCGGTATCGGCCCATGGCAGCGGCGGCGCCGCGGTCGCCGGCCTGTTCGGGGGCATGCTGCTGGGGAACGCGCTGCACGCCCAGCGCGAGGAGGCCTACCGGTCCGGCTACGACGCCGGCGCCTACGCGGCCCCGCCGCCACGCGCGTACTACAACGAGCCGCCGCCGCCCACCGTCGTGGTCCAGCAGCCCGCGGCGAGCGCGGGCGGGAGCGTCGAGCAGCGCCTCGAGGAGCTCAAGAGCCTGCAGAGCAAGGGACTGATCTCCGAGCAGGA
>CBDUCN010000220.1:0-9139 GCA_965365655.1 uncultured Gammaproteobacteria bacterium | reverse complement strand
ACCGGCCAGACAGACACCGGCCAGGTCGCCGACGGCTGACGCTGAATTTCGAGGAACGAGCAGATGAAGCAGACCCGCCGAGAGTTCATCCGCGACAACGCGGTCGCCACCGCCGCGGCGGCCGCCGGCATCTCGCTGCCGGCCGGCGCGACCAACCTCGTCACCGACGCGTCGGCGACGAAGCTGAAGTGGGGCAAGGCGGCGTGCCGCTTCTGCGGCACCGGCTGCGGGGTGAACGTGGCCACGAAGGACGGGCGCGTGGTCGCGACGCACGGCGACATCAACTCGCCGGTGAACAAGGGGCTGAACTGCGTCAAGGGCTACTTCCTGAGCAAGATCCTCTACGGGCGCGACCGCCTGACGACGCCGCTGCTGCGCAAGAAGGACGGGCGCTACGACAAGGACGGCGAGTTCACGCCGGTGTCGTGGGACGAGGCCTTCGACGTCATGGCGGAGAAGTTCAAGGCCGCGCTGGCCGAGAAGGGCCCGCGCGGCGTCGGCATGTTCGGGTCCGGCCAGTGGACGGTGTGGGAGGGCTACGCGGCGGCCAAGCTCTACAAGGCGGGCTTCCTCTCCAACAACATCGACCCGAACGCGCGGCACTGCATGGCGTCAGCCGTCGGCGGCTTCATGCGCACGTTCGGGATCGACGAGCCGATGGGCTGCTACGACGACTTCGAGCACGCGGACGCGTTCGTGCTGTGGGGCTCGAACATGGCCGAGATGCATCCGATCCTGTGGACCCGCCTCACGGACCGGCGCCTGAGCGCGCCGCACGTCAAGGTCGCGGTGCTCTCCACCTTCGAGCACCGCTCGTTCGAGCTGGCCGACGTGCCGATGGTGTTCACGCCGCAGACCGACCTCGCGATCCTGAACTACATCGCGCGTCACATCATCGAGACGGGTCGCGTGAACGAGGCCTTCGTGCGCAAGCACGTCAACTTCCGCCGCGGCGTTACCGACATCGGCTACGGACTGCGCCCCGAGCACCCGCTCGAGCAGAAGGCCGCGAACGCCGGAAAGGCCGGCGCGTCGAGTCCGATGTCCTTCGACGAGTACGCGGAATTCGTCCGCGAGTACACGCTCGAGAAGGTCTCGAAGATGTCCGGCGTGCCGGAGGCGCGGCTCGAGGCGCTCGCCGAGATCTACGCCGACCCGAAGACCCGCGTGATGTCGCTGTGGACCATGGGCTTCAACCAGCACACGCGCGGGGTGTGGGCGAACAACCTCGTCTACAACATCCACCTGCTCACCGGCAAGATCTCGACGCCCGGCAACAGCCCGTTCTCGCTCACCGGCCAGCCGTCGGCGTGCGGCACGGCTCGCGAGGTCGGCACCTTCTCGCACCGCCTGCCCGCAGACATGGTGGTCACGAATCCGAAGCACCGCGAGATCTCGGAGAAGCTGTGGAAGCTGCCGCCGGGGCTGCTGCCGGACTGGAACGGCGCGCACGCGGTGCTGCAGAACCGCCAGCTGAAGGACGGCCAGATCAACGCGTACTGGGTGCAGGTCAACAACAACATGCAGGCCGGCCCGAACATCAACGAGGAGGGGCTGCCCGGCTACCGCAACCCGAAGAACTTCATCGTCGTCTCCGACGCCTATCCCACCGTCACCGCGCAGGCGGCGGATCTCGTGCTTCCCACCGCGATGTGGGTGGAGAAGGAGGGCGCGTACGGCAACGCGGAGCGGCGAACGCAGTTCTGGCACCAGATGGTGAAGGCGCCCGGCGAGTCGCGCTCGGACCTGTGGCAGGTGGTCGAGTTCTCGAAGCGCTTCACCACCGACGAGACGTGGCCGGCGGCGATCCTCGACGCGAATCCCGGGTACCGTGGCAAGACCCTGTACGAGGTGCTGTTCGCGAACGGACAGGTCGACCGTTTCCCGCTCTCGGACATGGACCCGGAGTGGGACAACGACGAGTCGAAGGACTTCGGCTTCTACCTGCAGAAGGGGCTGTTCGAGGAGTACGCCGCCTTCGGACGCGGCAAGGCGCATGACCTCGCCGACTTCGACGTGTACCACCGCGAGCGCGGCCTGCGCTGGCCGGTGGTCGACGGCAAGGAGACGCGCTGGCGATTCCTGGAGGGCTCGGATCCGTACGCGAAGCCGGGCACCGGCTTCGACTTCTACGGCAAGCCGGACGGCAAGGCGGTGGTCTTCGCGCTGCCGTACGAGCCGGCGGCGGAATCGCCGGACGACGAGTACGACCTGTGGCTGTCCACGGGGCGCGTGCTCGAGCACTGGCACTCGGGCTCGATGACGCGCCGCGTGCCGGAGCTGCACCGTTCCTACCCGGCCGCGCAGGTGTTCGTGCACCCGGACGACGCCCGCGACCGGGGGCTGCGTCGCGGCGACGAGGTGCGCGTCGTCTCGCGCCGGGGCGAGATCCGCACCCGCGTCGAGACGCGAGGGCGCAACAGGCCGCCGCGCGGGCTCGTGTTCGTGCCGTGGTTCGACGCGACCCAGCTCATCAACAAGGTCACGCTGGACGCGACGGATCCGATATCCAAGGAAACGGATTTCAAGAAGTGCGCCGTCAAGCTGACGAAGGTGTGAGGGGGAAGACGATGAAGCGTTCCGCACTGCTCTTTGCCGCGGCCTTCCTGGCCGCCGGATCCGCGGGCGCAGCCAGCGACGGCTTCGCGACGCTGCGCGGGCACGCGATCGCCGACGAGGCGGCGCCGTTGCCGATGGCGAACGTCGAGAACAAGGACGTCAAGCGCAAGCGCAACTACCCGATGCAGCCGCCGACGATCCCGCACAAGATCGACGGATACCAGGTGGACCTGCGCTCCAACAAGTGCCTGTCCTGCCACAGCCGCAGACGCACCGAGGAGTCGCAGGCGCCGATGGTCAGCGTCACCCACTACATGGACCGGGACGGCAACTTCCTCGCCGACGTGTCGCCGCGGCGCTACTTCTGCGAGCAGTGCCACGTGGTGCAGACCGACGCGAAGCAGGCCGTGGAGTCCGACTTCATGGATGTGGACGACCTGCTCGAGGCGTCCAAGGCGAAGTAGCCGGATCCGTGAGCGGCCAGAGGGACGAGACGGCGAGATGAAGCAGACCTTGAGAAAGTACTGGACGATCATCCGCCGCCCGAGCGTGCACTACAGTCTCGGCTTCCTGACGGTGGGCGGATTCGTCATGGGCATCGTGTTCTGGGGCGGTTTCAACACCGCTATGGAGTTCACGAACACCGAGATCTTCTGCACCGGTTGCCACGAGATGCGCGACAACGTGTACGAGGAGCTCAAGACCACGATCCACTACACGAACCGCAGCGGCGTGCGCGCGAAGTGCTCGGACTGCCACGTGCCGCACGACTGGACCGACAAGATCGCGCGCAAGATGCAGGCCTCCAAGGAGGTCTGGGGCACGATCTTCGGCACCATCGACACCCGCGAGAAGTTCCTCGCCAAGCGCCGCGAGCTCGCCGAGCACGAGTGGGCGCGGCTGAAGGCGAACGACTCCCTCGAGTGCCGCAACTGCCACGACTTCGAGTTCATGGACTTCACCCGCCAGAGCAAGCGCGCGTCGGACCAGCACTCGACGGCGCTCGCGTCCGGCGAGAAGACCTGCATCGACTGCCACAAGGGGATTGCCCACCACCTGCCCGACATGAGCGGCGTCGAGGGCTGGCAGTGACGGGCGCCGGCAGTCCGTGCCGGCCCGGCAGCGCGGCCGCCTCCTGACCTCGGCCGCCGGCGCCCTGCGCGGGCGCGCCCGAGCCGCCCGGGCGGCACGCCGGGAACTCCGCGTCGCCGCGAGTGGTCGTATCCTGCACAGGCCATGGCACGGCGCGTCACGGACAGGTTCTCCGCCGCGCGGTGCTCCGCCACGGCGACGCGACCCCGGATCACAGCATGACACCCACTCCGCCTGCGGCCGGCCGGCCGCGCGACCTGCGGCTCGACTTCTTCCGCGGGAGCGCGATGTTCATCATCCTGCTGGCCCACACGCCGGGCAACCCGTGGACGCTGTGGATCCCGGCTCGGTTCGGCTTCTCCGACGCCACCGAGATCTTCGTGTTCTGCTCCGGCATGGCGTCGGCGATCGCGTTCGGCGGCGTGTTCGAGCGCGCCGGCTGGGCGATGGGCACGGCGCGGGTCGCGTTCCGCTGCTGGCAGGTGTACTGGGCGCACATCGGCCTGTTCCTCGCGGTCGCCGCCCTGACCGTGGTCTTCAACGGGCTCGACCTCGGCACCCGGGACTACGTGGGTCAGCTGAACCTCTACCCGTTCTTCGAGACCGACACGATGCGCCAGCTCGTCGGGCTGCTGACGCTGACCTACGTGCCGAACTACTTCGACATCCTGCCGATGTACCTGGTCGTGCTGGTGATGATCCCGCTCGTGATGGCGGCGGCGGCGATCGACCGGCGCGCGGTGGCGGTGCTGGTGCTCGGGGTGTGGCTGGGCGCGCAGTCGGGGCTGCTGTGGCTGCCGGCCGAGCCCTGGTCGGACCGCGAGTGGTTCTTCAACCCGTTCGGCTGGCAGCTGGTGTTCTTCACCGGCTTCGCGTTCGGCCGCGGCTGGATCGCGCCGCCGCCGGTGACCCGCTGGCTGGTGCTGCTGGCGGTCGCGGTGGTGCTGCTCAGCCTGCCGCTCGAGTACTTCCGGGTGCTGCAGTCGTTCGCGCCGGCGCGCGAGGCGCGGGTCGCGCTGGAGGCCGCCGGGCTCGTCGGCAAGACAGACTTCGCGTTGCTGCGCTACGCGCACTTCCTCGCGCTCGCGTACCTCGCGTGGGCCGCGGTCGGGCCCGGCGGCGTGCGCCTGAGCAGCGCCGGCGCGCTGCAGCCGGTGGTCGACCAGATCCGCAAGGTGGGCACGCAGTCGCTGGCGGTGTTCATGACCAGCCTCGTGGTCGCGCAGACGCTCGCGATGCTCGCGGACGTGTCCGGCGCCGGCGCCGGGCTGTGGCTGGTGCTGAACGCCGCGGGCTTCGCGGCGCTGATCGCGACCGCGCACGCGGTGTCGTGGTTCAAGCGTCACCCCTGGCGCGCGGCCGGCGCGGCGGCGCGCGCGGGCGCGCCGGTCCGGCATGCCGACGCGGCGCGGGCGCCCGGCGCGATCGGCGAGCGCCGCGCGTTCAGTCAGGTCGGCGACTGAGCAACCGTTCGCGGGCGTTCGCTCAGGGCGCTCCCGACGGCGCCTGAAGCCACAGCCACGCGCGGCGGATCCACTCCGCGCGCCGTGGCCGCCGCCGTGCACGCACCGCCCGGTCACGCCGCCGCACTCGAAGCGCCGCGCGTCGTGGCGGGCGCCCCGGGGCGGCGCTCAGGCGCGGACCGCCTCGCGTGCGTACACGTCGCCCGAGTTCGCGTCGTGAGGCAGCGCGCGCAGCCAAGCCGCGATCGACTCCGCATCCAGCCAGCGCGGATGCACCATCCGCTGCGTCTCGCCCAGCGCGGCATTGAATCGGTAGCGCCCGAGCTGCGCGCAGCGGCGCAGGCATTGCAGCGCGACGCCGCGCTGGATCGTCGTGAACTCGAACGACAGCGCCGGCACCGCTGCCGACAGCCCCGCGAGCACGTCGGCCTCCAGGCCTTCCACGTCGATCTTCACGAAGGCCGGGCGGCCGTGGCGCGCGATCAGCGCGTCGAGGGTGATCTGCGGCACGCGGCACACCCGCGTCCAGCGCTGACCGGCCCAGCCGGCCGCGCCGGACGCCGCCGCGATGAACGCCGGCGAGACCGTGGACACCGTCGGGTTGGCCACGTTCACGCACAGCTCCACCTCGCCGTCGCAGGCGCCGACGGCGGCGCGGTGCACCGCGACTCCGGCGTCGGCGCGGTACAGCACGCGCAGCGTGCGCACCAGCGCGGGCTGCGGTTCCACCGCGACGACCCTCGCGCCGAGCCGGCGGAAGCAGGCCACCCGGTCTCCGACGTGGCTGCCGATGTCGAACGCGAGGCTGCCCGCCGGCACCAGCGGCCGGTACAGCGCGTCCATCGCACGCGCGCGTTCCCGGTCGCCGTAGTAGATGCGCAGCGACCGTGCGACGCCCAGAGCGGTGCGGGCCGCGTCGAGCATGCGGCGGCTACTTCGCCGCCTGTGCCGCGAGCGCGGGCACCTGCCGCGCGCACGCGAGCGCGGGTGCCGGCGGTGCGGCGCCGGCCGCGGCGCTGCGGACGTGAGCCGGCCGTGGGGCGTCGTCGGCGAGCATCAGCGCCGCGAGATCCGGCGGCGGGTCGGCCTCCTCGGGCACCCGCCACAGCCCGGCGCGCGCGAGCCAGCGGGCGGCGGTCGCCGACGCGGTGAACATCGCGAGCGGCACCGCGAGCAGCGGGCCCAGCGCGATCGGCAGCACGCTCCACACCGGCGCGGCCGACCAGCCCGCGATGAACGCCAGCGCCAGTGCGCCGGCCAGCGTCTGCGGCCAGAAGCGCCGCCACGCGTCCGCGAGACCCACGCGGTGCGCGCCGCGGCGCTGCGCCGCCCAGGTCACGCTGCGCCCGGCCAGCAGGCCCGCGATGAACCGGCTGTGGGCGATGGCCATCACCGGCGCGAGCAGCGTCGAGAACAGCATCTCGCCCAGCACGTTCGCGATCACCCGGGGCGCGCCGCCGAACGCGCGGCGCTGCGCGCGATCCAGCAGCAGGTCGATCACCGTCGCGATCCTGGGCGCGAACACCATCGTGAGCACGCTGGCGAACAGCGCGACGCCGAGCTGCGGATCGAAGGTCGACGCCGGATCCTCGGCGAGGCCCACCCGCAGCGCGCCCAGCGCGACGAAGGCGAGCCACGCCGGCGAGCCCGCGAACATCAGGATCGCGAGCGCGAGCTGGACCCGGCTCACGGGCTCGAGGCCCGGGGTGCGCAGCAGGTGCAGGTACTGCAGGTTGCCGAGGCACCAGCGGAGATCGCGGCGCACGAACTCGACCAGGCTGGGCGGATTCTCCTCGTAGCTTCCGGCGGCGTCGGGCAGCACCCTGACCTCGTAGCCGGCGCGGCGCATCAGCACCGCCTCGACCTGGTCGTGGCTGAGGATGTCGCCGCGCAGCACGCCGCGCCCGGGGATCGGCGCCAGCGCGCAGTGCTCGCGGAACGGCGCGATGCGCACGAGCGCGTTGTGCCCCCAGTACGGCCCGCAGTCGCCCTGCCACCACGCGCTGCCCAGCGTGTACGAGCGCATGCCGAGGCGCATCCCGTACTGGAACACGCGTGCGAACGCGCTGGCGGCGGGCAGGCCGTTGATCAGGCTCTGCAGGATGCCGATGCGCGGGTTCGCCTCCATGATCCGCACCAGGCGCAGGATCGCGTCCGCGGTCATGAAGCTGTCGGCGTCCAGCACCAGCATGAACGCGTGGCGCCGCCCGTGGCCCTCGACGAAGTCGCGGATGTTGCCGGCCTTGAAGCCATCATTGCTCGCACGCCGGCGATAGCGCACCGGCAGCGTGCCGCGCCAGCGCGCGGCGACGTCGCGGAACACGCGCGCCTCCTCGGCGGCGATGGCCGGCTCGTTGCTGTCGCTGAGCAGCCACGCGTGGAAGTGCCGGCTCGCGCCGGCGCGCTGCAGGCCGGCGAGCATGTGCTCGAGATTGCGCGCGACGGCGTGCGGATCCTCGTTGCGGATGCACACGGCGATCGCGGTGGAGGAGCGGAGCGCGGTGCCGGGCGGCGGCTGCACCGCCGGGCACACGGCGGTCTGCGGGTCGCCGGCGGTGCGCAGCACGGCGAGGCCGACGAACGCGTTCAGGAAGCCGATCACGGTCCACGGCACGGTGACCGCGAACAGCGCGGTCAGCGCGAGGTCCATCGCGTCGAAGCCGCCGCGCGACAGCGTCGCGACCATCAGCGCGAGCAGGCCGGCGACGAGGCCGGCGGCCAGCGCGAGGAACGCGCGGCGCCGCGCCGCGAGGGACGCCCTGAACAGGAAGCCCCCGGCGGGGTGGCCGGGGGCGGTCGATCGCCGCGGAATCGGCGCCGGCTGTGCGCTCATGCTCGGTCCTTGGGCATCGGGGAACGCGGGGCGGGGCGGCTCGCGCCGCCGTGCGCCCACGGCGATCGGTCGCGTCAGTAGCTTACGACCGTCGCGGCGGCGACAGGTTCCGCGCGCGTGCGCCGGGACCGGCGAACGCGCGACGACGCGCCGTCAATCGACGTCCTTCGCGCACCGGAAGCCGATGTACACCACCGCCATGTCGCGCGGCTTCTCCGCCTCGTGGTCGGCGCGCATCTGCGTCTCGCCGTACCACCAGGAGCCGCCGCGGGTGCGCTGCCGGTCGCCGTCGCCGCTGACCGTCCACTCCCACACGTTCGCGCCCATGTCGTACAGGCCGTTGACGCCGGCCTTCGTCGTGCCGGTGCGCGCGTGCCCGCGGCCGCGGTCGAGCACGCCGGAGCGGTCCAGCGCCGGCGTCGCGCCGCAGTCGCCGAGGCAGTTCGCACCGGCCGGGCTGTCGCCCGTGGGGTAGCGGTAGGTGCGTCCGCTGACGAACGGCGCGGGCGGCGACTCGCGGCGCTCGGTGTACGCGGCCTCCACCCACTCGGCGTCGGCGGGCAGGCGCTTGCCGGCGAAGCGGCAGAACGCCGCCGCCTCGTCGAAGGTCACGTGCACCGCGGGCTCGTCGTCGCCGGCGGGCGCGCCGTACGGCGAGCGCCAGGTCCATCCCGGCATCCGCTCCCATCCCGCGGCGTAGACCAGCCCGCCGCCGTCGCGCTCGGCGCGCGTGACGAGGCCGGTGGCCTCGGCGAACGCGCGGAACGCGCCGACCGTGACCTCGGTGCGGTCGATCGCGAAGCGGCCGATGCGCTGCATGCCGTCGTCGGCGCGCGGGGCGACGGACGCGGCGGCGAGCAGGGCGCCGGCGAGCACGGGAACGGCATGCCGGGGGACGCGGGCGGGGCGCATGGTCGGGTCGTTGCGGCGCGATGCGGTGGGTTGCACGAAGCCTACCGCCAAAACAAAAAAAAGCCCCCTCCCGCGAGGGAGGGGGCCAGGTTTCGCGAAGCTCTTCTTGGGGGGGCGGTGCGGATCAGTTGAACTTGATGCGCGCGCCGACCGCGAAGATGTTGATGTCCTCGACGCTGCCGGCCAGGGTAGCCTGGGTGGCCGCCGAGACGTCCAGCTCCTGGTGCATGAACGACGCATACAGCTCGGTATTGGCCTTCTTCAGGCCGCTGTACACGTA
>CBDUCN010000219.1:0-9167 GCA_965365655.1 uncultured Gammaproteobacteria bacterium | reverse complement strand
GTTCGCCGGCAGCTGGCCCTTCGTGATGTACGGGCCGTAGCGGAACGCGCCGCCGGGCGTATTGCTCGCGACGCCCCGCGCGTCGGTGTAGCGGAACAGCTGACTCAGAACGGCGTTCCGGCATGACGCCCCGTTGGGCGGCGGCGTCCTGCCATCGCCCGGCTGCACCGCACCGGGCACCCGGCCGCCGTGCTCCGCGGCGTAGCGCCCGACCACGCGGCGCAGCCGCGAGAGGTCCGTGCGCAGCGCGCTCACCTTCGCGTCCTCGCCCGACGCGCCGAACGACGGCACCACCAGCGCGGCCAGGGTCGCGAGGATGATCACGACGACCAGCAGCTCCACGAGCGTGAAGCCGCCGCCGGTGCGGGTGTCGGGGGGCGACCACATGGCGGCGCCGGCCCTCCGTGCGGTCAGAGTCCAATGATGGCTGTCGGCCGTGAGCCGCGAATCCTGAGGCCCGCCCGGCTACATCCCGACGGCGCGCGACAGCTTGAAGATCGGCAGGATCAGCGATGCGACGATGATTCCTACCACGCCGCCCATCACCAGCAGCATGATCGGCTCGATCATCTTCGCCATGCCCTGCAGGCGGCGGCTGAGCTCCTGCTCGTAGTGCGCCGCGAGGCGCTTCATGACCAGCGGCAGGTTGCCGCTCTCCTCGCCGGTCGCGACGAGCTGGCGCGCGAGGTCCGGCATGAAGTCGGCGCGCTCGAACGCCGGCGCGACGCCGCGGCCTTCCTGCACGTCGCGCTCGACGTCGGCGACGAACGCGCGGAACGCGGCATTGTCCACGACGTCGCGGCACGCGCGCAGCGCGTCCGGCACGCTGACCCCGTGCTCCAGCGACAGCCCCAGCACGCGCATGGACTGCACCAGGTAGAACTGCGCGAACATTTCGCGCAGGCCCGGAATGCGGAGCTTCATGCGATCGATCAGCGCGCGTCCCGACTCGCGGGTCAGCCAGCGGTGCACGCCGAACGCCGCGCCCACGGTGCCGCCCAGCACCACCGGCCAGTGCTGGCGCAGCACGTCGCTGGCGGTCATCAGCACCAGCGTGCTGACCGGGAGCTGGTCGCGGATCGAGCTGAACAGGTCCGCGAACTTCGGGAACACGTACGTGAGCACGAACAGCACCACGCCGCCGGAGAACACGATCAGGAACATCGGGTAGCTGAACGCGGAACGCACCGTCGCGCGCAGCGTCGCCGCCTTGTCCTCCAGCGCGGTCAGCTCGGCGAGCACCGTCGGCAGGAATCCGCCCTGCTCCGCCGCGCCGACGAGGTTCACGTACACGTTCGGGAACACGTCTGGATGCACCGCCAGCGCGCGCGAGAACGGCATACCGCCCGCGATGTCCTCGGCGAGACGCGACGCGACCTTCGACAGCGCCTCGTTCTCGCACTGCTTCGCGAGCAGCGTGAGGCTCGCGTGCAGAGGGTTTCCGGTCTCCAGCAGCAGCGCGAGGCGCTCGGTGAAGAACATGCGCTCGCGCACCGCGATCCGCGGCCGGCGCAGCGTGACGCCGCGCGCCGGCGCCGCGGTCGGCTTCGCACCGGCCGCGCGGGCCGTGGCGCCCGGCGTCGCGCTCGCGGCAACCTCGATCGCCATCAGCCGTTCACCACCCGCGTCACCTCCTCGAGCGTGGTGACGCCGTCGAGCGCCCGCGCGACGCCGGCGTCGAGCAGGGTCTTCACGCCGCGCTCGCCGAGGTGCTGCGCGAGCTCGTCCCGCGACGGGCTGCCCACCATCAGGCGCTGCGTGGACGCGTCGCACACCAGCAGCTCGTGGATCGGCACCCGGCCCTTGTAGCCGGAGTCGTAGCACGCGTCGCAGCCGCGTCCGCGGGTGAGCTTCGCCCCGTCCTCGATGCCGAAGCGCGAGAAGCTGCCCGGCGGCGCGACGAACGTGGTCTTGCACTCCCCGCACACGGTGCGCAGCAGGCGCTGCGCGATCACGCCGCCGAGCGCCGACGACAGCAGGAACGGCTCGATGCCCATGTCCAGCAGGCGCGTGATCGCGCCCGCGCTGTCGTTGGTGTGCAGCGTGGACAGCACGAGGTGCCCGGTCAGCGCCGCCTGCACCGCGATCTCGGCGGTCTCTCGCTCGCGGATCTCGCCGACCATCACGATGTCCGGATCCTGGCGCAGCACGTGCTTGAGCACGCGCGGGAACGTCAGTCCCACCGCGGGCTTGACCTGGTTCTGGTTGATCAGGTCGACCTGGTACTCGACCGGATCCTCGATCGTGACGATGCTCTTCTCGACGCTGTTCAGGTGGCTGAGCGCGGCGTACAGGGTCGTGGTCTTGCCGCTGCCGGTCGGGCCGGTGACCAGGATCAGGCCGTTGCTGCGCCCGAGCAGGCCGCAGAAGGTGTCCAGGTTCGACTGGCTCATGCCCAGCTCGTGCAGCTCGGTCAGCGACTTCTGCTTGTCCAGCACGCGCAGCACGATCTTCTCGCCGAAGATGCCGGGCAGCGAGCTGAAGCGCAGGTCGATGGTGCGCCCCTGGGTGGACACCTGCACCCGGCCGTCCTGCGGCAGGCGCCGCTCGGCGATGTCGAGGTTGGCCATGACCTTGAGCCGCGACACGATGGCCGGGTGCACGTCGGCCGGCGGCTTCATCACCGGATAGAGCACGCCGTCGATGCGGAAGCGCACCCGCGAGCTGCTGCGCCCCGGCTCGATGTGGATGTCGCTCGCGCCGTCCTTGACCGCGCGCTGGATGAGCCCGTTCACGAGGTTGATCACCGGCGAGCCGGACGCCATCTCGTCGATGACGGTGTAGTCCTCGCTGCGCGCCTCGACGATCTCCAGCTCGCCGCCGCCGTCGAGGCGGCCGATCAGCTCGCTCAGGTCGTGGTCGTCCCCGTGCGCCTCGGCGAGGCTCGCGCGGATCGCGTCGGCGCACGCGAGCACCGGCTTCGCCGGCACGCCGAGCGCGTCGGCAACGGTATCCAGCGACGGCAGCGCCTGCGGGTCGGAGGTCGCGACGTACGCGGTGCCGCGCACCAGGTGCACCGGCAGCACGCCCAGGCGCGCGCACAGATCCGCGCTCACCCGCCGCGCGACCTCCGGGTCGAAGACGCCGGTGCGCAGCTTCACGAACGGGATGCCGAACTGCCGGCCCAGCACCTGCAGCAGGTCCGCCTCGGCCAGCGCCTCGGACTCCACCAGCAGTGCCCCCAGGCGCCCGCCGCGCTGCTTCTGCAGCACCATCGCCTTCTCGACGTCGGCCTCGGTGACGAGCCCGGCGGCGACCAGCACGTCGCCCAGGCGCCCCTTCGGCACCAGCGCCGGTCCGGTGGGTGCGTCGTCCTCCGGCGGGCCGTCCACCAGCGACAGGCGGATCAGCGCGTTGGTGACGCGCAGCGCGTCGGTCACCACGGCGCTCGCGTTCGCGAGCTTCAGCGCCCCGCCCACGCGTGCGAGGCGCTCCTGCGCGTCCAGCATGCCGTCGATCGCGGCGCTGGTGAGCAGGCTCACGTTGCTGAGATCGACGACGAGGTTGCGCTCGTTGTCCGCGACGCAGGCGTGGATCGCGGCGTCCAGGCCCTCGATGCTCTCGGCGTTGTCCAGCGAGCGCTCGGGGGCCAGGTAGGTGACCACGCCGAGGCGTGAACGCGCGACCTCAGCCATGCGCCGCGTCCGGGCGCACCAGCGGCACCACGCGCGCCCCGCGCTCCGCCGCCATCGCCGCGAGCGCCTTCTCGAGGGGCTGCGGCTTGCCGAGCCCGTAGCCCTGCGCGTAGTCCACGCCGAGGTCGCGCAGCACCGCGAGGGTCGCATCGTCCTCGACGAACTCCGCGACGGTGCGCAGCCCCATGACCTTGCCGATGCGGTTCACCGCCTCCACGGTCGCGCGGCTGAACGGGTCCACGGCCAGCCCCTTCACGAAGTTGCCGTCGATCTTCAGGGTGTCCACCGGCAGGCTCTTCAGGTACGCGAAGGAGCTCAGGCCCGAGCCGAAGTCGTCGAGCGCGAAGGACACGCCCAGCGACCTCAGCCGCGTGATCAGGGCCGTCGCGGCGCGGTGGTTCTCCACCGCGACCGTCTCGGTCACCTCGAAGCACAGGCTCGCGTACGGAAAGTCGTGGCGCTCCAGCTCTTCGATCAGGAACTGGTGGAACCGCTCGTCGGACAGCGACTGGCCGGACAGGTTGATGGACCACACCGATCCGAGCGCGGCCTCGCGCCAGCGCCGCTCGCTGAGCAGCCCGAGCGCCGTTCGCACCACCCAGCGGTCCACCTCCGACATGAGCTGGAAACGCTCGGCCGCGGGTATGAAGCGCACGGGAGGCACCAGCGAGCCGTCCTCGTCGCGCAGCCTGAGCAGGATCTCCTGGTGCGGGCGGCGCTGCGGCGACTCGACCACCGGCGCGATGAGCTGCGAGAACAGCACGAAGTGGTCCTCCGCGAGCGCCTCGCGCAGCCGCGGCACCCACTGCACCTGGCCGCGCTTCTCGAACAGCTGCTCGTCGTCCTCGGAATAGACCCTGAAGGTGTCGACGCCGGTCTCGCGCGCGAGATCGCAGGTGGACTCCGCGACCGACAGCACGCGGCTCACGTCTCCGTCGCACAGAGACAGCGGTACGGCGCCGATGCTCATGGAAAGCGCGTAGCGCCGTCCGCCCCACACGAAGCTGTTGCGCTGCAGACGGCGCATCATGTCGCCGGCCAGCGCGTTGGCACGCTCCACCTCGCAGTTCGCGATGAGGACCGCGAACTCGTCGCTGCCCAGCCGCGCGACGAGATCGGCGCCGCGCGTGGCCCCGGAGAGCACTTCGGCGACCTGGCGCAGCATCTCGTCGCCGGCGATGCGCCCGCAGGTCTCGTTCAGCACCCGGAAGTTGTGCAGGTCCATGTGCAGCAGCAGGCCGCCGCGGTCGCGGTCCAGGTGCGCCTCGAGCCGGCGCTCCAGGCCGCGGCGGTTGAGCAGGCCCGTGAGCTCGTCGCGGAAGCCGCGCACGAAGGACGCGATCTGGTCCGCCAGCGCGGACACCAGCTTGCGGTCACTGCTCGTGAAGTCGCGCGCGTCGCCCGCGCACACGCCCGCGACCAGCCCGTTCTGGCCGCCGCTGCCGACCGGGGCGGCGACGAACTTCGCGTCCACGCCGCGCAGGCTCGGGTCCCGTCGCGCGTCGTCGGCGCGGTTCAGCACCATCGCGTCGTCGTGGTTGCGCACCAGCGCGCCGAGCCCGGCGCTCGCCGCGCGCAGCAGGTTGAGCGCTGCCTCGTCCGCCTGCTGCCCGGCGGGGGTGACCAGCAGGTCCAGCTCCTCCTCCGCGGCGAACAGCCCGAGCGCCGACACCTTCAGGTGCGCCGCGGCGTCCTCGAGCAGCTTGCGCACGGCGCCCAGCGTGACCGCCTCGTCCTCGCCGGTCGCGTAGCGATCCATCTGGTAGATGAGGTTGAGCTCCTCGTAGCGCCCGGTGAGCTCGTCGGTCATGTCGTCCAGCTCGAGGCCCTGCAGCCAGCCCTGGCCCGCGAGGCGCGCGACGTGCGCGAGCACCTCCAGCGTGCGCGCCTCGTCGGCCTCGCAGCGTGCGGCCGACGGCGACTGCGGCACCGCGACGAGGCGCAGGTCGCGCACGCCGGCCGGGTCCACCGCCTGCGCGAAGCAGCCGTGCAGCGCGGCGGGGGCGCCCCGCACGCAGGCGAGCACGCGCTCGCACGCATCCGCGCCAAGGTCCTCGCGCGCGGGCTCGAGGATCTGCTCGCCGTCGCACAGCACGAAACGCACGGGCTCGCCCGCCGCGGCGCACGCGAGCGCCTCGTACGCGTCGAGGCTGAAGCCGGTGGGCGCGGCGCTCACGTTGCGGCCTGCGCCTCGAAGTGCTCGCACAGCAGCGCCGAGATGTGCTTGATGCTGAGCGGCTTCTCGAGAAAATGCGTGCGCTCCAGCCCCTCGGCCCATTCGCGCACGTCGGGGTCGGTACCGCCGGTCACGATCACCGTGAACGGCGCCTCGCCGGCGGCGGCGGCCTCTTGCACGGCGTCGCACAGCGCGCGGCCGTCCATGCGCGGCATGTCGATGTCGGTGATCAGCACGTCGAAGGGCGCGCCGCGGAACTTCTCGAGCGCCGCCTGCCCGTCCGCGGCGACCTCGACCTGGTAGCCGCGGCGCTCCAGCGCCATGCGGATCACGCGCACGACGTGCGGCTGGTCGTCCACCACCAGTACCCGGGTCATGATCACACCGCCTCCTTGAGCAGGGTCGCCGTCTTGCGCAGGCGGATGCGGAACTCGCTGCCCTTGCCGGGCGTGCTGTCGACGTCGATCTCACCGAGGTGCACGTGCACGATCTCGCGGGTGAGCGGCAGCCCCAGCCCGTGACCGCTGACCTCGGAGTTCTCGCCGTTGGCGCCGCGGTAGAAGCGCTCGAAGATGCGCTCGCGGTCGTCCTCCGGGATCCCGGGGCCGGTGTCGCGCACGAACACGGCAATCTCGTCGTCGCTCTCCTCGGCGCCCAGCACCACGCTGCCGCTGGGGCTGTTGTACTTGATCGCGTTCGTCAGCAGGTTGTTGATCGCGACGCGCATCAGGTCCTTGTCCACGTTCACCGCGCTCAGGTCCGGCGGCACCTGCAGCGAGAACGAGAGGTCGCGCCCCGAGCCGCTGCGGCTGATCGCGTCGAGGGCATCCTGCAGCAGATCGCCGAGGCGCGTGCGACGGCGCTTGAGCTGCACGCTGCCCATCTCGATGCGCGAGATGCTGAGCATGTTGGTGATGAGGGCGCTCACGCGCTCCACCTCGTCGTGGATCACGTTGCCGGCCTCGATGCGGATCGCCTCGGCGTCGACGCCGTCCTCGAGCAGCATCTCGCTGTACATCCCGATCACGTGCAGCGGCGTCTTCAGCTCGTGGGAGAGCTGCGCGACGAGGTCCTTGCGCGCCTGCTTGGCGAGCACCTCGGCGGTGATGTCGCTGAACACGACCAGCGTGCCGAGCACCTCCAGGCGCTCGCGCGGCGAGAACAGCGGGTAGGCCGTGACCGCGATGCGCCCCTTGCCGTCGGCGGCGGGGATCTCCAGCGAGCCGGAGGCCGACGTCTTGCCGCGCACCGTGCTCGCGCCGTTCAGGAACGCGGTGAGCTCCGGGAACGGCGCCCACTCGGCCGGCGACTCACCGACGAGGGCGCCGGATTCCAGGCCCAGCATCGGGCCCAGCTTGTCGTTCACGTAGGTCACGCTGCCCGACTCGTCGAGCACCAGCACGCCGTCGGGCATCGACTGCAGCACCGACTCGATGCGCGCCTTCTCGTACGACAGCACCCGGGAGTGCGTGAGCACGTGGGTGCGCTCGTCGTCCAGCGTGCGCATGCGCTCGTCGGCCGCGCGCACCAGGCGGTTGAAGCTCGCGACGAACTCGCGCAGATCCTCCGGGTTGCCGACGTTGACGGCCCACAGCGGATTGTTGTCCACGGACTTGCGCACTTCTTCGCCGAGTGCGCGCAGCGGCTGCACCTCGCGGCGCACCAGGTAGTAGAAGATCGGCACGAGCGCGAAGATGAGCAGCGCGAGCGCCGCGACCGCGCGCATCTCGCCGCGCAGCAGGTCGAAGCCCGGCTCCGCGAAGCCCACGCGCACGTGGCCGGCAAGGCGCCCGTCCTCGAGCACCGGAGCGAAGTGTTCCTGGTAGCGGCGCCCGTCGGCGGCGGTCGCGGCGCGCGTGCCGAACCACTCCGCCGGGTCCGACACGTCGCCGGGCGGCGGCAGCGCGGTCACCCGCGACACCTGGGCGCGCGGCGCGCCGTCCGCGCCGGACACCACCGCATAGGCGAGGTCGCTGCCGTCGGCGGTCGAGGCCAGCAGGTCCAGCGGGCCTTGGCGCCCGTCGCGGGCGGTGAGCGAGCCCATCGGCATGCGCGCGAGAACACCGGCCAGCGCCGAGCCCTGGCTCGCGAGCTGCGCGCTGCGCGCCTCGCGGTGCTGGTGGACATAGAGCGCGACGCTCACCGCGATCACGACCAGCGTCGCGGCGATCATCGTGAGGCCCAGGCGTTCGCTTTTCACGGTGACTCCGTGCAGGCATTGGCGGCGGTGGCGCGGCCGGATGGCCGTGCGGGTCATGGCCTGTATCGGCCCGCCGGGGCCTGTCTTGAGTCGATGCCGATCGCGGCGGACCTGAAGGAAGGGGGCACTGCCCGGCTGCTCGCGAGACATGGGAAACCGCCGGCGACGCCGTGCGAGCGCCGCGGGCAGACGTCCCGGGGAAGCGCGTTCATCGCGACGCGCTCGAGGAGTCGCGATCCGCGGGGCGCGGGCGCGTGTACCGGGGGCGCGGCGGCGCCTTGTTATGCTCGGGGTTCCCCCACGACGACCACGAAGGAGCCCCGATGAGCGGCAGCGGCGACAACACGCCCCCCGAGGACACCCGCCAGCTCCACCGCGCCTACGCGTCGAAGAGCGTCGAGGAACTGGCGGACTACTACGACGAGTGGTCCGAGGACTACGAGAGCCACATGCGCAACATCGGCTACATGCACCCGGCGATGGTCGCCAGCATGGTGGGCCGGCACGTGGACATCGGCAGCGGGCCGGTGCTGGACGCCGGCGCGGGAACCGGAATCATCGGCGAGATCCTGACCGCGCTCGGGCAGCGCGAGATCGTGGGCCTGGACGCGTCGCAGGGCATGCTGGCGCTGGCCGCGCGCAAGGGCCTGTACGGCGAGCTGCATCACCTGATCCTCGGGCGCCCGCTCGGCTTCGCCGACGACCGCTTCGCGGCGGTGACCAGCGCCGGCGTGTTCACCGACGGCCACGCGCCGCTGGACGGCTTCGACGAGCTGGTGCGCGTGACGCGCCCCGGCGGCCGGTTGGTGTTCTCCGTCGCGCGGGGCTACCTGGACGGGCCCTTCGACGAGAAGCGCGCCGCGCTGGAGGCGCGCGGCGCGTGGAAGACGGTGGACGCGAGCGAGGTCTACAACTCCGCGCCGCTCGGCGACGAGCTGCCGTCGCGGGTGTTCGTGTGCGAGGTCTGCTGACGGCGCACGGCGCGCCGCACGGCTCCGGCCGCGGCGTCAGCAGACTGTTGATTTTCAACAGCCTGCGTCCGGCACAAGGATGTGCCGGCATGAATCAATCACGCAAGTGATTGATTCATGGAGCGAGCGCGAGACCGCGTCTTGCGCGAAGCGAGTTGAAATTCGACAGGACGTCGAATTTCAAC
>CBDUCN010000218.1:0-9188 GCA_965365655.1 uncultured Gammaproteobacteria bacterium | reverse complement strand
GCGATGCACGCGTAGTCGGCCATCACCGCAGGGCTCGCGTCGTAGTGCAGGTGCAGGTCGGTGCCCATCTTCGGCAGCCCGGCGTTGCCCTTGGCGACCAGCACGTCGCCGGGCTCGGCGCCGCGCGCGATCCCGATCACCGAGTCGACGAGCTGCGCCGGGCCCATGCCGCAGTTCGCGCCGAAGGCCACCGGCGGCGAGCCGTGGCGCTTCACGTTGCGCACCGCCTGCTCCGGCGTCAGGCCCATCATCGTTCGCCCGTTGGTGTCGAAGGTCATCGTCGCGACGTGCGGCAGGCCCACCGCGTCGGCCGCCTCGATCGCGGCCGCGAGCTCCTCCTCCGAGTACATCGTCTCGATCCACGCGACGTCGGCGCCGCCGGCCTTCAGCGCGGCCGCCTGCTCCTCGAAGGCCTCCCGCGCCTCGGACTGCGGGCGCTCGCCCAGCGGCGCGATCATCTCGCCGGTCGGGCCCATCGAGCCGGCGACCACGACCGGCCGCCCGGCGCCGTCCGCGACCTCGCGGGCCAGCGCAGCCGCCGCGGTGGCCAGCTCGGTGACCCGGTCCTGGATGCCGTGCAACGCGAAGCGGAAGCGGTTGGAGCTGAAGGAGTTGGTGAGGATCACGTCGGCGCCGGCGTCGACGAAGGCCTGGTGCAGCGCGCGCACGCGCTCCGGGTGGTCCACGCACCACAGCTCGCCGGCGGCGCCGTTCGCGAGCCCCATCTCGAACAGGTTGGTGCCGGTGGCGCCGTCGGCGAGCAGCACCGCCTTGTCCTCCAGCAGCCGGCTGAGCGCGTTCATGCGGTCGGGTCCTCCCGGTTGGCAATCCACAGGCAGACGGCGAGCGGCTCGCCGCCGATGTGCGCGGCGGCGTCGAAGCGCTGCACCGGGGCCGGCGTGAGGCCGGCGTCCCGGCACCAGCCGGCAATCTCGTCGTCGGCGAAGCCGAGGCGCCGGTGCGCGTGCACGGTGCGCAGCGCCTCCACCGCGTGCGGCGCGAAATCGACGATCAGCAGCCGACCGCCCGGGCGCAGCGTGCGCGCCGCCTCGCGCACCACGGCGCCCGGGTCGTCCAGGAAGTGCAGCACGTGGTGGATGGTCACGACGTCCATGCTCGCGTCGTCCACCGGCAGCGCGTGGATGTCGCCCTGGCGCACCCGGCAGTGGAACAGGTTCGCGCTTTCGAGGTTCGCGCGCGCGACCGCGAGCATCTCGCGGCTGGCGTCGATGCCCAGCCCGCGGCTCACGCGCCGCCCCAGCAGGCGCAGGATCTGGCCGGTGCCGGTGCCGACGTCCAGCAGGTCGCGCGCGACGTCGCCCACCGCCGCGCCGAGGGCGCGCTCGACGTCGTCGTTGGCGACGTAGAGGCTGCGGATCGCGTCCCACTTCGCCGCGTTCTCGCGGAAGTAGCTCGCGGCGTCCTCCACGTGCTCGGCGCGGATCACCGACAGGCGCTGCAGGTCGCGCTCGGCGGCCGCGTCCTCGTGCTCGATGAGGCCGGCCAGCGCGCGTGCGATGCGCGCCCCGGTGCCCTCGTCGGCCATGCGGTAGAAGGCCCAGCTCCCCTCCTGGGCGCGTTCGAGCAGGCCCGACTCGCACATCAGCTTGAGGTGCCGGCTGACGCGCGGCTGGCTCTGCTCGAGGATGCGGGTGAGCTCCGACACGGTCAGCTCGCCGTGCGCCATCAGCGCGAGGATGCGCAGCCGCGTCGGCTCGGCGGCGGCGCGCAGTGCGGCGAGCAGGGCGTCCGAGCTCATGCGGCGGGGTCTCGCGGTGCTGACGGACGCATCAGGAAAGCTGCATACGCGCGATGGTAGGCAGGCCGCGGGGTCCGGTCAAAAGCCCTGGCGGGCGATGGCACAATGGCGGCGCAGCCTGGACAGAGTCCCCGATGACTGACGACCGCCCCGACGCGCCCGCCGGCCGCCTGCCGCAGAACCTGATGCTGTTCGCGCGCGCGCTGCGCGCGAGCGGCCTCGCGCTGGGTCCGGGCAAGGTGCTGGACGCGGTGCGCGCGGTGGAGGCGGCGGGCATCACCCGGCGCGAGGACTTCTACTGGACCCTGCACGCGGTGTTCGTGAACCGCCACAAGGACCGCGAGATCTTCGACCAGGCGTTCCACGTCTTCTGGCGCAACCCGCGGCTGCTGGAGCGGATGATGTCGCTGGTGCTGCCGCAGTTCCGCGACCCGGGCGCGCCGGCGCAGGACCCGGTGATGCGCCGGGTCAGCGAGGCGCTGGCTGGCGACGGCCCGCAGGGCGACGCGCCCGAGCGCGAGCAGCCGCCGGAGATCGAGGTCGACGCCGCCCTCACCTGGTCGGACCGCGAGCTGCTGCAGGAGAAGGACTTCGAGCAGATGAGCGCGGAGGAGATGGAGCAGGCGCGGCGCGCGATCCGCCGCATGCGCCTGTCGCTGGGCGAGGTGCGCACGCGGCGCTTCCGCGCGCACCCGCACGGGCCGCGCATCGACATGCGGCGCACGCTGCGTCAGAGCCTGCGCGCCGGCCCCCACGCGCTCAGCCTGCAGCGCTCGCGGCGGCGCACGCTGCCGCCGCCGCTGGTCATCCTGTGCGACATCTCCGGCAGCATGAGCCGTTACTCGCGCATGCTGGCGCACTTCATGCACACCCTGACCGGCGACCGCGAGCGGGTGCACAGCTTCGTGTTCGGCACCCGGCTCACCAACGTCAGCCGCCACCTGCGCGACACCGACGTGGACGCCGCGCTGGCGCGCGTGAGCCGGGCGGTCGGGGACTGGAGCGGCGGCACCCGCATCGGGGTGTGCCTGCACGACTTCAACCGGCACTGGTCGCGGCGCGTGCTGGGACAGGGCGCCGTCGTGCTGCTGATCTCCGACGGCCTGGACCGCGACGTCGGCGAGGGACTCGAGCACGAGGCCGAGCGGCTGCACAAGTCCTGCCGGCGCCTGATCTGGCTCAACCCGCTGCTGCGCTACGACCGCTTCGAGCCCCGCGCGGCCGGCATGCGCGCGCTGCTGCCGCACGTCGACGAGCTTCGCTCGGTGCACAACCTGAGGAGCCTCGCGGAGCTGTGCGAGGTGCTGTCGGAGGCACCGGCGCGGCCCCGCGACACCGGGAGCGCGGCCGCGTGACGGTGCGATCGCCGCGCGGGCGCAGGCCGGGGACCGCGCGCCCCGCCGTCCCGTCCCGCCACGGCGGCGCGAGCGTGCGGGTCCCGATCACGCAGGTTCCCGTCACGCAGGCCCCTGTCACGCAGACCGTTGAAAAGCCGCCTCTTTCGACGGCCTGCTAACCTCTTTGCACCGCCGCCGAACGGAGCCCGCGATGCCCGACCTCGACACCACCACCGACATCCTGGCCACCGCCGGCGCGTGGCGCGACGACGGCAAGGGCGTCGCGCTGTGCACCGTGGTCGACACGTGGGGGTCGTCGCCGCGGCCCACCGGCAGCCAGCTGCTGGTCGACGACGGCGGGCGCTTCATCGGCTCGGTGTCCGGGGGCTGCATCGAGGGCGCGGTGATCCGCGAGGCGCTGCAGGTGATCGAGTCGGGCGCGCCGAAGCTGCTCGACTTCGGCGTGTCCGACGAGGACGCGTGGGAGGTGGGCCTCGCGTGCGGCGGCAAGGTGCAGGTGTGGGTGGAGCGCGTGGAGTGACGCCGCCGCCCGGGCGCTGATCCGGATCAGCCCCGCACGCGGCGCGCGCCCCCAGGATCGCACCCTCCGCTCCGGTCCCCGCCATGCCCGCCGCACAGACCGCCGCCGGCACCCTCAGCGGGCGCGGCCTCGTCAAGACCTACCACGTCGGCGAGGTGGACATCCACGCGCTGCGCGGGGTCGACGTGGACGTGTGCGACGGCGAGCTGGTCGTGCTGCTGGGCCCGTCGGGCAGCGGCAAGTCCACGCTGTTGAACATCCTGGGGGGCCTGGACACCCCGACCGCCGGCACGCTCGAGTTCCGCGGCACGCAGATGGACACGTCGGACGAGGCGCTGCTGACCCGCTACCGCCGCGACCACGTGGGCTTCGTGTTCCAGTTCTACAACCTGGTCGCAAGCCTCACCGCCGAGGAGAACGTCGCGCTGGTCACCGAGATCGCGCCGGCGCCGATGGCGCCCGCCGACGCGCTGGCGCTGGTCGGGCTGGGCGCGCGCCGCGACGCGTTCCCGGCGCAGCTCTCCGGGGGCGAGCAGCAGCGTGTGGCCATCGCGCGCGCGGTGGCCAAGCAGCCCGACGTGCTGCTGTGCGACGAGCCCACCGGCGCGCTGGACAGCAGCACCGGCGTCCTGGTGCTCGACGCCATCGCGCAGGTCAACCGCGACCTCGGCACCGCGACCGTCGTCATCACCCACAACCAGGGCATCGCGGACATGGCCGACCGGGTGCTGTTCTTCGGCGACGGGCGCATCGTGGACGAGCGCCGCAACGCGACCCGCCGCGCGCCGTCGGAGCTCACCTGGTGATGCGCCTGCACCCGCTGGACCGGAAGCTGGTGCGCGACCTGTGGCGGCTGCGCGGCCAGGCGCTCGCGATCGCGCTGATCCTGGGCTCCGGGGTCGCGGTGCTGTGCTCGTCGCTCGCGGTCGTCGAGGCGCTCACCGAGACGGCCAACGCGTTCTACGAGCGCCAGCGCTTCGCGCACGTGTTCGCGACCGCGACCCGCGCCCCTGTGCAGCTCGTCGCGCGCATCCGTGAGCTGCCGGGCGTGCAGACGGTGGAGGCGCGGGTCGTGAAGTACGCGACCCTGGACGTGCCGGGCTTCGAGGAGCCGGTCAACGGCTCCCTCGTCTCGGTGCCGGAGGAGCGGGGACCCGACCTGAACCGGCTGCACCTGCGCCGCGGCGCCCTGCCGCGGCGCGGGCGCCCCGCAGACGCGGTCGTGAGCGAGGCGTTCGCCGAGGCCCACGGCCTCGAGCCCGGGGACACCCTGGGCGCGCTGATCAACGGGCGGCGGCGCACCCTGGAGATCAGCGGCATCGCGCTGTCGCCGGAGCACGTGTACGCGATCGGGCCCGGCGCGATCATGCCGGACGCTCGGCTGTACGGGGTGCTGTGGCTGGGGGAGGAGGCGCTGCGCGCGGCCTTCGACCTGGAGGGGGCCTTCAACGACGTCAGCCTCGCGCTGGCCCGCGGCGCCGATCCCGACGCGGTGATCCACGCGCTGGACCGGCTGCTCGCGCGCTACGGCGGCATCGGCGCGATCCCGCGCGCCGACCAGATCTCCAACTGGTTCTTGACCAACGAGATCCGCCAGCTGCGCAGCATGGCCGGGATCCTGCCGACGATCTTCCTGGTCGTCGCGGCGTTCCTCGGCAACATGGTGCTGGCGCGCCTGATCGCGACGGAGCGCGCCGAGATCGGCCTCGTGAAGGCCTTCGGCTACAGCAACGCCGACGTGGCCTGGCACTACGCGAAGCTGGTGCTCGCGATGGCCGGCCTCGGCGTGCTGCTGGGCTGGGCGGCCGGCTGGTGGCTGGGGCGCTGGACCACCGTGATGTACGCGGAGCTGTTCCGATTCCCGACGCTGTACTACGCGCCGGGCCCCGGCCCGTTCGCCGCCGCCGCGGTGGCCAGCCTCGGCGCCGCGCTGGCCGGCGCCGTCGGCTCGGCGCGGCGCGCCGCGCGGCTGCCGCCCGCCGAGGCGATGCGGCCGCCGTCGCCGGCCGCGTACCGCCGGGCCGGCTGGCTGAGCACCGCGTTGCAGCGCGTTTTCGAGCAGCTCACCCGCATCGTGCTGCGCCAGCTGCTGCGCTGGCCGCTACGGGCGCTGCTCACCAGCCTGGGGGTCGCGGCCTCGGTCGCGGTGCTGATCATGGCCTTCCAGTGGGTGGACGCGCTGGACTACATGGTCGACAGCTTCTTCTTCGACCAGCAGCGCCAGGACGTGACGGTGGCGCTGACGGATCAGCACGGTTCCGGGGTGCGCCACGACTTCTCGCGCCTGCCCGGCGTGCTCGCGGTGGAGGCGCACCGCGCGGTGCCGGTGCGCTTTCGAAACGGGCCGCGCTCGCGGCGCGAGAGCATCATCGGGCTGCCCGCGGACGGCGCGCTGGAAGTGCTGAAGGACGCCCGCGGCGCGCCCGTCGCGGTGCCGCCGGCGGGGGTGGTGCTGTCGCGGGCGCTCGCGAAGCGCCTCGGCGTGCAGCGCGGCGACCGGGTGATCGTCGAGGTGCTGGACGGCGCCCGCCCGGTCGTGACGATGCCGGTGTCGGCGGTGTTCCAGACCTGGATCGGGACCCCCGCCTACATGGATCTGGACGCGCTGAACCGGGTGCTCGGCGACGGGCCGGTGGTGGACATCCTGCTGCTCCGCGTGGACGCTGCCCGCCTGCCGGAGCTGTACCGCGCGCTGAAGGCCACTCCGGCGGTGGCCGCGGTCGGCCTTCGCCGTGCCGCGGTCGACAACTTCGACGACACCATCGGCGAGAGCATGTACCTGTTCATCAGCCTCTATGCCGTGTTCGCATGCACCATCGCGGGGGGCGTGATCTACAACAGCATGCGCATCGCGCTGTCCGAGCGCGGGCGCGAGCTGGCGACGCTCAGGGTGCTGGGCTTCAGCGGCGCCGAGGCGTCCTACGTGCTGCTCGGGGAGGCCGCGCTGCTGGTGCTGGTCGCGCTGCCGCTCGGCTGCGTGCTGGGGCTCGTGATGATCCGCATGATGGCGGCCAGCTTCGAGACCGAGCTGTTCCGCATCCCGCCGGTGGTGGAGCCGTCCACGTACGGGATCGCGTTGCTGATCACGCTGTTCACGGCGGCCGCCTGCGGTGTGCTCATGCAGCGCCGAGTGGTGCGCCTGGACCTGATCCGCGTGCTCAAGACACGTGAGTAAGCCATTGTTGCAGCGCAGAAAAGAAGGGGTGTCCCCGTTTTCAGGGTGTGAAAACAAGGATGTCCCCGTTTTCCTCCGTTTCCCCTTTTTTCAACTTCGTGTCGGTTCTCGTTTTTGAGTCATAAGTAGCTGTGATAAAAGGGGTAAAGACGAAACCGAGCTGTCTCATCGCGGCCCGGCTGCCGCGCGCGGGACGTGCCTTCCCTGCACGCGCCCGGACGTGCAGTGCCCACGCGGCGGGACGTGCGGTGCCCGGACCTGAACCCTCTTCTCCAGAGTCGTGAGCAAGTCATTGTGAAAGCAGGCATCAAGCGCGGGCTGTTCTGGGCGGTCGCGGCGGTTGCGCTGGCCGCCGGCCTGGCCTGGTCGTTCCGCCCGCAGCCCGTGCCGGTGGACCTCGCCGCGGCCCGTGCGGGTCCGCTGGTCGTCACCGTGGAGGAGGAGGGCAGGACCCGGGTGCGCGACGTGTTCGTGGTGTCGGCGCCGGTGATGGGCCGCGCCCGGCGCACGCCGGTCGAGGTGGGCGACGCGGTGCGCGCGGGGGAGACCGTGGTGGCCGAGATCGAGCCCAGCGATCCCGCGTTCCTGGACCAGCGCGCGCGTGCCGAGACCGAGGCCGAGGTGGCCACCGCGGAGGCCGCGCTGGCGCTCGCGCGCGCGGAGGTCGAGCAGGCGAAGGCGGAGCTCGAGTTCGCCGAGTCCGAGCTCGCGCGCGCCACCCGCCTGGCCGCGACCGCGACGATCTCCGAGCAGGCGGTTGACGACGCCCGGCGCGCGTTCCGCACCCGCCGCGCGGCGCTCACCACCGCGCAGGCACAGGTGCGGGTCGCGGAGCACAGCCTGGATCGGGTGCGCTCGCGGCTCACGTCGCCGGCGAGCACGGCGGCCCGCGGCGCGGCCTGCGAGTGCGTGGTGCTGACGTCGCCGGTGTCGGGGCGGGTGCTGGAGGTGCACCACGAGAGCGAGGGCGTGGTGAGCCCCGGCGCGCCCATCGTCTCGGTCGGGGACCCCGCGGACCTCGAGATCGTCGCCGAGATGCTGTCCACCGACGCGGTGAAGGTGCGCGCGGGCATGCGGGTGATCGTCGACGGCTGGGGCGGTGACCAGCCGCTCGAGGGCGTCGTGGAGCGTGTCGAGCCGTTCGGATTCACCAAGATCTCGGCGCTGGGCATCGAGGAGCAGCGGGTGAACGTCGTGGTGGCCCTGCGCGGCGACCGCGAGCGCTGGCGCGCGCTGGGGCACGGCTTCCGGGTCGAGGTGCGGGTCGTGATCTGGGAGGGCGATTCGGTGCTCAGCGTGCCGGTCACGGCGCTGTTCCGAGACGGCGACGGCTGGGCGCTGTTCGTCGCCGAGGACGGGGTGGCGCGGCGGCGCACGGTCAGCGTCGGCCGGCGCTCCGGCCTCGCGGTGCAGATCACCGGCGGGCTGCGGGCCGGCGAGCAGGTGGTCGTGAGTCCCGGCGACCGGCTCGCCGACGGAGTCGCGGTCGTCGACCGCGGCGCGGCGCGCGCGTGAGCGCGCCGGACCTCGCGTCGGTGCCGGAGCGCGACGCGACGGGCGAGGTCGCGGAGCTCTACGCGGACATCCGCGAGACGCTCGGCCTGCCGGTCGTGAACCTCATCTGGCGTCACTTCGCGACTCTCGACGGCGGGCTCGCGTGGGCGTGGGGCACGCTCCGGCCGCTGTACACGGCCGGCGACGTGCACGCGGCCGGGGGCCGCCTGCTCACCGGGCTCGCGCTGCCGGCGCTGCCCCGGGTGCCGGACACCGTGCTCGCGGGCGCCGGGGTGGACCCGTCACTGCGCCCGACGCTGTGCGCGGTGCTGGACACCTACGACCGCGGCAACGCGCTGAACATCTGCGCGCTGTCGGCGCTGCTCGCGACCGCGCCGTGCGCGCCCGCATCCGGCGGCACCGGGCAGCCGCCGTCACGCGGAGCCGTGCCGCCAGCAGCCGACGGGCGGGCCGCCCGGCGGCACGCGCCGGGCGACGGCCTGCCCCCGCCGCCCGGTGCGGTGCCCCCAGTGCCGGAGCTGTCGGACCTGCCGCCCGCGGTGCGCGACCTGGTATGGACCGCGAACACCCTGGGCCAGGCGCCCGGCGACGCGACCCTCGCGACCCTTTGGCGCCACCTCGCGATCTGGCCCGGTGCGCTGTCGGTCGCGTGGTCGCTGCTCGCGCCGCTGGACGCGGACGGCCGGCTGCGGGCCGCGAACGCGGACACGGTGCGCCGCGCCCGGGCCGAGGCCGCGGCGCTCGCGGCCGGCCGCCCGGCGGCGCCGGAGCCGCCGGCGGCGGCCGCGGTGCGCCGCGCGGCGGAGCACTTCGTGCAGCACGTGATCGGGCGCATGATCCCGGCGGGCCTGCTGCTGCGCG
>CBDUCN010000217.1:0-9213 GCA_965365655.1 uncultured Gammaproteobacteria bacterium | reverse complement strand
CGTGTCCGGCCCCTCGGCCAGGATCGCCTTCTCGAGCTCGTTCGCGGCCGCGACGCCCGGGCTCTCGCCGGCCGGCGCCTCGTAGCGGTACGGATACGGGCTCGGGATGTGGATGAAGCCGGGCACCATCGGCTCGAACATCGGGTGGTAGCCCGGCACGCCGGTCGCGGACATCGCCGCCAGCGTCACGCCGTGGTAGCCCCACTTGCG
Organism: uncultured Gammaproteobacteria bacterium; assembly: GCA_965365655.1. GTDB lineage: Bacteria > Pseudomonadota > Gammaproteobacteria > HK1 > HK1 > JBFHNV01. Next base: position 9,003 of record CBDUCN010000217.1, on the reverse strand, counting down.
CGAGATGACCTTGGTCTTGTCCGGCTTGCCCTTCAGCTTCCAGTAGTAGCGGGCCATCTTGATGTTGGAGTCGGTGGACTCGCCGCCGCCGGACGTGAAGTAGAAGTGGTTGATGTTCGGGTAGGTGATCGCCGCGAGGCGCTCGGCCAGCTCGATGGCGTTCGGGTTGGAGCTGCCGGCGTAGCCCGACGCGAAGCCCATCTCCAGCATCTGCTTGTGCGCCGCGTCGGCCAGCGCCTTCACGCCGTTGCCCGCGGTGTTGTTCCACAGCCCCGACAGGCCGTCGATGAACTTCTCGCCGTTGGCGTCGACCAGCATGTGGCCTTCGCCGCGCACCCACACGCGGGCGTTGCCGTGCAGCGCGCGGTTGTGCAGCGGGTGGATCAGGTGCTCGATGTCGCGCTCGACCAGCGCGGCGTTGGTGTTGTTCACGGCCATGCGGCGTCCTCCTCGAGGTGGCCGCCGCCCCGGCGGGCGGCGGGTCTGGCGCGATTCTCCCGGAATCGGGCCGGGGCGGCCATCGGGCCAGCGGCGCCGCGCGGAGCGGGCCAGCGGCGCCGCGCGCAGGGGGCCGGCGGCGCCGCACGCAGCGGGCCGGTGGTGTCGCACCCGGCGGGCCGGCGGCGTCCCGCGGAGCGGGCCGGCGGCGAGCAGCGGTCCGCGGGCCGCGGCGCTTTCCAATCGCCGGCCGCTTTGTCATCCTGCGCCGCCCTTTTCCGGGCCCCCGCGCGCCGGCCCAGCCGGGCGCCGCGGCGGCTCCGCCCTGGAGCGCGATCCCCGTGTGGTTCAAGAATCTGGTCCTCTACCGCCTCCCCGGCCTGCCCGAGCTCTCGCCGGAGGCGCTGGGCGAGGCGCTCGCCGCCGAGGCCTTCCGTCCCTGCGGCGGGCTGGAGCCGTTCAGCCAGGGCTTCAGCCCGCCGCTGGGCCGCCTCGGCAGCGCGCTGGTGCACCACGCGAACGGCTGCACCCTGTTCTGCGTGCGCCGCGAGGAGCGCTTGCTGCCGCCGGCGGTGGTGCGCGAGGAGGTGGACGAGCGCGTCGCGCGCATCGAGTCCGCGGAAGGGCGCGACGTGCGCGCGAAGGAGCGCCGGCGGCTGCGCGACGAGGTCACCTTCGAGCTGATGCCGCGGGCCTTCACGCGCAGCACCCACACCTTCGCCTACCTCGCGCACCGCGACGGCTGGCTGGTGGTGGACGCCGCGAGCGAGAAGAAGGCCGAGGACCTGCTGGTGCTGCTGGGCCACGCGCTGCAGGGGCTCACCGTGGAGCCCTTCGAGGCGCAGCGCTCGCCGGCGGCGACGATGACGCGCTGGCTGGACGGCGAGCGGCTGCCGGCGGGCTTCCGGCTGGGCGACCAGTGCGAGCTGCGCGATCCGGCCCAGGAGGGCGCGCTGGTGCGCTGTCAGCGCCAGGACCTGACCGCGGCCGAGGTGCGTGCGCACCTGCGCGCCGGCAAGGTCGCGCAGCAGGTCGCGCTGGGCTTCGACGAGCGGGTGTCCTTCGTGCTCGCGGCGGATCTGACCCTGAAGCGGCTGCGCTTCGAGGCGGTGGAGGAGCTCGACGACGCTGCCGGCGACCCGCTGGCGCGCTTCGACGCGGACTTCGCGTTCATGACGGCGGAGCTCGCGCGCCTGCTGGAGGCGCTGGCGCGCGTGTTCGCCGAGGAGTGAGCCCGGGTTGAGCGCCGGGCGCACCCTCGCCGCGCGCATCCGGGCCCGCTTCGCGCCCAGCGAGCGCCTGTCCGCGGCCGCGCGCCGCGAGGGCGTGCGCTGGTGGATCCGCAACGGCGTCGGCTCGCAGGCGATGGACACCCTCACGGTGGGCGCGTTCCTGACCGCGTTCGCGCTCGAGCTGGGCGCCTCCACGATCACCATCGGCGTGCTCGCGGCGATCCCGCACCTGACCCAGGTGCTGCAGATCGCCGGCGTGCACCTGGACGCACGGTGGCGAAACCGGCGCCTGACGTCGGTGCTGTTCACCGGGCTGAGCCGGCCGATGTTCCTGCTCATGGCGGGCGCGGCGTTCATCGAGCCGCGGGAGCTCGCGCTGGCGCTGTTCGGCACCGCGTTCGCCGCCCGCTACGCGCTCACCGCGCTGATGTCGTGCAGCTGGAGCGCGTGGATCCGCGACCTCGTGCCGGACGCCCGGCGCGGCGCGCTGACCGGGCAGCGGCTGGTGCTGATGAACGGGGTGAGCATCGGCCTCGGTCTCGCGGCGGCCGCGTTCGTGGACGCGTGGCGCGCGTTCGATGTGGGGCCCGCGACCGTCGCGTACAGCATCCTGTTCGGGCTCGCGTTCGTCGGCGGCAGCTACAGCACCTGGTGCATGACGCGCATGACCGAGCCGCTCGCCGCCGCCGGCTCGACGGACGTCGCGCTGCTCGCGCGGCTGCGCCACCCCTACCGCGACGCGAACTACCGCCGGCTGCTCGCGTTCATCGCGACCTGGAACTTCGCGGTCAACCTGGCTGCGCCGTTCTTCATGGTGCACATGCTCAAGCGCCTCGGCCTCGATCTGTCGCTGGTGATGGCGCTGACGCTGGCCAGCCAGCTCGTCAACGTCGCGGTGCTGCGGCGCTGGGGCGATATCGCGGACCGTTTCAGCAACAAGTCCGTGCTGCAGGTGTGCGCGCCGCTGTTCGTCGGCTGCATCTTCGCGTGGACCTTCACCACGTTCCCGGATCGCCACGCGCTGACGATCCCGCTGCTGCTCGCCATACACGTGCTCACCGGCATCGCGACCGCGGGCGTGACGCTCGCGTCCGGCAACATCGCGATGAAGCTCGCGCCGCCCGGCGATGCGACCGCGTACCTCGCGAGCAACAGCCTCGCGGTGTCATTGGCCTCCGGCGTCGCGCCGGTGGTGGGCGGGCTGCTCGCGCACTTCTTCACCGAGCGCGAGCTGTCGCTGACCCTGCGCTGGCGCACGCCCGAGGGCGCGCTCGAATTCGACACCCTGAGCATCTCGCAGTGGGATTTCTTCTTCGCGCTGGCGACGCTGATCGGGCTGGTGGCCATCGCGCTGCTGGCGCGGGTGCGCGAGGTCGGCGAGGTGGAGGAGTCGGTGGTGCTCGCGGAGATGTACCTGCACGCGAAACGCTTCGTGCAGAACGTCTCCAGCATCGCCGGGCTGCACCAGGCGGGGGAGTTCCCGTTCGGGCGCGTGCGGCGCCGCGCGCGTCGCGCCCAGCGCCGGCCCGGAGACGAGCGCCCGCCCGGGGACGGCTGACGCCGCGGCCGGTACGCCCGTCAGTTGCCGGCGGCAGGAGGCGCCGGCGGATAGAGGTCCGGGCGCGCGAGCGCTTCCTCGATGTGGTTCACGAAGCCCTGCGCGACGGTGGAGTCGTAATCGAGGCGGGCGAGGATGCGGCGCAGCACCGACGCGCCCTCCGGGAAGCGGCGCATCTGGGCGATGGTCTCCTGCGCGAGGCGCTCGCCGCGCGGCCAGTCGTCCTGGAACACCCCGGTGTCGGCGGGCACGTGCCAGAAGTCCAGCTCGCCGTCGTGCTCGGCGACGGTCGGAAACGCGAGCCACTGTTCCCGCCACCAGGCCTGCGCGTCCTGCGCCTCGCGCACGATGGCGGCGGTGCGGACCTCGCCGGCGGCGGTGAACGGAGAAGCGGTGATGGTGCCCATGGCCAGGATCCGGGTACGGGGGGAGACGAGCGGAATTCTAGATATAAGGATTCCGTTATGTCAATCGGGGCGCGTTTCGGCGTCAGGACGCGGTGCCGGCCACGACCGGGTTGCGCAGGGTGCCGATCCCGGTGATCTCCACCTCCACGACGTCGCCCGCGCGCAGCGGCTCCGCGTGGCCCTCGGTGCCCATCCACAGCACGTCGCCGGGGTGCAGCGTCATGTAGCGGCTGATCGCGACCAGGTAGTCCACGACGCCGAAGATCATCGCGTCGGTCTTGAAGTCGATCGCCTGCTCGCCGTTCACGCGCACCCGGGTGCGCGCCGCGGCGAGGTCGACGTCGGTCTCGATCCACGGCCCCATGGGCTTGAAGGTGTCGCAGTTCTTGGCCCGCCACAGGGTGCGGTCCTCGGCCTGCCACGAGCGCTCGCTGACGTCGTTGCCGATCGTGAAGCCGAGCAGGCAGTCCAGCGCGTCGTCGCGGGTGAGGTGGCGCGCCTCGCGGCCGACCACGCACACCAGCTCGCCCTCGTACTCGACGCGATCCGTCGCGTCCGGCGGCAGCACGATCGGCTGCTCGTGGCCGGTCAGCGCGTTCGGCGAGCGGTAGCCCACGTCGGGCTTCGCCGGGAACACCGGCTCGCGCCCGCGCAGGCGCGCCTCCATCTCGACGTGCTCGCGGTAGTTCAGCCCCACGCAGTAGAAGTTCGCGGGCACCACGGGCGGCAGCCAGGTGACCTCGTCGAGCCCGTGGCGCCGCCCGGTGCGGCGGTGCTCGCCGAACGGCGTGCCGTCCACGGCCTCCAGCCCGGCGCCGTCCACGATTCCGTAGCTCGCGCGGCCGCCGGTCTCGAATCGCGCCCAGCGCATGGTCCCGTCCTCCCGTGTCGTCGCCGGCCCCGCGCTCGCCCGGGGCCGCCCCCGCGTGCCGCCGCGTGCGCGTTCCGTTGATATGGATCAACGACCCTGGCGGCTTCCGGCGTCGACAATACCCCGGCGTCCGGGACCCCGGCGGGGCCGCGGCGCATCCGCCGCTGCACAGGCCAGGGACGATGCCCCCCATCGACGCCGGATTCCTCCCCCGCGAGCGCCTGCAGGCGCTGCTCGACGCGCTGGCCGCGGGCGGGCGGCGCGTGCTGGCGCCGGTGGTGCGCGACGGCGCCATCGTGTTCGGCGAGGTGACGCGGGCGGACGAGCTGCCGCGGGGCGTGGACGATGAGCAGGCCGCCGGTGCGTATCGGCTGCACGACAACGGCTCGGCGCGCGTCTTCGACTGGTCCACCGGCCCGCAGGCGCTGAAGCCGCTGGTCTTCGCGCCGCGCGAGACCCTGTGGCGCGCCGAGCGCCGCGACGGCGGGTTGAGCTTCGCGCCGGTCGCGGCGCAGGCGCCGGCCACCGCGGTGCTCGGGGTGCGTGCCTGCGACCTCGCGGCGCTCGCGCTGAGCGACGCGCACTTCATCGACGGCCCGGCGCGGGACCCCGGCTACGCGGCCCGCCGCGAGGCGCTGCTGCTGGTCGCGGTGAACTGCGCGCGCCCGGCCGCCACCTGCTTCTGCGCGTCCACCGGCGACGGACCGCACGCACGGGCCGGCTTCGACCTCGCGCTGACCGAGCTGGACGACGGCTACCTGGTGGCCGTGGGCAGCGAGGCGGGTCACGCCCTCGCCGCCGCCCTCGCGCTGGAGCCCGCGGGCGCCGCGCGCGGCGACGCGCGCGAGGAACAGGCCCGCACCGCGGCGGCGACGCAGCGCCGCGCGCTGCCGGGGCGCGATCTGGAGAAGGCGCTGTTCGAGAACCTGGAGCACCCGCGCTGGGACGAGGTCGCGGCGCGCTGCCTGTCGTGCGGCAACTGCACCAGCGTGTGCCCCACCTGCTTCTGCCACGCGACCACCGACGTCGCGGCGCTCGGCGGCGCGACCAGCGAGCACGTTCGCGAGTGGGACTCGTGCTTCACGCAGCGCCACTGCGCGATGCACGGCTACAAGGTGCGCCCGCACATCCGCCAGCGCTACCGCCAGTGGCTGACCCACAAGCTGGGCAGCTGGCACGCGCAGTACGGGCGCAGCGGCTGCACCGGCTGCGGGCGCTGCATCGCGTGGTGCCCGACCGGTATCGACATCACCGAGGAGGCCACGGCGATCTGCGCGGGGAGCGCATCGTGAGCAGCGCGGCGCGCGAGCAGGATCCGGCGTGGCTGCCGCAGCCGGCGCGCGTCGTGGAGCGGCTCGAGGAGTCTCGCGACATCTTCACGCTGCGCATCGAGCTCACCGACCCGGGCGCGCACGCGGCGTACGACTTCGCGCCCGGGCAGTTCAACATGCTCTACCTGCACGGCGTCGGCGAGGTCGCGATCTCCATCGTCTCCGACCCGGAGGAGGGCGGCACCATCGACCACACCATCCGCGCGATCGGGCGGGTGACGAAAGGGCTCGCGCGGCTCGCGCCGGGCGACGTGCTGGGGCTGCGCGGGCCGTACGGCCGCGGCTGGCCGTTGCAGCGCGCGCGCGGGCGCGACGTGCTGCTGATCACCGGCGGCCTCGGCTGCGCTCCGCTGGTGTCGGTGATCAACTACGTCGTGAAGCGGCGCCTGCAGTTCGGCCGCCTGTGCATCGTGCAGGGCGTGAAGCACTCCGCCGACCTGATCTGGCGCGAGCGCTACGAGCGCTGGGCGGCGCTGCCCGACACCCGGGTGCTGCTGGCCGCGGACCAGGCGGTGTCGGGCTGGCGCTGGCACGTGGGGCTCGTCACGGAGCTGCTGCAGGACGTGGACGTGGATCCGCAGAACTGCACCGTGATGATGTGCGGGCCGGAGGCGATGATGGACGCGGCCGCGCGCACGCTGACCAGCCGCGGCTACCCCGAGGCGGCGCTCTATCTCAGCATGGAGCGCAACATGCACTGCGCGGTGCGCCACTGCGGCCACTGCCAGTTCGGCGGCGACTTCGTGTGCGCCGACGGGCCGATCTTCGCGTACCCGCGCGTGAAGCCGCTGCTGCACGTGAGGGGGTACTGACGATGGCCGACCGCCCGCGCGTCGCCGTGCACAAGTTCAGCTCCTGCGACGGCTGCCAGCTCGCGTTCCTGAACCTGGGCCCGGCGCTGCTGGATCTCGCCGAGGCCGTGGACCTCGTGCACTTCGCCGAGGCCGGTCCCGTGGACGCGCAGGCCGAGGTGGACGTCGCGTTCGTCGAGGGCAGCATCACGACGCCGCACGATGCCGAGCGCATACGGCAGGTGCGCGCGTCGTCGAAGTACCTCGTCACGATCGGGGCGTGCGCGACCGCGGGCGGCATCCAGGCGCTGCGCAACGGCAAGGACCACGACGCGTGGATGCGCCACGTCTACGCGCGCCCGGAGTGGATCCGGACGCTGGAGACGTCGACCGCGATCGCGGAGCACGTGAAGGTGGACTTCGAGCTGTGGGGCTGCCCCGTCAACGGCGCGCAGGTGCTGGCCGCGGTGAACGCGCTGCTGCTCGGTGTCACGCCTTCGGCCGAGGCCGAGAAGGTGTGCCTGGAGTGCAAGCGCCGGGGCGCCGTGTGCGTGATGGTCACCCGCGGCGTGCCGTGCATGGGACCGGTCACCCACACCGGCTGCGGCGCGCTGTGCCCGGCCTTCGGCCGCGACTGCTACGCGTGCTACGGGCCGGCGGAGACGCTGAACACGCGCGCGCTCGCGCGGCGTTTCCACGGGCTCGGGCTGCTGCCCGAGGACGTCGCGCGCCGCTTCGCGTTCATCAACAACGACGCGCCGGCGTTCCGCGAGGCCGCGGCCACCGCCGCCGCGGCCGTGCAGGGTGGCGACGATGACTGAGCGCAACGTGCGCATCCACGTGCCGGCGCTCGCGCGCGTGGAAGGCGAGGGCGCGCTGCACCTCGAGCTGCGCGGCGGCGACATCGAGCGCCTGGAGCTCGAGATCTACGAGCCGCCGCGGCTGTTCGAGCGCTTCCTGATCGGGCGCTCTTACGCCGAGGTGCCGGACATGGTCGCGCGCATCTGCGGCATCTGCCCGGTCGCGTACCAGATGAGCGCGGTGACGGCGCTCGAGCAGGCCTTTGGGCTGGACCCCGGCCCGTGGGTGCGCGCGATGCGCCGCGTGCTGTACTGCGGCGAGTGGATCCAGAGCCACGCGCTGCACGTGCACCTGCTCGCGGCGCCGGACTTCTTCGGCTGCGCGAGCGCGGTGGAGCTCGCGCGCGAGCACGGCGACGTGGTGCGCCGCGGGCTGATGCTGCAGGGCCTCGGCAACGACCTGATGCGGCTGCTGGGTGGGCGCTCGGTGCACCCGGTGGGCGTGCGCGTGGGCGGCTTCCACCATGCCCCGGGGGCGGACGACGCGGCGGCGCTGGCGCGACGGCTGCGCGACGCGCTGCCGCAGGCGCTGGACCTGGTCGACTGGGTCGCGTCGCTGGCCCTGCCGCACGACGAGCAGGACGTCGTGTACGTCAGCGTGTCGCACCCGGACGAGTACCCGCTGCACGCGGGCCGCATCGTGTCCAGCGCCGGGCTGGACATCGACGCCGCGCAGTACCCCGCGCACTTCGTCGAGCACCAGTCGCCGCATTCCACCGCGCTGTGGAGCACGCACGGCGGCCGCCCGTACCTGGTGGGTCCGCTCGCGCGGCTCAACCTGTGCGCGGATCGCCTGCCCGCGTGGCTGCGCGAGCGCCTGCCGGCGACGCCGGCCTTCCCGTCGCGCAACATGTTCCACAGCATGCTCGCGCGCGCGGTGGAGATCGCGTTCGCGATCGACGAGGCGGCGCGCCTGCTCGAGGGCTACCGCGTGCCGGACGCGCCGTTCGTGGAGGTGACGCCGGTTGCCGGCGAGGGCTTCGGCGCGACCGAGGCGCCGCGCGGGCTGCTGTGGCACCACTACCGCACCGGCGCCGACGGGCGCATCGAGCACGCGCGCATCGTGCCGCCCACCAGCCAGAACCAGGCGCGCATCGAGGAGGATCTGCGCGCGTCGCTGCTCGCGTTCGGGCTGGACCACGACGACGACGCGCTGCGCCTGCACTGCGAGAAGGTGATCCGCAACTACGATCCGTGCATCTCGTGTGCGACGCACTTCCTGACGCTGACCACCGAACGCCGTTGAGGCGACCGCCGGGCAGGCCGTCGAGCGGCCGGGCGAGCGCGCGATGAACCGGCTGCGCGTGCTCGGCGTCGGCTCGCCGTTCGGCGACGACCGGGTGGGGTGGGCGGTCGCGGATGCGCTGGCCGCGCGCGCCGGCGATGCTGGTCCGGTCATGGACGTGCTCCGGCTCGACCGGCCCGGGCCGTCGCTGCTGAACCACCTGCGGGGCGCGGAGCGTGTCGTGATCGTCGACGCGCTGCGCGACGCCGGGCCGGCGGGCACGCTCGAGG
>CBDUCN010000216.1:0-9233 GCA_965365655.1 uncultured Gammaproteobacteria bacterium | reverse complement strand
CCATGCACGACATCCTCAAGCAGCTCGAAGAGAAGCGCGCGCGGGCGCGCCTCGGCGGCGGCCAGCGCCGCATCGACGCGCAGCACGCGCGCGGCAAGCTCACGGCGCGCGAGCGCATCGAGGTGCTGCTCGACCCGGGCAGCTTCGAGGAGTGGGACATGTTCGTCGAGCACCGCTGCACGGACTTCGGGATGGGCGACAAGACCATTCCCGGCGACGGCGTGGTCACGGGCTACGGGGTCGTGAACGGGCGCGTGGTGTTCGTCTACAGCCAGGACTTCACGGTGTTCGGCGGCTCGCTGTCGGAGGCCCACGCCGAGAAGATCTGCAAGGTGATGGACCAGGCCATCAAGGTCGGCGCGCCGGTGATCGGGCTCAACGACTCCGGCGGCGCACGCATCCAGGAGGGCGTGGCGTCGCTGGCGGGCTATGCCGACGTGTTCCAGCGCAACGTGATGGCGTCGGGCGTGGTGCCGCAGATCTCGCTGATCATGGGCCCGTGCGCCGGCGGCGCCGTGTACTCGCCGGCGATGACCGACTTCATCTTCATGGTGCAGGACAGCTCCTACATGTTCGTCACCGGGCCGGAGGTGACCAAGACGGTGACCCACGAGACGGTCACCGCGGAGGAGCTCGGTGGCGCGATGACGCACGCGACGACCTCCGGTGTCGCGGACCGCGCGTTCGAGAACGACGTCGAGGCGCTGGTGATGCTGCGCCGCTTCATCAACTACCTGCCCGCCAGCAACCGCTCGCCGGCGCCCCACCGGCCGACGCCGGACCCGGTGGGCCGGCGCGAGATCTCGCTGGACACGCTGGTGCCGGAGAACCCGAACCGTCCGTACGACATGAAGGAGCTGATCTACAAGGTCGTGGACGACACGGACTTCTTCGAGCTGAAGCCCGCGTACGCGAAGAACATCATCACGGGCCTGGCGCGCATGGACGGCTGGCCGGTGGGCATCATCGCCAATCAGCCGATGGTGCTCGCGGGATGCCTGGACATCAACTCGTCGGTGAAGGCGGCGCGCTTCGTGCGCTTCTGCGACGCCTTCAACATCCCGATCATCACCTTCGTGGACGTGCCCGGCTTCATGCCGGGCACCTCGCAGGAGTACGGGGGCATCATCAAGCACGGCGCGAAGCTGCTGTTCGCGTATGCGGAGGCGACGGTGCCCAAGATCACCTTGATCACCCGCAAGGCATACGGCGGAGCGTACGACGTGATGAGCTCCAAGCACCTGCGCGGCGACGTGAACCTCGCGTGGCCCAGCGCCGAGATCGCGGTGATGGGTCCGAAGGGCGCGGTGGAGATCATCTTCCGCGAGGAGGCGACGGACCCGGAGCGACTCGCGGAGCGCACCGAGGAGTACCGCACGAAGTTCGCGAACCCGTTCATCGCGGGCCATCGCGGCTTCATCGACGACGTCATCATGCCGCACAGCACGCGCGAGCGGATCTGCCGCTCGCTGGCGATGCTGCGCGACAAGAAGCTCGAGAACCCCTGGAAGAAGCACGGGAACATTCCGCTTTAGGGAGGCCTGATTGCTCTGAAGTCGACGTCTGCGCTCGAAGGCTCCTCGCCGGCACCTCCTCCCTCCTCCTCGTGACGATGGGGAGGGAACCAGGAGGAGAGGCCGTAGGGAGCAACGGTGCAGATCGTTCAGGGCGGCTCCCATCGCACTCATCACAGAGGACCCGACGCGCGTGTTCGACAAGATCCTGATTGCCAACCGCGGCGAGATTGCGTGCCGCGTGATGCGCACCGCGCGTCGCATGGGCATCGCCACCGTTGCGGTGTACTCCGAAGCGGACAAGGGGGCGCTGCACGTTGAGATGGCGGACGAGGCGGTGTGCATCGGCCCCCCGCCCTCGGCGCAGAGCTACCTCGACATCGAGCGCATCGTCGCTGCCTGCCGCGACACCGGCGCGCAGGCCGTGCACCCGGGCTACGGGTTCCTCTCGGAGAACGCGGATTTCGCCGACGCGCTGGCCGCCGGCGGCATCGCGTTCATCGGCCCCGAGCGCCGCGCCATCGAGGCGATGGGCGACAAGATCACGTCGAAGCGCCTCGCCGAGAAGGCCGGCGTCAACGTCATCCCGGGCTTCACGGACGTGGTGCGCGACGTGGACCACGCCGTCGAGATCGCGCGCGGCATCGGTTTCCCGGTGATGATCAAGGCGAGCGCCGGTGGCGGCGGCAAGGGCATGCGTGTGGCATGGGACGAGGAGGGCTGCCGCGAGGGCTTCACCCGTGCCACCAGCGAGGCGCGATCGAGCTTCGGCGACGACCGCGTGTTCATCGAGAAGTTCATCCAGCAGCCGCGTCACATCGAGATCCAGGTGATGGCGGACGGGCACGGCAACGTGCTGTACCTGGGCGAGCGCGAGTGCTCCATCCAGCGCCGTCACCAGAAGGTGATCGAGGAGGCGCCGTCGCCGTTCATAGACGCGGCCACCCGCAAGGCCATGGGTGAGCAGGCCGTGGCGCTCGCGCGCGCGGTCGATTACCGCTCGGCGGGCACCGTGGAGTTCGTGGTCGACGCCGAGCGCAATTTCTACTTCCTGGAGATGAACACGCGCCTGCAGGTGGAGCATCCGGTGACGGAGATGGTCACCGGCCTGGACCTCGTGGAGCTGATGATCAGGGTGGCCGCGGGAGAGAAGCTGCCGCTCACCCAGTCCGACGTCGCGCTGAAGGGGTGGGCCGTCGAGTGCCGCATCTACGCCGAGGACGCGCTGCGCGGATTCCTGCCCTCCACCGGGCGCCTCGTGCGCGACATGCCGCCGCGGGAGTCGGAGCGGGTGCGGGTCGACACCGGCGTATTCGAGGGCGGCGAGGTGTCGATGTTCTACGACCCCATGGTCGCGAAGCTGATCACCCACGGCGCCGATCGCGGCGAGGCCATCGCGACGATGCGCGAGTCGCTGGATGCGTACTACATCCGCGGTATCGAGACGAACATCCCCTTCCTGGCCGCGCTGATGGCGCATCCTCGATTCGTCGAAGGGCGCCTGAGCACGAACTTCATCGACGAGGAGTACCCGGACGGCTTCGGCGAAGAGCACATGCGCATGGACGACATCACGGTATTCGTGGTGGTCGCCGCTGCGATCCATCGCCAGTACCGCGATCGCGCCGGACAGATCGACGGGCAGATGCCGGGCCACCGGCGCGTGGTGCCCGACGAGTGGGTCGTCGTCATCCACGACGCGCAGCATCCGGTCACGGTGCGCCAGGTGAGCGGCGGCTACGACGTGCACTACGACGGCCGCGACTACGCGGTGCGCACCGCGTGGCAGTTCGGTCAGCCGTTGTTCCGCGGCACCATCAACAGCGTTCCGCACTGCATCCAGGTCGAGCGCCGCAACGTGCGCTACCAGCTCTTCCAGGGCGGCGGGCGCGTGGACGTGGCGGTCGTCACCCACCGTGTCGCCGCGCTCAGCACCCACATGCCGCCGCCGAAGGTCGTCGATCTCTCGGGCTTCCTGGTCTCGCCGATGCCGGGGCTGCTGCTCTCGCTGGCGGTGGCCGAGGGCGACGAGGTCAAGCGCGGGCAGGAGCTCGCGGTGATCGAGGCGATGAAGATGGAGAACGTGCTGCGTGCGGACCGCGATCAGGTGGTGAAGGCGGTGCTCGCGAAGGCCGGCGACAGCCTGGCGGTGGACCAGAAGATCCTGGAATTCGAGTGACGGCGCCGCCGGACGCGCAGGCCCTGGCCGACGCGCTCGCGGCAGGGTCGCGGCGCGCGCTGGCGCGCGCCATCACGCTGGTGGAGTCCACGCGCGCGGACCACCGCGCACAGGCGGAGCGCCTGCTGGGGGCACTCGCGTCCCGCGCCACGCCCAGCCTGCGGGTCGGTATCTCCGGCGCGCCGGGCGTCGGCAAGTCGACGTTCATCGAGGCCCTGGGGCTCACCGTCCTCGCCGGTGGCCGTCGGCTCGCGGTGCTCGCGGTGGATCCGAGCTCGAGCCTGAGCGGGGGCTCCATCCTCGGTGACAAGACCCGCATGCCGGAACTCTCCCGCCACGCGCGGGCCTTCGTGCGCCCGTCGCCGGCCGGCACCACGCTGGGCGGCGTCGCGCGGCGCACGCGCGAGAGCATCGCGCTGTGCGAGGCGGCGGGCTTCGACGTGGTGCTGGTGGAGACCGTGGGCGTGGGGCAGTCGGAGGTCGCGGTGTCCGGCATGACCGATCTCTTCGTGCTGCTGCTCTCGCCTGGCGGCGGCGACGACCTGCAGGGCATCAAGCGAGGGATCATGGAGCTCACCGACATCGCGCTGGTCACCAAGGCCGACGGCGACCTCGCGCTTGCCGCCGGGCGCGCCGCGTCGGACTGCGCGAACGCGCTCAGGCTGCTGCGTCCGCGTTCGCCGCACTGGGAGCCGGTGGCGTGCTCGTGCTCCGCGCGCGAGGGACGGGGAATCGCCGAGGCGTGGCAGCTGATGCAGGAGTTCGAGCAGCGGATGCGCGACAGCGGCGCGCTCGAGGCGCGGCGCACCGAGCAGGCGCGGGCGTGGATGTGGTCGGAGGTCAACGACCTGCTGCTCTCGGCGCTGCGCGACGACCCGGTCGCGGCATCGCTGCTGCCCGGGCTGGAGGCCGGCGTGCGCGACGGATCGCTGCCGGCGGCCGCGGCGGCGCAGCAGCTGGTCGCACGCTTCCTGGAGCCGCGCGGCGCGTGCGCGCCGCGCAACGATGAGCGAACGGTACGAGGAAACAGATCATGATCGGACGCCTGAACCACGTGGCCATCGTGGTGCCGGATCTCGCCGCGGCGACGGCGACCTACCGCGACGTGCTGGGCGCGACCGTGTCGGAGCCCATTGCGTTGCCCGAGCACGGCGTCACCACCGTGTTCGTGGATCTCGGCAACACCAAGGTGGAGCTGCTGCACCCGCTGGGCGAGGGCTCGCCCATCGCTCGCTTCCTGGAGCGCAGCCCGGACGGCGGCATGCACCACGTGTGCTACGAGGTCGACGACATCCGCGCGGCGGCCAGGCGGCTCGCCGACGGAGGCGCGCGGGTGCTCGGCGACGGCGAGCCGCGCATCGGCGCGCACGGCAAGCCGGTGCTGTTCCTTCACCCCAAGGACTTCTGCGGCACGCTCGTCGAGCTCGAGCAGGTCTGAGTCGCCGGCTGCGCCGCGCGCCCCCCACGCGTGGCCCGGTCGTTCTGCCCGATCTCCTGCGCCACCGAGCGCACGGGGCGCGGCGGGCCCCGGGCAATGCGCGCGGCGCGTGTGCGCAGCGCAACGAGTTGTCTGGAAGCGCCGTGCGGTTTGCACCCTGCACCGGCGCGACTTTCGTGCCGCCGGGCCTATGGCAGTATGCATGGACGCGCCGGCACCTCGTGCCCGGCGCGACGTCGGGGGCGGGCGTCTGCGGGGCGCAGCACGCTCGCGCTCCGCCGGGCGCCATCCGTCGCTCCGTCAATCCAACCCGGGCCACCCATGAGCACTCACGCCGCGACACCCATCCCTTCGGAGTTCACGCTCGCCACCGCGGTGCGGGCGTCGCCGTTCCACGCCGCGACGCGGCGCGCCGGGTGCCGCGCGTTCGGCGTGGTCAACGGCCTGCAGGTGCCGCTGCGCTTCGCCGACCCGGAGACGGAGTACCGCCAGCGCGTGGACGGTGTCGTGATGTGCGACGCCAGTGCCGAGCGCCACGTGGAGGTGCGCGGTCCCGACGCGAGCGCCTTCGTGCAGTGGATTACCGCCACCGACCTGGGCGCGCTGCCCGTCGGTGCCTGTGCACCCGCGCTGCTGGTGGACGAGCAGGGCGGCGTGGTCGGCGATCCGATGGTGCTGCGCCTCGACGGGGATCGCTACTGGCTCGCGCAGGACAGCGAGGGGCTGCTCACCTGGGTGAAGGGGGTGTCGCTCAGCTGCGAGCTGGACGTGCAGATCGCGGGGGTGGAGCCTGCGACGCTGGCGCTGGAAGGCCCGCGGTCGCGGGAGGTGGTCGAGAGGCTGCTGGGCGACGACGCGGCGCCGCTGGGCGATCGCGAGGTGCGCGAGGTGATGCTGCACGGCATGCCGGTGGTCGTGTCGCGCCGGCGCTGCGGGTCGTTGCCGGCGAGCAGCCTGCGCCTCGGCGACAGCAGCGCGGGCAACGAGCTGTGGGAGCTGGTGCGGGCCGCCGGAGAGGCCTCGGGTATCGCGCCGGCGGTGCTGAGCGCGGTGCACCGCATCGAGGCCGGCCTGCCGCGCGTCGGCGCGGAGATGGACACCAACAGCGATCCCTTCGAGGTCGGCGCCGGGTCGCTGGTGGACCTGGATCAGGCCGAGCCGTTCATCGGCAGCGTCGCGCTGCGCGCGCTCGCCGCGCGCGGGCTGCGCCAGCGCCTGGTCGGGATCGTCGTCGAGGACGGCGAGCCGCCCGCGTTGGGCGTGTGGCCCCTGATGGCCGACGGCGAGGTCTGGGGCGAGCTGCGCAGCATCGCGTGGAGCCCCGGGCTGGGCGCGTTCATCGGGCTCGCCGTGGTGCTGCTGGAGTACGCGGAGCCGGGCACGCGCCTGCAGGCCGAGGTGCCCGGGGCAAGCTGCCGTTGCCGGGTGGAGGCGTTGCCGTTTCGTTGAGCCGCGCTCGGCGCTGGTGAGTCCTCGGCGCGCCGACCGCGGCGTCCGGGCGGCGCTGCAGCAGGCGCGGCGACGTATTCACACGCTCAGCCCCGCTGCTCGACGAAGTGCTTGTAGATCCGGATCAGCTCCTCGGGCCGGAAGTCCACGATCACGATCTCCTGGCCCGGATAGATCCGGTCCGGGTTGCGGCCCATGCGGCTTTGCTCGAAGTTGTACACGAACGAGGCCTGCGTCTTCTCGTGGATCAGCTTGCCGAGGAAGGAGCTGGATCGGTCCGCCTCGCGCTCGTCCGCATCGCGCGGGATCTCCACCCGGTAGGTGTTCACCTCGCGGCCGCGACGGATGGCCATGCCGCGGGCGAAGGTCTCGATGATGCCGTCATGCACGATGCCCCAGATCCCCTGGTGGTCGCCGGGGCGCACCGTGCGCACGTAGAACAGCGAGTCCGGCGACAGCGACTCGCGGCGCATCAGCTCGCCGATGCTGGCCATCTCCAGTCCGTGCGCGCCGCGGATCACCTTGATGGGCTCCGCGGCCTGCGTGTCGCTGCTGGCTGCGAGCTCGCGCACCGTGGTCTGCTCGTAGTACTCGCTGCGGGTGACGACGTCGATGGGGCGATCGGGCGCGCGCTGCGCCGCCTCCAGCACCTCGCGCACCGTGACCCTGCGCGGGACGTCGTTCTCCAGCACCGTCACCGCCGTGTCCAGGTTGCCCGCGCTGCGCGCGATCAGCTTCTCCGGGGTGATGCGTTCGACCTGCTCCACCTCGCGCACCACGGTGATCGGCGTGTCGGCGCCAATTGTCGGGTCGGCGCGCATCTCGTCGACGCTGGTGCGCTCCACCGCGCGCCTCGGGACGAGGGACAGCACCTGGTCGGCGGTCACGAAGTGGTCCGCCCGTTCCACCTGCACCGGCTCCGCCTCCGGCTCGGTGAGGGTCTCCACGTAGCGCTCGGCCTCCTCGTGCACCTGCTGCTCGGAAGGCGCAGGATCCGGCGCGGCGGTCGCGGGAGGCGGCGGGGTCTCGGCCGGCGGCGCCGCGGCACCGGGCGGCGCCGGCGCTCCGGCCACCGTCGGCTGCCAGTGCTCCCGCGTCAGCCAGGCGGCCGCGGCGACGAGCGCAAGCACCAGCACTGCGAGCACGGCGCGCATGCGGCTCCTCCCATGCGGAGCGATCCGGTTGCGCACCAGTGTACCGGGACTCCGGGCTCGACGCCCCGCGCGCTTCGCCGCGGCCCGTGCGCGGCCTCTCAGAACCCGTACATCGCCGGCAGCAGCAGCGACAGCGCGAGCCACATCAGCACCGTGAGCGGGACGCCGATGCGCAGGAAGTCACCAAAGGTGTAGCCGCCCGCGTTCATCACCAGCAGATTGGTCTTGTAGGCCATCGGGGTCGCGTAGCTCATGTTGGCGCCGAACAGCACCGCCAGCACGAAGGGTTCCGGCGGCAACCCGAGGCGCTGCGCGATGCCCACCGCCACCGGGGTGCCGATCACCGCGGCCGCGTTGTTGGAGACGATGTTCGTGAGCACCGCCATCAGCAGCATCAGACCGCTCAGCACCGCGGCGGGCGGGGCGCCGTGGGACAGCGACAGGAACACCGCCGTCATGTAGTCGGTGCCGCCGCTGGCGAGCAGCGCATCGCCGAGCGCGAGGGAGGCCACGACGATCATGATCACCTGGGTGCTCAGTGCGTGGGTCGCGTCCTTCCAGCGCAGGCACCCGGTCACGATCATCAGCAGCGCGCCGGCCAGCGCGCTCACGGCGATCGGCAGCCAGCCGAGCGCGGCCAGCGTCACGACCGCGACCATGATCACGAGCGCGGTGCCCGCGCGGTCGGTGCGCGGAAGGTCCGCGGTCGCGTCCAGCACCAGCAGCTCGGTGTGCCCGTGCAGGCGTTCGATCTGCTCGCGCGAGCCCTGCACCAGCAGCACGTCGCCCATTCGCAGCGCGATGTCGGGCAGGTCGCGCTCCGGCGCCGCGAACTCGCGCCCCTGGCGGTGCAGCGCGAGCGCGACGGTTCCGAAGCGCTCCTGGAAACGCGCCTGGCGCAAGGTGCGGCCCTCGAGCTCGGAGCCGAAGAACACCGCGATCTCCGCGAGCTGCTGGTCGTCGGCGCTCAGCGGGTGCTCGTCGTCCACCGGCGAGTCGCCGGAGTACAGCTTCGCCTCGAGCACCTGCTCGAACTCCTTGAGCTGCGACGGGTTGTCGCGCACCACGAGCTGGTCGCCGGCCTGCACCCGGGCGTCGGGCAGCGGCATGAGATGGTGATCGCGGCGCCGGATGCGGTTCACGCGCAGGCCCCCTCCCGCCTTCTTCATGATCTCGCCGAGGGTCGCGCCGTCGCAGAAGCTGCCCTCGGGGACGTTGAGGCGCGCCGAGAACAGCCGCGGCGAGGTGCTGCTCATCAGCGCTGCACGCTCGGGAAGCAGGCGCGGCGCGATCAGCCACAGGTACAGCAGCCCCACCCCGGCGGCGATGGACGCGGGCAGCACGAAGTCGAACATGCCGATGCGGGGCAGGCCCAGGTCCGCGGCCACCGACACCACCAGCAGGTTGGTCGACGTGCCGATGGTCGTGGCCATCCCGCCGACCAGGGTCGCGAAGCCCATCGGCATCAGCACGCCGCTCGACGACTTGCCGGTGCGCAG
>CBDUCN010000215.1:0-9234 GCA_965365655.1 uncultured Gammaproteobacteria bacterium | reverse complement strand
CGGCTCACGGTCCGCTCAGCTCATGATCCCGATCTGCCACGGCACGAACTCGTTGTCGCCGAGGCCCAGCAGCTCGCTCTTGCTGCGCTCGCCCGACGCGGTGCGCAGCATCAGCTCGAAGATGCGCTGCCCCATCTCCTCGAGCGAGCACTCGCCGTCGAGGATCAGGCCGCAGTTGATGTCCATGTCCTCTTCCAGGCGCTGGAACATCGGCGTGTTGGTCGCGAGCTTGAGGCACGGCGCGGGCTTCGAGCCGAACATGGAGCCGCGCCCGGTCGTGAACGCGAGTAGGTTCGCGCCGCCGGCGATCTGGCCGGTCGCGGACACCGGGTCGTAGCCCGGCGTGTCCATGAACACCATGCCCTTCGCGGTGACCGGCTCCGCGTAGCGGTACACCTCCATCAGCGGGCCGGTGCCGCCCTTCATCGACGACCCCAGCGACTTCTCGAAGATGTTCGCGAGCCCGCCCACCTGGTTGCCGGGGCTCACGCGGCCGTTGATCTGCACGTCGCGCCCGACCGAGTACTCGTCCTTCCACCAGCGGATGCGCTCGATGAGCTTCTCGCCGACCTCGCGCGAGCGTGCGCGGCGGGTCAGCGTGTGCTCGACGCCGTAGATCTCCGGGGTCTCGGACAGGATCGCGGTGCCGCCGTGGCGGGCGATGATGTCCACCGCCGCGCCCAGCGCCGGGTTCGCGGTGATCGACGAGAAGCCGTCCGAGCCGCCGCACTGCAGCCCCACGCACAGGTGGCTGGCGCACACCGTCTCGCGGGCCACCCGGTTCGCGTCGGGCAGCAGCTCCCGGATCGCGGCCACGCCGGCCTCGATGGTCTTGCGGGTGCCGCCGGTGTCCTGCATCACGAAGTCGTGCAGGTGCGGCCCGGGTTCGAGCCCCTGCTCCTGCAGGAAGCCCTTGACCTGGTTGCGCTCGCACCCGAGGCCGACCACCAGCGCGGCGGCGAGGTTCGGGTGGCGGGCGTAGCCGGCCATGGTCCTGCGCAGCAGGTTCATCGGCTCGCCGGTCATCTCCATGCCGCAGCCGAGGCCGTGGCTGAAGGCGACGACGCCGTCGACGTTGGGATAGTCGGCGAGGCGCTCGGGGGTGAACCACTCCGCGATCTTGCGCACCACCGTCGCGGAGCAGTTCACGCTGGAGAGGATGCCGACGAAGTTGCGCGTGGCCACCCGCCCGTCGGCGCGCACGATGCCCTCGAACGTCGCGCGCTCGGCCTCGGGCACCGGCTCCACCGGGCGGTACTCGCTGGCGTGCGCGTAGTCGCGGTCGAACTCCTCGAAGCGGATGTTGTGGCTGTGCACCATCATCCCGGGCGGGATGTCGCGCGCGGCGAAGCCGATCACCACGTTGTACTTGAGGATCGGCTCGCCCTCGGCGATCGCGCGGGTCGCGATCTTGTAGCCCGCGCCGACCTGGCTGAGGCTCACGACGTCCTCGCCGGGAATGGGCTCGCCGAGCCCGACGTCGGTGCGCGCGACGACGACGTTGTCGTCGGGGTGCAGGCGGATGACGTTTCCCGTCACCCGCTTCGCGGAGAGCTGGATCATCGCTGAGGCGCCGCTCGCTTGCCGGGCCGGTTGACCGCGGTCGAGTCTAAATAGCCGTGCGCGATTGTGCTATGCGCGCCTTTCGGCCCGGTCCCCTCCCCCTCGTGACGAGGGGGAGGGGGCCGGGGCAAGGGCCACGAGCGACGCCCGTCCGTGCAGCGCGATCCGGAACACCTGGTTCAGCAGGCTGTGCGGTGACCCCGCTCTTCGACCGTGCGTGTCCGGCGTGCCGGGGGCGGCTCAGTTCACCGGCTGCCAGTACGCGGCGCCTTCGCGGCACGCGGTGTCCGTCCAGGCCTCGCTGTCGCTGCCGACCACGACCGTCTCGCGGTAGTCGCGGCAGTAGACGCCGTCGCCGCGACGGAAGCTGCGCAGCGGCGTCACCTGGCCGTGGTTCCCGCTCGCGCGGTTGCGCCACGACGCCGCGGTGCCGCTCGCGTTGCTCTCCAGCGCGCGGTCCAGCGCCGCGTTGGCGAGCTTGACGTCGGCCTGCGTCATCTCCAGGTACAGGGGCTGGTCCGGCGCGAACAGGCTGTCGATGCCCTGCTCCGCGCTGCGCACGAGGTCGTGACCGGCCTGGCAGCCGCCCACGGCGGTGGCGAGCAGGGCCACCGCGAAGCTGCTCCTGATCGTTCTCACTGGCTGCTGCCTCCGCCCCAGTTGCCGGCGATCGCCGCGGCTTCCTCGGCCGCGGACATGGTCGCCCCGGCAGGCGCGACCTCGCTGGAGACCCGTGCCGACGTGCGTTCGCGGCTGGACCGCGCGCGGCTGC
This sequence comes from uncultured Gammaproteobacteria bacterium, assembly GCA_965365655.1. Taxonomy (GTDB): domain Bacteria; phylum Pseudomonadota; class Gammaproteobacteria; order HK1; family HK1; genus JBFHNV01. The sequence goes on along the minus strand of CBDUCN010000215.1, from coordinate 6,899 downwards.
GGCTCTGGTCGTCGCTGGCGTGCGTCTCGTCCTCGCCGCGGCCGCGCCCGCGGCCGCGTCCCCGGCCGCGCCCGTGGCCGTCGTCGTCGCTGGCGTGCGACTCGTCCTCGCCGCGTCCTCGGCCGCGGCCGCGCCCCCGGCCGCGTCCGTGGCCGTCGTCGTCACTGGCGTGCGATTCGTCCTCTCCGCGTCCGCGGCCGCGTCCTCGCCCGCGCCCGCCGGAGTCGTTCGCGCTGCTGGCCGAGTCGTCGTCCGCGGAGCCGCGGCCCGAGCTGGCGCTGCCGGGTCCCGAGTTGCCGCCCGATCCGCCTCCGCCGGGCCCGGAGTTGCCGCCCGATCCGCCTCCGCCGGGCCCGGAGTTCCCGCCCGAGTCGTCGCCCCCGCCGGATCCCGAGCTGCCGCCGGACCCGCCGCCCGATCCCGAGCCGCCGGACCCGCCGGAGCCGCCCGATCCCGAACCCGAGCCCGATCCGCCGGATCCGCTTCCGGAGCCTCCCGAACCGCCGCCGTCACCGCCGCCGCCACCGCCACCGCCGCCACCGCCGCCACCGCCACCGCCACCGCCGCCACCGCCACCTCCACCGCCGCCACCACCACCGCCGCCACCGTCGCCTCCCTTGTTGTGCACCAGGAAGTCGTCCGCGAAGTACGCGTGATCGCCGTCGAGCAGCAGGTTGAAGACCGGGGTGTCGGCGGGGGCGTCGAACGCGTCGATGCGCGTCAGCGGCACTTCCTCCAGCCCCGCGGCGGGTGAATCCGCGAGCGCGAGGTTGCCGCGGGTCGCCCCGGCGGGCGCGCTGGCGGACCAGGCCATCAGGCGGTCGCCCTCGCGCAGCGCCGATACGCACAGCTCCGCGTTCTCCTCGCGGGTCATCGCCGGGTCCAGCGAGCGCCAGCCGTGGCGGGTCATGAACGGGTGCTCGGCGGTCACGAACGGGCGCCCGCCGTTGAACGCGAACAGCCGCCGGTCCCCGAGGCGCACGCGCTCCACCTCCACCACCGTGTTCACGCGCCCGCCGCGTCCGAGCACGCGGTCGCCCGGGCGCACCTGCTCGATGGCGCGCAGGGAGCCGTCGGCCATGCGCACCCGCGTGCCGGCGACGAAGCACGACGGTCCACTGTCGGCAGCCGCGTGGGCGATCGTCACCTGCCCGTTGCCGAGGTCGATCTGCAGCGGCGCGTGAGTGAGCACCAGCGCGAGCGCACTCATGCTGGTCAGGTGAAGCGTGCGTTTACGTAGACCCTGCTTGTTCATGACGTCGTCGTCCTGTTGGATGAATCGGCCGGCGCGCGGTGTCGCGTGTCGTTGCAGGGACAACACGCGGGGGCTGCGCACCTTCCACGCCACTTCGTCGACTGGCTCACAAATCCGCGACACGGAACGCGAAAGCATCGATGCGGCGGAACAAACACGCCGCCGGCGTGTTGTATCTGCAAGGCGTGCGGCGAAATGGCGGCGGGTGCTACAGGACGCATCGATGAGGACGGATTCCGAAAATGCCTCGCTGCACGCCGCGATGGTTGCGCTGATGCCGCGTCTTCGCCGCTTCGCCTACGGGCTGTGCGGCTCCACCCACGACGCCGACGACCTCGTGCAGGCGGCCTGTGCGCGGGCCCTGGAGCGCCTGGATCAGTGGCGCGGCGGCACCCGGCTCGACAGCTGGATGTACCGGATCGTGCAGTCCATCCACTTCAACCGGCACCGCGCCGAGAAGACACGCCACGACGTGCTCGAGCGCCTGGACGTGCGCGACGCAACCGCCGACACCGCGGACACGGCACACGGCCAGGTCGCACTGGAGCGCGTGCGCCGCTGCGTGTGGCAGCTCCCGGAGGATCAGCGCGCGTGCCTGCTGCTGGTCGTGGTGGAGGGGCTCTCCTACCAGGAGTCCGCCGAGGTCCTCGGGATCCCGGTGGGCACGCTGACCAGCCGGCTGTCGCGGGCGCGCGGCACGCTGCGCGAGCTGATCGAGCCGGCGCCCGAGGTCACCCCCGTGCATGCCGGAGGACGCACCCATGCGTGACGTGGACGATACGGAGCTGATGAGCTACGCGGACGGCGAGCTGGACGCGGTCACCGCACGCGAGGTGGAGGCGGTGCTGTTCCGCGACCCGGTGCGTGCGGCGCGGGTTCGCGAGCTGCGCGCCGGCTCGGCGCTGGTGCGTTCGGCGTTCAACCACGTGCTGCACGGCGCGCCGCCGCTGTCGGCGCCCGCCGCGCCGGCGCGACCGCGTGCTGCCCGCGTGCCGGTCGCGCTCGCCGCATCGCTCGCGGCGCTCGCCGTCGGGCTTGCCGTCGGCGCGGCCGCACCGTGGGCGCCCGCGGGCGCCGGTGACGCGGACGCGGTGCGCGCGGCGGCGCTGCAGCAGTCGCTGGAGGGGCGCCCCAGCGGCGTGCCCTGGTCGTGGATCGACGACGCCAGCGGCGAGACGGGCCGCGTCGTGCCGGTGTCGAGCTACCGCAGCGAGTCGGGACGCTTCTGCCGCGAGTTCGAGGAGGTGCGCGTCGTCGACGGCGCGTCGCGCCGCGAGGCAGGCGTCGCGTGCCGCGGCGAGGACGGCCGCTGGCGGGTGCGGGTGCGCTACTACCCGTAGGCGCGCCGCGCGCGCGACCGGTGCGTCCCGCCGTGTCGCGACGACGGCGCGGCGCGCAGGCGCGGGCACGGCGCTCCCGCACGGCGCCGGCCGTGTCGCGCAATCCGGGACACCCCTTTAGGATTCGGCTTCGGCACGTTCCGGAGCTCCACCGCATGGACAGGCGCCGCTTCCTCGGCAGTGCAGGGCTCGGTCTCGCGGGCGGGGTCGCGCCGGGCGCGGTGCGCGCTGCACCCGTCCCGGCCATCCAGCGCCACGTCACGCTCGGGCGCACCGGGCTGCGCGTGTCCGACATCTCCTTCGGCGGCAGCCGGCTCACCGATCCGGCGCTGGTGCGCCACGCGTTCGCGCGAGGCGTGACCTACTTCGACACCGCCGAGAGCTACCGCTGGGGCAGCTCCGAGGAGGCGATGGGGCAGGCCCTGTCGGGCGTACGCGAGCAGGTGGTGATCGCGTCGAAGACGAAGGCCGGCGCCGGGGACAGTCGCCGCGAGATGATGCGCTCGCTCGAGGAGAGCCTGGAGCGCCTTCGCACCGACCACGTGGACATCTACTACAACCACGCGGTCAACGACGTGGACCGCATGCGCAACACCGAGTGGCACGAGTTCACCGAGCTCGCGAAGCGCCAGGGCAAGATCCGTTTCCGCGGGATGTCGGGCCACGGCAGCCGGCTGGTGGACGCGCTGGACTTCGCGCTCGCGAACGACCTCGTGGACGTGATCCTCACCGCGTTCAGCTTCGGGCAGGACCCGGAGTTCTACGACCGCATGCGCCATACGTTCCACTTCGTCGCGCTGCAGCCGGACCTGCCGCCGGTGCTGGATCGGGCGCGGGCGAAGGGCGTGGGCGTCGTCGCGATGAAGACGCTGATGGGCGGGCGGCTGAACGACATGCGTCCGTACGAGTCCGGCGGCGCGACGTTCGCGCAGGCCGCGCTGCGCTGGGTGCTCGCGAGCGGCAAGGCCGACGCGGCGCTGATCTCGATGACGTCGCGCAGCGAGATCGACGAGTTCGTCGCCGCCTCCGGCGGCACCTCGGTGAGCGGCGGCGACTTCCGCCTGCTCGCGCGCTACGCCGCGCTGCAGGGGCCGCGCCACTGCCAGCAGGGCTGCAACCGCTGCGACGGGGCGTGTCCGGCGGGCGTGCCGATCGGCGAGGTGCTGCGCACCCGGATGTACGACGTGGACTACGGCGACCGCGCGCTCGCGCGCATGGACTACGCGGCGCTGGGCGACGGTGCCGCGGCCTGCGCGGGCTGCGTGGAGCAGCCGTGCCTGAACGCGTGTCCGAACGGCATCCCCATCGCCGCCTTCACCCGCGACGCCGCCGCGCGCCTCGCGTGACCCGTGCGCCTGTTCCTCGCCCACTTCCTGTTCGTGCTCGCGGCGTGGACGCTGGTGATCAAGTTCGTGTTCCCCATCGCGTGGGCGCTCGCCGAGGGCGCGCCGCCGCTCACCTACGTGTGGTGGGACTTCTGGTGGGTCGCGCACTGCTGGCTGGGCTGGGCGCTGATCGCACGCGTGCGGTACCTGTTCATGCTCGCGCTCGTGGTCGCGATGGTGGAGGTGGCCATCGTGACCACGAAGTTCGTGATCTTCTTCGGCGCGCCCGAGTGGACGATCTGGTCGACGAACTGGTTCATCAACAAGCTGTTCGTGCTCGGCGTGTTCGTGCCGATGCTGGTGCACATGACCGTCGCGCCGGGCGAGTACCGGGCCCGGTCCGCGGACCGGGCGGGGGCCGGGGCGGGCCTGGCGCCGCAGGGAGCGGACGCGGACTGACGCCGTGCCGCGGCGCCGGCTGCCACTGGCGCGTGCGGGCGGCGCGTGATACTCAGTCTGCGCACGCTCACCGCAGCGCACAGACGTGAAGATCGAGAACGGCTTCGAAGTGCCCATCCCGCCGCACGAGGCGTGGACGTTGCTCACCGACGTCGCCCGCGTGGCGCCGTGCCTGCCCGGCGCGACGCTCAGCGAGGCGGTGGACGCCGACACCTACCGCGGCGAGCTCGCGGTGAAGCTCGGGCCGGTGGGCATGAGCTTCGTCGGCGAGATGCGCTTCGTCGAGCGCGACCCCGGCGCCGGCCTCGTGCGCGCCGCGGCCAGCGCGCGCGAGGCGCGCAACCGCGGCACCGCCGACGCGGCGATCGAGTTCCGGCTCGCGCCCGCGGGCGACGGCACCCGCGTCGACATCGTCACCGACCTCACGCTGTCCGGACAGGCGGCGCAGTACGGGCGCAGCGCCGGCGTCGTCTCCAGGGTGTCCGGCTTCATGATCGGGCGCTTCGCCGAGTGCCTGCGCAAGCGCCTGATCGCCGGCGACGGCGAGCCCGCCGGCGGAGGCGCGGCGTGAAGCCGGCGCCGTTCGGCTACCACCGCCCGGGCACGGTCGACGAGGCGATCGAACTCCTCGCGCGCCTCGACGACGCGAAGCTGCTCGCCGGCGGGCAGTCGCTGATGCCGATGATGAACTTCCGCTACGTGACGCCGGCCCACGTGATCGACCTCGGGCGCGTCGAGGAGCTCTCCGGCATCGAGGTCGACGGCGACACCCTCGTGATCGGCGCGATGACCCGCCAGCGTGCGATCAAGGACTCACCCGAGGTCGCGGCGCGCTGCCCGCTGCTGACCCTGGCGCTGCACCACGTGGGGCACCTGCAGACGCGCAACCGCGGCACCCTGGGCGGCAGCCTCGCGCACCTGGATCCGGCCGCCGAGCTGCCGGGCGTGCTGCGCGCGCTGGACGCGGAGCTCGTCGTGCGCGGCCCCGCCGGCGAGCGCACGGTCGCGATGGCGGACTGGCCGCTGGCGTGGATGACGCCGGCGCTGGAGCCGGGCGAGCTGCTCGCGCGGGTGCGCATCGCGTGCTGGCCCGCGGGTCACGGTGCCGGCTTCCACGAGATCGCACGCCGCCACGGCGATTTTGCGCTCGCGGGCGCGGCGGCGCTGCTGCACGTCGAGGACGGCGCCGTCGCGCGCTGCGCCGTCGCGTTGATCGGTGTCGATGACGCGCCGCTGCGCCTCCCTGCGGCCGAGGCCGAGCTCACCGGCCACCCGCCGCGCCCGGACCGGCTGCGTGCCGCCGCGCGCTGCGCGCTGGACGTGCCCGGCATCGACGACGTGCACGCGAGCGCGCACTATCGCCGCAGGATCGCCGCCGTGGTCACGCGCCGCGCGCTGGAGCACGCGCTGGCGAACGCCGCCGGCGCCGCCGCCGCGGCGTGAGCGAGCGGCTGCGCATCGCGGTGCAGGTGAACGGCGCGCGCCACGAGCGCGAGGTGCCGGTGCGCCTCACGCTGGCCGACTTCCTGCGCAACGAGCTCGGCCTCACCGGCACCCACCTCGGCTGCGAGCACGGCGTGTGCGGCGCGTGCACCGTGCTGCTGGACGGGCGCTCGGTGCGCGGCTGCCTGACCCTCGCGGTGCAGGCGGACGGCGCGTCGGTGACCACCGTCGAGGGGCTCGCCGCGGACGGCGCGCTGAGCCCGCTGCAGCAGGCCTTCATCGACCACCACGCGCTGCAGTGCGGCTACTGCACGCCCGGCATGCTCACCACGCTCACCGAGTTCCTGCGCGACAACCCGGATCCCAGCGAGGCCGAGGTGCGCATCGCGATCTCCGGCAACCTGTGCCGCTGCACCGGCTACGCCGGGATCGTGAACGCGGCGCTCGCGGCGGCGAAGGCGATGCGCGAGGGGAGCGCGTGACCGGCTACGTCGGCACCTCGGTGAAGCGCGTCGAGGACCCCGCGCTCGTGCGCGGCGAGGGCCGCTTCGTGGACGATCTGCGCATCGACGGCGCGCTGCACGCGGCCTTCGTGCGCAGCCCCTATGCGAACGCGCGCATCCTCGCCGTCGACTGTGCCGCCGCGCGCGCGCTCGACGGGGTGCACGCGGTGTTCACCCACGCGGACCTGCCGCCGGCGCTGCGCGAGAAGCCGGTGCCGCTGCTGGTGCCGAACCCCGCCATCCGGCACCTCGCGCTGCCGTTCGCGCTCGCGCGCGATCGCGTCGCGCTGGCCGGCGAGGCGGTCGCGGTGGTGCTGGCCTCGGATCGCTACGTCGCCGAGGACGCCGCGGAGCTCGTGCAGGTGGACTACGAGCCGCTGCCGGTCGCGGCCGACGTGCGCACCGCGCTCGAGCCCGGCGCCGCGAAGGCGCACCCGGAGGCCGAGGACAACCTCGCCGGCACGCTGTCGCTGGAGTACGGCGACGTGGACGCCGCGTTCGCGAACGCGGCCCGCGTCTTGCGGCGCACGCTGTTCCAGCACCGCGGCGGCGGACACGCGATGGAGTGCCGCAC
>CBDUCN010000214.1:0-9267 GCA_965365655.1 uncultured Gammaproteobacteria bacterium | reverse complement strand
GGTTCAGCCGCGCGCGCCGGTACAGCCACACGCCCGCGAGGTACGCGGCGAGGGTGACGGTGAGGCCCAGCAGGGGCGTCTCCGCGAGGTATACCCAGATGCGGACCAGCTCGGTGGTGTTCACGGCGGCGGTCCTGCAGGCCCCGGCGGGGTGTCGTCGTGCGGCGGATTGCCGTCATGCCGCGCCGCACTGTCGTGCGGCGGATTCCCCTCATGCCGCGCCGCACTGTCGTGCGGCGGATTGTCGTCATGCCGCGCCGCACTGTCGTGCGGCGCGAGGGCCCGCATCACCAGCGCCGTGACCGCGATCGTGGCCAGCGTGCTGACGAGCAGCGAGGCCGCGATGGGCACCCATTCGCGCGCCACCAGCGGAAGGTGCAGCATCACCCCGACGCCGGCGGGAACGAACAGCAGCGACAGGTTGCCCAGCAGCCCGTCGGTGAGGCGGTCCAGCGATTCGGGCACCCGGCCGCGCAGCAGCAGGAACGTGAACAGCAGCGCCATGCCCAGCACCGGCCCCGGCAGCGGAATGCCGGTGAGGCGCACCGCGAACTCGCCGGCGAGCTGGCACACCAGCAGCGCGGTGAGGGGCGCGATCAAAACACGCCCATCTCGAGCCCCGCCGCCATCGCCGTGCCGAGCTGCTCGCACGCGGCGAGGTGCTCGTCGGTCAGCTCGCCCACCACCAGCACCGGCTCCTGCACCTCCTTGAACGCGAAGCCGTTGGCGATGCGCCGGATCGCGGTGAGCGCGTTGGTGCCGTCGTTGCCGGCGCTGACGAACATCGCGAACGGCATGCCCTCGAGCTTGCCCTCGCACGGGTAGAAGGTGCGGTCCAGGAAGTCCTTCATGCCGCCGGACATGTAGCCGAAGTTCTCCGGCGTGCCGAGCAGCAGCGCGTCCGCCCACAGCAGGTCGTCGACCCCGGATTCGAGCGCCATGCCGACCCGGACCTCCACGCCGTCCACGTCCTCGTGACGCGCCCCGCGCTCCACCGCCTCGGCCATGGCCTGCATCTTGCCCTTGTTGAGGTGGTAGACGATCAGCAGGTGCCTGGTTTGCGTCATCCGACCGGTGCGCCCGCGCTCGCGTGCCAGCGATCCAGTCTACCCCGCGCGAACGGGCGCGCCGCGATGCTTGACCCGGCTCGCGCAGCCTCTACGATGATGTCCTTCACCGCCCGGGCGCCGTGCCGACATGGCCAATTCGCTTCAGGACCAGCTGCTCAAGGCAGGCCTCGCCACCGAGGACCAGGCGCGCAAGTCGCGCCAGGGCAAGCGCAAGCAGCGCAAGAGCGGCCAGCCGCGCGACGACGAGGCGCGCCAGGCGGCGGCGAAGCGCCGCGCGGAGCAGGCCGAGCGCGACCGGCAGCTCAACGAGAAGCGCGAGGCGGAGCGTCGGGAGAAGGAGCTGCGCGTGCAGATCCGAGACCTGGTGCTCGGCGCCAGCCTGAACCGCGACGACGCCGACGTGCCGTACAACGTGCTGCACGGGAACACGGCGCGTCGCATACACGTCACCGCCGAGCAGCGCGCCGGCCTCGCGGCGGGCGTGCTCGCGGTGGCCACGGCGCGCGGGCGTCACCACGTCATCCCGGTCGAGGTCGCCGATCGCATCGCGGCCCTGATGCCGGACTACTTCGTGTTCCGCCAGGACCCGTCCGCGAAGCGGGATCCGGAGCCGGACGCGGACGATCCGTACGCCGCGTACGAGGTGCCCGACGACCTCATGTGGTGAGGCTCGCGCCCGGGCGGCGTGACCGCGCGCTGGCCGCGCCGGCGTCGGTTTACATTCCGCAGGGGCGCCGTCAGGATCGTCCATCATCCGCGGCCGGCCCGCCGGCCGCGCAAGCACACGACAACGCTCCCCGGGCGGCGCCGCGCGGGAGCGCTTCCGCACGGGGATGGAGAACCACATGAGCAAAGACGTCGCGTTCATCGGCCTGGGGGTGATGGGGTACCACATGGCGGGGCACCTGGCGAAGGCCGGGCACTCCGTCACCGTGTACAACCGCACCGCGGCGAGGGCCGAGAAGTGGGTCGCGGAGTTCGGCGGCCGCGCCGTGCCGACGCCGAAGGCGGCCGCCGAGGGCGCGGCAATCGTGTTCGCGTGCGTGGGCAACGACGACGACCTGCGCAGCATCACCACCGGAGACGACGGCGCGTTCCACGGCATGGGCAGCGACTGCGTGTTCGTGGACCACACGACGGCCAGCGCGGAGGTCGCGCGCGAGCTGGACGCTGCGGCGCGCGACGCCGGCTTCCACTTCATCGACGCCCCGGTCTCGGGCGGCGAGGCGGGCGCTCAGAACGGCGTGCTGACCGTGATGTGCGGCGGCGAGCAGGCGGCCTTCGACCGCGTGAAGGACGCCATCGACGCGTTCGCCCGCGCCGTCACGCTGCTCGGCCCGGCCGGCAGCGGCCAGCTCACGAAGATGGTGAACCAGATCTGCATCGCGGGGCTGGTGCAGGGACTGTCCGAGGCGCTGAACTTCGCCGTGCGCGCGGGCCTCGACGCCGACCAGGTGCTCGACGTGATCTCCAAGGGCGCGGCCCAGTCCTGGCAGATGGAGAACCGCGGCAAGACCATGGTGCGCGACGAGTTCGAGTTCGGCTTCGCCGTGAACTGGATGCGCAAGGATCTGGGCATCTGCATCGCCGAGGGCAACCGCAACGGCGCCCGCCTGCCGGTGACCGCGCTGGTGGATCAGTTCTACGCGGACGTGCAGGCGATGGGGGGCGGGCGGTGGGACACGTCGAGCCTGATCCGGCGCCTCAGCAAGCCCTGAACGACTCACGGGCTGCCCGCGGGCGTCGGCCGCGGGCGGCGAACGCCGTGCGTTCCTGTAAGCGGAGATGGCCATGCCCGAGCAAACCGTAGGCCCCGCCGCCGGCAACATCCTGGACATCATCGGCAACACGCCGATGGTGGAGGTCACGAAGCTGGACACGGGCCCGTGCCGGCTGTTCCTGAAGATGGAGTCGCTGAACCCGGGCGGGTCGATCAAGGACCGCATCGGGGTGTCGATGATCGAGGCCGCCGAGCGCGACGGGCGGCTGAAGCCCGGAGGTACGCTGATCGAGGCCACCGCCGGCAACACCGGCCTCGGCCTCGCGCTGGTCGCGGCGCAGAAGGGCTACCGGCTCATCATCGTCATTCCCGACAAGATGAGCCAGGAGAAGATCTTCCACCTGAAGGCGATGGGCGCGGAGGTCGTGCTCACCCGGTCCGACGTCGGCAAGGGCCACCCGGAGTACTACCAGGACAAGGCCGAGCGCATGGCGGCCGACATCGACGGCGCGGTGTACGTGAACCAGTTCGCGAACCCCGCGAACCCCGACGCCCACGAGACCGGCACCGGCCCCGAGATCTGGGCGCAGATGGAGCACGACCTGGACGCGATGGTGTGCGGCGTCGGCTCCGGCGGCACGATCACCGGCCTCGCGCGCTACTTCGCCGGCGTCGCGCCCGACCTCGAGATGGTGCTGGCCGACCCGGAAGGCTCGGTGCTCGCCGAGTACGTGCGCACGGGCAAGGTCTCCGAGGACGTCGGCTCGTGGCTGGTGGAGGGCATCGGCGAGGACTTCATCCCGCCGGTGAGCGACTTCTCCCGGGTGCACACCGCGTACACGGTGTCCGACGCCGACGCGTTCCACACCTGCCGCGAGCTGCTGGAGCGCGAGGGGATCTTCGCCGGCACGTCGTCGGGCACGCTGATCACGGCTGCGCTGCGCTACTGCCGCGAGCAGACAGCGCCCAAGCGCGTCGCGACCTTCGTGTGCGACAGCGGAAACAAGTACCTGTCGAAGTGCTACAACGACTACTGGATGATCGACCAGGGCTTCATCGAGCGCGAGCTCTACGGCGATCTGCGCGACGTGATCGCGCGTCGCCACCGCGACCACGCGGTGGTCACCGCGGCGCCCGACGACTCGCTGATGGCCGCATGGTCGCGCATGAAGCTCTACGACGTGTCGCAGCTCCCGGTGCTGGACGGCGACGCGATAGTCGGCATCCTCGACGAGGAGGACGTGCTGCTGCGCGTGTTCGGCAACGAGGACGCGTTCCGGGGGCCGGTGTCCGGCGCGATGTCGCGCAAGCTGCAGACGGTCGAGCCGTCGGCGCCGCCCGCGTCCCTGATCCCGATCTTCGACCGCGGCATGGTCGCGATCGTGGTCGGCGACGAGGGCTTCCTCGGCCTCATCACGCGCATGGACCTGCTGAACTACCTGCGCCGGCGCATGCCCTGAGAACCGCGCACGGACCCACCGCCGCCTCACCGGACACGACCATGACCGCACGCAGCAACCGACAGGGGTTCGCGACCCGCGCCATCCACGCCGGACAGCAGCCCGATCCCGCCACCGGCGCGATCATGACGCCGATCTACGCGAGCTCCACCTACGTGCAGGAGAGCCCCGGTGTGCACAAGGGCTTCGACTACTCGCGCACCGCGAACCCCACCCGGCGCGCGTTCGAGGACTGCATGGCGGATCTCGAGAGCGGCGCGCGCGGCTACGCGTTCGCGTCCGGCATGGCGGCGGCGGCCACGGTGCTCGAGCTGCTGGACGCGGGCGACCACGTGGTCGCGATGGACGACCTCTACGGCGGCAGCTACCGCCTGTTCGATCGTGTGCGCCGGCGCTCCGCGGGGCTGGACTTCAGCTTCGTGGACCTGTCGCGCACCGGCGCGCTCGAGGAGGCCGTCACGCCGCGCACGCGCATGGTGTGGGTGGAGAGCCCCACCAACCCGCTTCTCAAGCTCGCGGACCTCGAGGCCATCGCCGCGTTCGCGAAGGCGCGCGGCCTCGTGAGCGTGTGCGACAACACCTTCGCGTCGCCGTGGGTGCAGCGCCCGCTCGAGCTCGGCTTCGACCTCGCGCTGCACTCGGTGACGAAGTACCTGAACGGGCACTCGGACGTGGTGGCCGGCGTCGTGGTCACGGCACCCGATGCGGCGCGCGAGGAGCAGCTCGGCTTCCTGCAGAACTCGGTGGGCGGCATCCTGTCGCCGTTCGACTCGTTCCTCGCGCTGCGGGGCCTGAAGACGCTGGCGCTGCGCATGCAGCGCCACTGCGAGAGCGCGCTGGCGGTCGCCGAGTACCTCGAGGCGCACCCGAAGGTGCGCCGGGTGATCTACCCGGGGCTCGCGAGCCACCCCCAGCACGCGCTCGCGGTGCGGCAGATGAACGGCGGCGGCGGCATGGTCACCGCGATCCTGGAGGGCGGGCTGGACGAGTCGCGGCGCTTCCTCGAGCGCTGCGAGCTGTTCTCGCTCGCCGAGAGCCTGGGCGGCGTGGAGAGCCTGATCGAGCACCCGGCCATCATGACCCACGCGTCGCTGCCCGCCGAGGTGCGTGCGCAGCTCGGCATCGACGACTCCCTGGTGCGCCTGTCGGTGGGTGTGGAAGACGTGGACGATCTGATCCACGAGCTGGGCCACGCCCTCGCGTGACGGCGCCGCCGCGCTGCGGCGTCAGGTCGAAGTCGCCAGCTCCGTCGCGTCCTCCGCGAAGTCCTCGAGGCGGTCCAGCAGGTGCTCGCGCTGCATGCTGTCCAGGCTCGCGACCACGCGCACCATCAGCGCCCGCAGGCCCGCGTAGCGCCACTCGCGAAGCGCCGCGAGCACCGGCGGCATGTTCTCGAAGCGCAACATCCACGAGCGCAGGAACGCCTCGATCTCGGATGCCGGCGCGCGCGCCGCGATGAGCCCGAGCAGCCGCTGCTGCTGCGCCTCGGTGTAGGCCAGCCACTCGGCGGCGGTGTCGGGCATCGCGCTTCGGATCTCGCGCACCAGCGCGACCTGCTCCTCGGACAGCGGCCCGGTCCAGAACTCGATGCGGTCCACGCTGCGCGCGACCGCCGACTCCAGGCGCTCGTCGCGCGGCGCGTCCAGCGCGTGATCCTCGCGGTAGTCGCGGTTGCGCTCCGCGAGGCGCTCGCGCAGATGCGCCTGCTGCGCCGCGTCCAGGTCCGCGAGCACGGCCGCGAGATGCGGCAGCAGCTCCTCGGCCGACGCCGTCAGCAGCGCCTGGCTGCGCTCGATGATCCAGTGCGCGTCCTCGTCGCCGAGGCCGTGCCGCGTGCGCCGGGCGATCTCGGAGAAGGTCTGCGCGAAACCGGGAAGATGCTCCCGGCGGTGGCGCTCCAGGTGCACCTCGAGCACGCCGGCGGCGCGCTCGCGCTGCTCGTCGCGCAGGTCCAGGTAGCTGTCCATCTCGCGCAGCACCAGCCAGTCCGCCTGCTGGTAGGCGAGGCGCGGCATGCTGCACGCGGTGAGCGCGAGGGCGGCCAGGCCCGCGAGGGCGGCCGCGCCGGGAAGTCGATGACGGTTGCGCACGTTCCGGGACCGGAGCGGATGTGCGCGGAAGTATCCGCGCGCGGCGCCGATCCGGCCACCCCCCCGGGCGGGGGTGGCCGCAGCCGGCGTCCGTACAGCCGATCCCGGGCGCAGCTCAGTGAGTGCTGCGCAGCAGCGCCGCCGGGATCTCCGTGCCGTGGGAGGACAGGTCGGTGAGTACCACCGCGCCGTCCCCGGTGGGCTCGATGATGAGGTGGTGGCGCGACACGGAGCGGCACGCGGAGTCCACGATCACGTCGCAGGTGGAGTGGCGGCCCACCAGGTTCTTGCCCGTGTCCAGCGGGTAGGTGTGGCTGCCCTCGTCGGTCAGGTACCAGTCGCGCCCGGTGTACAGGCGCATCCGGTTGCCGGCGAGCAGCAGCTCCATGTCGCGCACGCCGGTGAGGTCGATGCGGATGCTCTCGCCCTTCGGCAGGCTCGTGAACTCGTCGTCCTCGCGCGGGTGGCGCGCGATCGGGCTCACGTCGAAGATCGCGGTGTCGCCGCCAGCCAGCACCGTCGCGTCCTCGTGGGCGCGCGTGGCATGCAGGCAGGCGTCCTGGTCGTCCAGCGTCTTCTCCACGAACACGCTGCGCATGATGCTCTGCCGCGCGCGGAGGTATTGCATGTACTTCACCAGTGCGACCCGCTTGTACGCGTCGAACTCGGGGCTCAGGCGCACCAGGCTCTCCATGATCTCGCGCCAGTCGTGGTCCTGGGACACGGTCTTGAGGTCCAGCTCGCGGATGAACTCGCCGATCAGGCCCGGCTCGCGCACCGAGCGGGCGAGGACGCTGGAGAAGCGCCGCTCGATGCCGCGGATCGTCGTGGCCGTGCGCTCGAGCTCCGACGGGTCCAGCTTGATCAGGTCCCTGACCCGGGCCGCCGGGAACTCGGTGCGGCTGCGCAGCGAGAACTCGAACTCCTCCAGACCGCAGAAGCACACGAAGCGGTCCGCGAACTCGAGCTGCAGCGCGGGCGTGCGCTGGCGCTTCAGACTCGCGACCCGGTCGCGCAGCCACGCCAGCGGGCGGGGCAGCGGTTGGGAGCCGCGCGGTGCCGTCCTGCGCCGCGGCGGCACGCTGTCGACGGTGCTCGAAAGGGGATGCTTGAGAAGTGTCGTGTTCATAAGTTTTGTTTCTAAAACAGTAAGTTATAGACAATACGTGAACCGATGTCTGAAATAGTAGTCCCCATCTTCTTGACTGGCAAGCATTCCCGGGCCGCCAGAATGCGAACTGCTTCGCAAACCAAGGGTGCTCGCGGGCGTTTCGCGCCGATCGTGAGGCGGCGGCGGAGCCGGACGCCGGCGGCGGTGCGCCGGCGGCGCGCCGATCGCGGCGGGCGGGGCCGGCGCGGGCGGGAACGCGGCGTGTCGGCGGGGCCCCGGGACGGGGCCGCGCGCCGCCGTCAGCGCCGCACGGCCTGCAGCGCGTCGAGCAGCCGGGCGACGTCGCGGTCGTCGTTGTAGAGGTGCGGCGTCACGCGCACCGAGTCGCCTCGCACGCTGACGTGCACGTTGCGCGCGGCCAGCGTCTCCGGCAGCCCGCCGGGCACCCCGCCGGGAAAGCGCAGGCCCAGGAAGTGGCCCGCGCGCTCCGCCTCGGGCGGCGAGCGGAGCCCGAGCGCCGCGGCCTGCGCGGCGATGTCCCGGTTCCTCGCGGCCAGGGTCTCCGCGATGCCGGCCACGCCCCACTCCAGCAGCCGACGCATCGCGGCCACCGCCATCGGCATCAGGTGGAAGCATGAGCGCTCGCCCATGTCGAAGCGCTGCGCGCCCGGCTGGAATCCGTCCTGGTAGTCCACCAGCCGCGCGAAGTCCTCGCTGCCGGCGCGCGCGATCCAGTTGTGCTCCAGCGGCCGCCCGCCGTGCCAGCGCTCGGCCACGTGCAGGAAGCCCAGCGTGTACGGCCCCAGCAGCCACTTGTAGGACGCGGCCACGAGGAAGTCCGGGTCCACCCGCGCGACGTCGACCGGCAGCGCGCCGGCCGACTGTGTCAGGTCCAGCACCAGCGCCGCGCCGACGTCACGGCAGCGCGCGCCCACCGCCTCGAGGTCGATCAGCGTGCCGTCGGTCCAGCGGCAGTGCGGCGCCGCGACCACCGCGGTGCGCGCGCCGATCTGCTCGAGCAGCCGGTCGGACAGCGGCGCGTTGCCGTCGCGCACCGTGATCACGTCGGCGCCGGCCGCGTTCGCCGCCTCGCGCCACGGGTACACGTTGGACGGGAACTGGTCCGCGAGCACGAGCACGTGCTGTCCGCGCGACAGCGGCACGTTGGCCGCCGCCACCGCGATGCCGTAGCTGGCCGCCGGCACGATCGCGACGCACTCCGGCGCGCCGCCGACGATCGCCGCGAACAGCCGCCGCGCTTCGGCGGACCCGGTGAAGAAGTCGCGCGGCGCGATCGTCCACGGCCGCGCCTTGCGCGCGACCCCGTCCTGCCCGGCCGCGACGACGTCGTGCATCAGCGGCGACATGTACGCGCAGTTGAGGTACGCGACGTCCTCGGGGATGTCGAACAGGTGGCGCTGGCTGGGGATCGGCATCGCGGCCTCGCGGGGCGGGGAATGGGGCCAGGATAGCGGCTCGCGGGCCGGCGGCGCCGCCCTGCCGTGAGTTCAGCCGGGCCGTCGACTACGATGCACGCACCCTCGCCCGGGAGCCGCGGCCGTGACCTGCCCAACCTTGCCGCAGCCCCGGCGCTGCGGCTGGGTCAACGACGACCCGCTGTACGTCGCGTACCACGACGCCGAATGGGGCGTGCCCGAGCGCGATCCGGGCGCGCTGTTCGAGTGCCTGCTGCTGGAAGGCGCGCAGGCCGGACTGTCCTGGTACACGATCCTGAAGAAGCGCGAGGGCTACCGCCGCGCGTTCGCCGGCTTCGACCCGGCGCGCATCGCGCGCTTCACCGCGCGCGACGTGCAGC
>CBDUCN010000213.1:0-9278 GCA_965365655.1 uncultured Gammaproteobacteria bacterium | reverse complement strand
CCGGGCGACGCGCCGCCGGATTCGCCGGCCAGCACCTCGGCCATGTCGCCGGGGGCGATCTGCAGCATCAGGAAGCACAGCACGGTGACCCCGAGGATCACCGGGATGGCCTGCAGCAGGCGCCAGATCACGTAGCGCAGGAGACGCGCGCCGGTCATCGGGACGGCCCTCCGTACACGGGAAGTCGGTCACCCGGCGGCCGCGGCCGCCGGGTGACCGGACGGGGCACGGCGCCTACTTCTTGTAGGCCCGGTCGAAGTTCGAGTACACGCCCAGCGCCGAGACGATGACGTCGTCGAACTGGTTGTTGATCACGGTCGGGAAGTTCATCTCGTGGATCCAGATGATCGGGATCTCCTCGGCGACGTACTTCAGCGCCTCGGCGTAGAGCGCGCCGCGCTTCTTCGCGTCGGGCTCGACCTTGGCCTTGTTCAGCAGCTCGTCGACCTTGGGATCCGACCAGTAGGAGCCGTTCGTGAACACCGTGCCCGGCTTGATGGTCGACGAGTGCACCGCGCGGTGCACGCCGACCACCGGGTCGGACAGGTTGTAGAGGTAGTTCGCGGTGGTGTCGAAGTCGTGGTCGGTGTAGGTGCGCTTCAGCCAGCGCGCCACGTCCTCCTGGCGGATCGTGACCTTGATGCCGATCTTGCCGAGCTGCTGCTGCACGTACTCGCCGAAGCGGGTCCACTCCTGGCCGTACGGCAGCGAGTCGTGCATCAGCTCGAAGCGCACGCCGTCCGCGTTCTTCGCATAGCCGGCGTCGTCGAGGATCTTGTTCGCCATGTCGACGCCCTCGTCACCCACCTCGTAGATGGTCACCTCGTCGGTGTACAGGCCCGAGGGGGCGAAGTTGGAGCTCATCGGGCCGGTCGCGGGCTTGCCGTAGCCGAACCAGATGTTGTCGATGATGAACTGGCGGTTCATCGCGTACGCGATGGCCTTGCGCACCTGCTTGTCGTCCAGCGGCTTGTTCTTGGTGTTGAGCAGCAGCTCGGACACCGGCGAGATCATCTCGTGACCCTTCGTGGTCACGGTCAGGCTCGGGATCGCGGCGAGCTTCTTCGCGTCGTTGAACGGCACCGCGCCCATCGCGGCGAAGTGCGCTTCGCCCTTCTCCAGCGCCGCGGTGCGCGTCGACGGGTCGGCGATGAAGCGCGCGACGATGCGATCCAGGTACGGCTGCCCCTTCTTCCAGTAGTCCGGGTTGCGATCGAGACGGATGTACTGTCCCTTCTTCCACTCGGTGAACTTGAAGGGCCCGGAGCCGATCGGCTTGTTCGCGTTCGGGTGCGAGCGGAGATCCCCCTGCCCGAACACGTGCTTCGGCAGGATCGGCGTCTCGTAGCCGGAGAAGGCCATCATCATGTACGGCGCGGGCTCCGAGAGCTTCAGCACCACCGTGTGGTCGTCCGGCGTCTGCACCTCGGTCACCGCGAGGAAGGTGTTGGGGCCGCGCGGGTGGGTGACCTTCGCCACGTCCATGATCGAGAACTGCACGTCCGCCGCCGTCAGCGGCTTGCCGTCGTGGAACTTGACGCCCTTGCGCAGCTTGAAGGTGATGGTCATGCCGTCCGGCGACACGGTCCAGGACTCGGCGAGCCCGGGCTGCGGCTTGAGCTCGGTGTCGTACTCGAGCAGGCCGTCGTAGATCTTCGCGGCCACCATGCCGATCGGGCCCGAGGTGGACAGGTACGAGGCGAGCGTGGGCGGCTCCGGCTGCACCAGCATCACCAGGGTGCCCCCCTGCTTCTGCGCGAGCGCGGTGTTACCGAAGGCGAGAGCGGCCAGCAATGCGCCGGCCAGCCCCGCGAGGGAGCGTCTTGGGATCTTCATGTGCGGTTCTCCTCGGGCGATGTGAGTTCTCGTGCGGGCCGCTTCTGCGGCGGCCTCGGCCAGCTGTCCAGAACGGACCCCGGTGTGGCCGACGCGCAATCTAGCCCGCTCGCCGGGGCGAGGCAATCGGCGCCCGCGCCGGCCTGTGCTGCGGCGGCGCGGGCGTCCCCTTTTTGTGCGGAGTGCACTGTTGTGGTCGAATCACGGCGCCCGCGGCAGCGCGACGCCGGGCGCCGCGCCCGCACGCGGCGCGGCGGATCCGGACGGCGCGATCGGCGCGTGCAGGACGCCGCACGAGGCCGCGGGCACGGTCCGTCCCGGGCGGGCCATCATCCACCCATCACGCCGCGAGGCCCGTCATGCACCTGTCCCGCTTCCCCCGTGTCCGCCTGTGCCACGCCCCTACGCCGCTCGAGCCCATGCCGCGCCTGAGCGAGGCCCTGGGCGGGCCCACGCTGTGGGTGAAGCGCGACGACTGCACCGGCCTCGCCACCGGCGGCAACAAGACCCGCAAGCTGGACTTCCTGATGGGCGAGGCGCTCGCGCGCGGCGCCGACTGCGTCGTGACCCAGGGCGCGGTGCAGTCGAACCACGCACGCCAGACCGCGGCGGCCGCGGCCCGGCTGGGCCTCGACTGCGTGGTGCTGCTGGAGCGCCGCGTTCCGGACACCGGCGACGACTACGAGCGCACCGGCAACGTGTTCCTGGACCAGATGTTCGGCGCCGAGGTGCGCTTCTGCGCCGCGGGGGGCGACATGAACGCCGCGGCCGAGGCCATCGGCGAGGAGCTCGCCGCCGCCGGACGCAAGCCGTACGTGATTCCCGGCGGCGGCTCCAATCCCACCGGGGCGCTCGGCTACGTGAGCTGCGCGATGGAGATGCTGCAGCAGGCGAACGACATGGGGCTGCGCATCGACCACGTGGTGCACGCGACGGGCAGCGCCGGCACGCAGGCCGGCCTGGTGGTGGGCTTCGCCGGCACCAACAGCGGCATCCCGGTGCTCGGCATCAGCGTGCGCCAGCCGCGCGAGAAGCAGGAGCAGGCGGTGCACGCGCTGGCCGAGCGCACCGCGGAGCACGCGGGCGTCGCCGGCGGCATCGCGCGCGACGCGGTGGTCGCCGACGGCGGCTACGTGGGCCCGGGCTACGGCCAGCCCACCCCGGAGATGGTGGAGGCGATCCGGCTGCTCGCGCGCACCGAGGGCCTGCTGCTCGACCCGGTGTACTCGGGCAAGGGCATGGCGGGCCTCATCGGCCTGATCCGCGCCGGGCGCTTCACCGCCGGCGAGAACGTGGTGTTCGTGCACACCGGCGGCGCAGTCGCGCTGTTCGCGTACGAGGGCCTGTTCGCCTGACGCCGGGCGGCCGCGCCGGACGCAGGGCCGGTGCGCGACCGGGGTCATCGGAGGCCCGATCAGCGCGTGCGCGGCCACCTCGACGCGGGCGGCCGGCGGGCCGGCGGCTCGCGGCACGGCGCCGTGCCGCGGGCGGGCCCGGGCACGCCGGCAGGATCCGCGGGGTCCCGGCGCGCGCGGGCCGCGACCCGGAGCGCCATCGCCAGTCCTCATGAAATCAAGGACCTGCGGGATCGCCGGGCATCTGTTCGCGAGCACGACCCGGGCCCCGGCAGACCGCCGCTGGCCGTGCCGCCGGCGCGGCCGCGTGGGTACGATGGATCGGCGTGACTGCGGCCGTGCGCACGGCGCACGCCGGATGCCACCGATTACGATCCCGACACGCTCGCGGCATCGGCGGTGATTGCCGCCGCGAAGCCTGCACAATGAAGTTCCCGGGTGCGCGAACGCGCGCCCGGGCCGACGCCCGACGCGCCGCGACGCACGACCCCGCCGCCGCGCCCCGCCATCGCCTGAAGGTCTGAAGATGCACTCACGAACACTGCTGCCGGCACGCCTCCTCACCCTCGCGACGGCGCTGCTGCTCACGACCGCCGGCTTCGCCGGGCAGCCGGTCGCGCGCGCGGATCCCGCCACCGAGGCCAACATCACGCGTCTCACGGCCGCGGTGCTCGGAAACTCGCAGCTCGCCCACCGCGCGCTCGACCGTGCGCTGGCCGACGCCTTCCTCGACCGCTACCTGGATGCGCTGGACCCGGAGCGCCTGCTGTTCCTGGAATCCGACGTCGCCGAGCTCGCCGCGTACCGCGCCACCCTGGCCCGGGACACCATCCGCAACGGCGACAACGACGTCGCCCACGTCGTGTTCGAGCGATTCCTGCAGCGGGTGCGCGAGCGAGCGCAATACGTCGGCGAGGCGCTCGCGACCTCGGAGTTCGACTTCACGGGCGATGACGTCTACGCGCTGGATCGCACCGGGGCGGCGCGCCCGCGCGACGCAGAGGCCGCGCGCACGCTGTGGCGGCAGCGGCTGCGGGTGGATTACCTGCAGGAGAAGCTCGAGGGCAAGCAGGCCGAGGAGATCAAGGCGAGGCTGGAGCGCCGCGCCCGGCGCCTGGTCACGATCATGGAGCAGATGAGCCGCGACGAGGTGCTCGAGATCTACCTGAGCGCGCTGGCCCACGTGTACGACCCGCACTCGGACTATCTCGGTCACCAGCAGATGGACGAGCTCGCGATCTCGATGAACCTGTCGCTGTTCGGGATCGGCGCACGCCTGCGTTCCGTGGACGGACGCTGCGAGATCGTGGACCTGGTGCCCGGCGGCCCGGCGATGCGCAGCGGCGATCTCGGTGCGGGCGACCGCATCGTGGCCGTGACGCAGGACGGCGAGGAGGCCGTGGACGTGGTCGAGCTGCCGCTATCGCGAATCGTGTCGCTGATCCGCGGGCCGAAGGGGACCGTCGTGCACATCACCGTGGAGCCGGCCGGCGACGGCGGCGACGGCACGCGCAGGACGGTTCGCCTGGTGCGCGACGAGATCAAGCTCGAGGAGCAGCGAGCGAAGGCGACGATCGTGGATCTCCCGCTCGCCGACGGATCCACGCGCCGCATCGGCGTCATCGACCTGCCCTCGTTCTACGCGGACCTCGGCAAGCAGGCCGGAGACCGCGCGGGCGGCGGGCCGGACAGCGCGAGCGCGACCGCCGACGTCACGCGGCTGCTGCGCAAGCTCGTGTCGGAGGACGTGGAAGGCGTCATCCTCGACCTGCGCCGCAACGGCGGCGGCTCGCTGAAGGAGGCGATCACGCTGACCGGGCTGTTCATCACGCACGGGCCGGTGGTGCAGACGCGCGGGCCGGGCGGCGACGTCGACGTCGCGATGGATCCCGACCCGGACGTCGTCTACGACGGGCCGCTGGTCGTGCTCACCAGCCGCTTCAGCGCGTCCGCGTCGGAGATCGTCGCCGGCGCACTGCAGGACTACGGGCGCGCGGTGATCGTCGGCGACTCGGCGACCTTCGGAAAGGGCACGGTGCAGAGCATCGTGCCGCTGGGGCCGATGATGCAGCGCGCGGCCCTTCCGTTCGCGTACGACCCGGGCGCGCTCAAGGTCACGATCCGCAAGTTCTACCGCCCCGGCGGCGCGTCCACCCAGCTCAAGGGCGTCGCACCGGACATCGTCGTGCCTTCGTCCAGCGGCGTGCGCGAGGTCGGCGAGTCGGAGCTGGACAATCCGCTGCCGTGGGACACCGTGAAGCCGGCGCGCTACCGGGACCTGTCCTCGGTGCGGCCGTACCTGGCCGCGCTGCGCGCGGAGTCCGCGCGCCGCATCGACGAGTCGGCGCACTTCGAGCTGCTGCGCTCCGAGCTCGAGCGCATCAAGGAGCGTCAGGCGTCGCGCACCGTGTCGCTGAACGAGGGTGCGCGCCGCGACGAGATCGCGCACTTCGAGGCGCGCCGCAAGGCGTACCGGGACGCGCTCGCGGCACTGGACGCCGTCAGGCCGGTCACCTACGAGATCCCGGTGAGCGAGGCCGCGAAGCCGGGCCTGCCGCCGCCGCAGGCCGCGGCGGGATCGGACGACGGCGCGAAGGACGCGGACGCAGCGCACGGCGACCCGGCGGATCCGGCGGCGGACCCGGCGCCCGGACACGACATCGTCCTCGAGGAGGCGCAGCGCATCCTCGCCGACTACGTCGCGCTGCGCGCCGGCACCCCGCGCCTGCGCGACGCGGCGACGGCCGGCGTCCCGCTCGCACGGACACCCTGAACACCTGCCCGTGGATGTCGATCACGGCGCACGACCTCGGCCGTTCCGCCCCCCGACGCCGGGGGAGGGCCGAAGAGGGGCCGGTGAGACGCGGACACGCCTCCATCAGGCACGAGCGGTGAAGCACATCTGCGAGCGCGTGTTCAGATGCCGCCGCTGACCCAGGGGCTGCTGATCGCGAACGGGGTCGCGTTCCTGGTGCTGCAGCAGGGCGGCGGCGGGATCGTCGGCTGGCTCGCGCTGTGGCCGCCGGGGAGCGGGCTGTTCATGCCGTGGCAGGTGTTCACGTACGCGTTCCTGCACGCGAACCTCGCGCATCTCGCGTTCAACATGTTCGGGCTGTGGATGTTCGGCTCCGCGCTCGAGCAGGTGTGGGGCGCGCGCCGGATGGCCGCGTTCTACACCGTGAGCGTGCTCGCGGCCGCGGCGGCGCAGCTCGCGGTCACGACGCTGTCCGGCAGCATCGCCCCCACGGTGGGCGCGTCCGGCGGGCTGTTCGGGCTGCTGGTGGGCTTCGCGATGCTGTTCCCGCAGCGCACGATCACGCTGCTGATCCCGCCGATTCCGATGCCGGCGTGGCTGTTCGTCACCCTCTACGGAGGCGTCGAGCTGATGCTGGGCGTGACCGGCAGCGCGAGCGGCGTGGCCCATTTCGCGCACCTCGGCGGACTCGCGGGCGGCTGGTGCGTGATCCGGTACTGGCGCGGGCAGCCGCCGTTCGGCCGCCGTCGGCGCTGATCCGGCGCCGCGCGGAGCAACATCGTCTCACCGGTGACCCGCGCGCCGGCGCGCGCGGGGCGTCATCCGCGAAGCTCGACCGTGAAGCGCGTGCCGCCGCCGTCGCGGGGCTCGCAGCGCGCGTCGCCGCCGTGGTGGCGCGCGATCTCGCGCACCAGCGCGAGCCCGAGCCCGACCCCGCGGTGCTCGCCCTCGCGCAGGCCCGGCGGGCGGAAGAACGGCTCGAAGATGCGCTCCCGGTACTGTTCGGCAATGCCCGGCCCGCGGTCCTCCACCCGCAGCGTGACCCGGCCGCCGTGCGCGAGCAGCGACGCCTCCACCGGCGTGCCGCCGCCGTGGCGCACCGCGTTCTCGAGCAGGTTGCGCAGCAGGCGCTGCAGAAGGCGCGGATCGCCGCGCAGGGTCACGGGGTCGCCGCCGGCCGACGCCCCGACGCGCGACGCCTCTTCGGCGAGCAGCGCGAGCAGGTCCACGTCCTCGTCGCGCTCCGGCGCGGCGCCGGCCTGCACGCGGCTCGCGAGCAGCAGCTCCTCGATCAGGCCGTCGAGCTCCGCGACGTCGCGCTCCAGGCGCGCGCGAAGCTCCGGGCGCAGGCCCGCCTCGCCCAGCTCCAGCGCCATGCGGATGCGCGCCAGCGGTGAGCGCAGCTCGTGCGACGCGCCGGCGAGCGTGGAGCGCTGCGCGGCGACCAGGGACTCGATGCGCGCGGCCGCCGCGTTGAGCGCGCGTGCGAGCCGCGCGACCTCGTCGCGGCCCTGCACCGTGACCCGCGCCGAGAGGTCGCCGGCGCCCAGCGCCTCGGCCTGGCGCTCGAGCAGCTCCACGCGGCGCGTGATGCGCCGCGCGAGCGGGTAGCTGCCGGCGGCGATCGCGAGCGCCAGCGCGAGCAGCCCGAACGCCCAGCCCGCGGCGCGACCTTCCCAGGACTTGTGCGCGACCAGCCAGCGCCCGTCCGGCAGGCGCAGCGCGAAGCCATGACGCAGGCCGTCGCGCACCCAGCCACTCGCGCCGTCGCGCGGCGGACCCGGCACCGCGGCGCCGGCGGCGGCGAGCGTGACGCCGTCGGCGGTGTACACCGCGGCATCGGCATCGAAGCGCGCGGCGAGGCGCGACAGGGTCGCGTCCAGCGCGCTCCCGGCGCCCGGAGGCGGCAGCAGGTCGGCCACCGTCGCCGCGACCGCCTCCACCAGCGCCTCGCGCGGGCCGTCGTCCGGCGCGAGCAGCCGCAGCGCGCCGGCGAGCAGCGCGAACACGAGCAGCACCAGCACGAAGGCCGCGTAGACGCGCCAGTACAGGCGCCCCATCATCACGCGCGCCGCCGGGGCGCGGCGCACCGCGCGGCGTGACGCCCGACCGCGCGCTCAGTCATCGTCCTGGCGCCGCGGGAACAGGTAGCCGGCCCCGCGCACGGTCACGATGCGCCGCGGACGGCGCGGGTCGTCCTCGATCGCGGCGCGGATGCGCGACACGTGCACGTCGATGCTGCGGTCGAAGGACTCCAGCGAGCGCCCGCCGGCGCGATCCATGATGGCCTCGCGCGACAGCACCCGCCCCGCGCTTGCGGCGAGCGCGAGCAGGATGTCGAACTGGTAGCCGGTCAGCGCGCACGCGCGGCCGTCGACGCGCACCTCGCGCCGGTCGCGGTCGATCTCGAGGCGGCCGAAGCGCAGCACGCCGGCCGCCGCCGGCGCCTCGCGGCGTCGCAGCACGGCGCGCAGGCGCGCCAGCAGCTCGCGCGGATTGAACGGCTTGGGCAGATAGTCGTCGGCCCCGAGCTCGAGGCCCACGATGCGGTCCGTGTCCTCGCCGCGGGCGGTGAGCATCAGCACCGGCACGTCGTGCTCCGCGCGCAGCCTCCTCAGCACTTCGAAGCCGTCCAGGTCGGGCAGCATCACGTCCAGCACCAGCGCGTCGAAGGGCTCGGCCGCGACGCGCGCGAGGCCGGCCTGCGCATCGCGGGCGTGGTGCACGCCGAAGCCGGCCGCCGCGAGGTACTCGCCGAGCATCCCGGCCAGCGCCTCGTCGTCGTCGATGATCAGCACCTGCTGCGCCATGCGCGCATTGTATGGGCTGCGCGGGGGCCGGCCCGCCACGGGCCGGCCCCCGCCGCGGCCGCGTCAGTGCAGACGTTCGCGGTCCGCGAAGCGCGACAGCAGCTCCTCGCGCTGCGCGGGCGTCAGGATGCCCGCGGCATCCGCCACCGCGTCGGTGATGCGCGCGCTGGCCGCGTCGGCCAGGCGCAGCTCCTCGCGGCGCAGCGTCTCCAGCGCGCCGCGGTCCACCTCGGGGCGCAGCAGCTCGGCGACGAACGCGCGGCGGTGCTCGCGGTGCGAGCGGTGCAGCGGCTCGAGCTCCACCACCAGCGCACCGACCACGGCGTTCATCCGCTCCTCCTGCTCCGGGGTCGCGTCGACGCGCGCCAGCATCCACGCGGTGTGGTCGAGAGCGCGCTCCGTCATCGACTCCAGCGTGTGCGCACCGTGATGGCGGCCGAAGCCGTGGGCACCCGCCGCACCGCTGACCGCGGCCAGCGCACCGAGCGCGGCGCCGAGGCCGAGCAGGCCGACGGCGGCCAG
>CBDUCN010000212.1:0-9402 GCA_965365655.1 uncultured Gammaproteobacteria bacterium | reverse complement strand
CGCTTCGGGGGGACCACCTTGGTCACCCGGTTCATGGTGTAGATGTACTGGGCCACGGCTGCGGACGCGCGCTTCGGGGGGGCCGGACTATACCGGCAGGCCACGCGGCACGCACGGTGCGCGCCGGCTGCGGCAACGGCGGCGCGAGGCCGCCTCGCGCAGCGGCGGATTACTGCGTGGACGAGTCCGGCGAGCCGTCGGTCAGCGGCGGATTGCCGTCGAAGATCAGATGGCGGCGGCGCTGCATGAACGCCTCGCGCTGGAACACGTACGGGTCCAGCGCGGAGGTGTCGCGAAGCTTGATGGCGCTGTCGAGCCGCGCGCGGGTCTCGACCGTGCTGGTGCCGAGGGCGATGTAGCCGTACGGGTCGCCGAACCACGTCTTGATGTCCGTCAACGCGTCCGCGACGATTCCCGGCAGACCGCGCACCGTGTTCGGGCCGAGCAGCGGAAGCTCCAGGTACGCGCCGGGGGGCAGGCCCCACACCGCGAGCGTCTGGTCGAAGTCCTCCTGGCGGCGTTCGAATCCGACGCCGGAGGAGAAGTCGATGAAGCCCGCGAGCCCGAAGGTCGAGTTGAACACGAAGCGCGCCGTGTCCTCGAGGCCGCGCTCGAACTTGCCCTGCAGGAACTGGTTCGCCGCGGTGGTGAGGTACCCGAGGTTGTCGAAGAAGTTGTAGATCGCGTCGCGCGCGGGCTCGGGCGTGACCGCGACGTAGCCGTCGGAGATCGGGCCCAGGATGTTCTCGTCGAGGGCCTTGTTGAAGCCGAACACGGACCGGTTCATTCCCTCCAGCGGGTCGTAGGTCTCGTCGGCGACGGGCGGGCCGCTGCCGGCGCAGCCGCCCAGCGCAATCCCGCATGCCGCCAACGCGGCCGCAGCCGTGCGCCTGAAAGTGCGTCGCATCCCTTCGCTCCTGCTGGAAATAACCGTCGGCCACCCGTTCGCGCGGCGCATATTGACCGCTCCCAGGAGACGGGTCAACTTCCGCCCCCCGACTCGAGCTGCGCGACCTGCTCCTCGAGTCTGCGCAGCAGCGCGTCCACGCCCTGGTCGCGGATCACGGCCGCGTACTGCGCGCGCTTCAGCGACAGATCGCTGACCCCCTGGGCGAGCACGTTCACGATCCGCCAGCGGCCGGCGGCGTCCTGGAGCACGTAGTCCAGCGACACCGGCTCCTCACCGTCGCGCACGAGCCGGGTGCGCACGAGCAGGCGGCCGCCGCGCGACGGCTGCTCCTCGTCCACCACGAAACGCACCCGATCACCGCCGCCGTGGAAGCGGTCGGCGTAGGTGTACACGCTCTCGCGGCGCAGCAGCGCCTGCACCCGTGCGCGCCGCGGCGCGTCCAGCGTGTCCCAGGTGCGGCCCATCGCGACGCGCGCGATGGTCTCGAAGTCGAAGACCTGCGACACGACGGGCTCCAGCGCCCGCGCCCGCGCCTGCAGGTCGCGTGCGGCACCGGCTGCGATGTTCTCGAGCAGCGCCGCGTGCAGGCGCTCGACGACCGCCGTGCCGGGGCCGGCCGCGGCGTGCGCGAGCAGCGCCACCGCGAGCAGCGCGCCCGCTGCGGCCGCGCGCACCCCCGGCACCGCGCCGCTCACGCCCCGTGTCCCGCGCGCAGGTAGCGCCGGCCGCGCCAGCGGCTGCGCTCGCCGCGCCAGTAGCGCAGCGCCGACGACCAGGTCATCGCGAGGAACAGCGCCGCCGCGACCGGCAGCGTCGCCGCCCAGCCCGCGCCCAGACCCAGATAGCGCACGGTGGGCGCGAAGCTCGCGCACATCGCGACCAGCGCCACCGCGCCCGCGGCGGCGGCCTGCGCGTCGCCGGCGACGACCGCCGCCACCGGCACCGCGAACGCGGCCAGCATCGCCAGCGTGCACGCGGCCAGCATCGCCGGCGAGCAGCCGAGCTGCGTGTACGCGGTGCGCGCGACCATGTCCCACAGCGGCGACAGGCCGCGGCTCGCGCGGCGCCCGTGCACGCCGGCGCTCTGCCCGATCCAGGTGCGCCCGCCGCTGCGCTTCACCGCGCGCGCCAGCGCGCAGTCGTCGATCAGCGCGCCGCGCAGCGCCGCGAAGCCGCCGGCGCGGACCAGCGCGTCGCGGCGCAGCAGGATGCAGCCGCCGGCGGCGGCGGCCACGCGCGAGCGCGGGCGGTTGCTGAGCGCGAACGGATACAGCAGCTTGAAGAAGTAGATGAACGGCGGCACCAGCAGCCGCTCCCACGGCGAATCCACCGGCAGCCGGGCCATCACCGAGACCAGGTCCAGCCGCTGCGCGACGAGGTGCCCGCGCAGCGCGGCGACCATCCCCGGGGCCAGCTCGATGTCGGCGTCCAGCAGCAGCACCAGCGCGCGCTGCAGCCGCGACTCGCCCTGGTGCTGCGCCCACACCTTGCCGCTCCAGCCCGCGGGAACGGGCGGCGCCTCGACGACGGCGAGGCCTTCGGGCCAAGCGGCGCGCGCGAGCGCCGCGCTGCCGTCGCGCGAGCCGTCGTCCACCACCACGACCTGCAGCCCGCGTCCCTGGCGCGCGAGCGCCGCGAGCGTGCGCGGCAGCAGCGCCGCCTCGTCGCGCGCCGGGATCAGCACGCAGACGTCGCCGAGGTCGTGCTCGTCGCCCGCGAGCGGCGCGACCAGGTGACGGTGGCGCCACGGCCACGGCGGCGCGACGAGCAGCGCGACCCACGCGGCGGCCGCGAGCAGCGCCAGCGCGGTCAGCATTCCCGGGGCCCGGCCGCCGCGGCGCGCGGCACCCGCCGCCGGGACGGCTCGGCGGCGCGACGCGGCGTGCGGCGCGGCGCGTTCACGGGCTGTCAGGCGACCCGCCGCGAGCCGCCGTCCCCGCCGTCGCCGTCCGCGGTCGCCGCCTCCAGCGGGATCGGGTAGCGCACCGGTGGCTCGTCCACCATCGGCCCGGCGGTGCGCGGCCCGCGCAGCGCCACCCACAGCGCCTTCAGCGGATGGCTCACCGCGTCGTTGACCGCGGTGGGCTCGAATCCGCAGTGCATCATGCAGTTCGCGCACTTCGGATCGCGCCCGAGGCCCCAGCGCGACCAGTCCACGCCGTCCACCAGCTCGCGGTAGCTGGACGCGTAGCCCTCGCCGACCAGCAGGTAGCACGGCTTCTGCCAGCCGAACACGTTGCGGGTGGGATTGCCCCACGCGGTGCACTGGTAGTCCTGGTTGCCGGCGAGGAAGTCCAGGTACAGGGCCGAGTGGTTGAGCCGCCAGCGCCGGCCGCGGCCGAGCCGGAACACGTCGCGGAACAGCTGCTTCGACACCCGCCGGCGCAGGAACACCTCCTGCTTCGGCGCGCGCTCGTAGCTGAATCCCGGGGCGATCGTCACGCCCTCCACGTCCAGCGCCATGCACTGATCCAGGAACTGCGCGACCTCCTCCGGGCGTTCGCCCTGGAACAGGGTGCAGTTCACGGTCACGCGGAAACCGCGCGCCCGGGCCTCGCGCACGGCCTCCACGGCGCGGTCGAACACGCCGTCCTGACACACCGACGCGTCGTGGCGATCGCGGTTGCCGTCCAGGTGCACCGAGAACGTGAGCCACGGCGACGGGCTGTAGTCCTTCATGCGCTTCTTCAGCAGCAGCGCGTTCGTGCACAGGTAGACGTACTTCCGCCGCGCGAGCATGCCGCGCACGATCTCCGGCATCTCCTTGTGCAGCAGCGGCTCGCCGCCGGCGATGGACACCACCGGCGCGCCGCACTCGTCGACGGCCGCCAGCGCGTCCGCGACCGAGATGCGCCGGTCCAGGATGTGCTCCGGGTAGTCGATCTTGCCGCAGCCGGCGCACGCCAGGTTGCATCGGAACAGCGGCTCCAGCATCAGCACCAGCGGATAGCGCCGGTTGCCCTTCAGCCGCTGGCGGAGGATGTAGCCGCCGATGGTCAGGGCCTGCCGCAGCGGTACGCCCATCCGTCACTCCTTGAGGTCCGGTTCCCGCGCCCGGCGCGGACACGCGGTCAATGGTACGGGAGCGGGTCGCGAGCCGCATCCTTTCAAGGACTTGGGGCGTCTTGCCAGGGTCGGGGAGCGCCAATACCATGCGGTGCCGGCCTCCGGACGTTCCCGCCCATGACGGCTGCCCCCCGCTACCCGCTGCTCGAGCGCATCGCGTCGCCCGCGGACCTGCGCACCCTGACGCCGGCGCAGCTCCCCCGCGTCGCGCGCGAGCTGAGGGAGTTCCTGGTCGACAGCGTGTCGCGCTCCACCGGCCACTTCGCCGCCGGCCTCGGCGCGGTGGAGCTGACCGTCGCCCTGCACTATCTCTACGACACCCCTGACGACCGCATCGTGTGGGACGTGGGCCACCAGGGCTACCCGCACAAGGTGCTGACCGGGCGCCGCGAGCAGATGCTCACGGTGCGCCAGTGGGGCGGCATCGCGCCGTTTCCGAAGCGCGAGGAGAGCGAGTACGACACCTTCGGCGTCGGACACGCCGGCACCTCCATCGGCGCCGCCCTCGGCATGGCCATCGCGGCCCGGGAGAGCGGCAGCGGGCGGCGCTGCGTCGCGGTGATCGGCGACGGCGGCCTGACCTGCGGCATGGCCTTCGAGGCGCTGAACCACGCCGGCGAGGTGGGCGCCGACCTGCTCGTCGTGCTCAACGACAACGAGATGTCCATATCGCCGAACGTCGGCGCGCTCACCCGGCGCTTCGCCGAGCTCATCTCCGGACGCCTCTACAGCACGGTGCGCGAGGGCGGCAAGCGCATCCTGTCGCGGGTGCCGCCGGCGTGGGAGCTCGCCCGCCGCGCGGAGGAGCACGTGAAGGGGCTCGTGGTGCCGGGGACGCTGTTCGAGGAGTTCGGCTTCAACTACGTGGGTCCGATCGACGGTCACGACCTCGACGCGCTTCTCGCGACGCTGCGCAACGTGCGCGCGCTGCGCGGCCCGCAGCTGCTGCACGTGGTGACACGCAAGGGCAAGGGCTACGCGCCGGCGGAACGCGACCCGGTGAAGTACCACGGCATCAGCGCGCCCTTCGATCCGCAGGTGGGCATCGCCCCCGCGGGCGGCGCCGGCGGCGGCCCCACCTACTCGCAGGTGTTCGGCGACTGGCTGTGCGACATGGCGGACGCCGATCGGCGCCTGGTCGGCATCACCCCGGCGATGCGCGAGGGCTCGAAGATGGAGCGCTTCGCCGAACGCTTCCCGGAGCGCTACTTCGACGTGGCGATTGCCGAGCAGCATGCCGTCACGCTCGCGGCAGGCATGGCGTGCGACGGCCTCAAGCCGGTGGTGGCCATCTACTCGACCTTCCTGCAGCGCGCGTACGACCAGGTGGTGCACGACGTGGTGCTGCAGCGTCTGCCGGTGCTGTTCGCGGTGGATCGCGCGGGCCTGGTCGGCGGCGACGGCCCGACCCACGCCGGCGCCTACGACGTGAGCTACCTGCGCTGCCTGCCGGGCATCGTGATCATGACGCCCGCGGACGAGGACGAGACGCGGCAGATGCTCTACACCGGGTTCACCCTCGACGGCCCGGCGGTCGTGCGCTACCCGCGCGGCACCGGTCCGGGGGTCGCGGTGCGCGGCGAGATGCGCGCGCTGGAGCTGGGCAAGGCCGAGGTGCGCCGCGAGGGTCGCGGCGTCGTGTTCCTCGCGTTCGGCCCGATGCTCGCACCGTGCCTGGAGGCCGGCGCGACGCTGGATGCGACGGTGGTGAACATGCGCTTCGTGAAGCCGCTGGACGAGGATCTGGTGTGCGAGATGGCGGCGCGCCACGACCTCGTGGTGACGGTCGACGAGAACGCGGTGGGCGGCGGCGCCGGCAGCGCGATCGACGAGTGCCTGGCCGCGCGCGGCGTGAGCGCGCGCGTGCTCAACCTGGGGCTGCCGGACCGCTTCATCGAGCACGGCGGGCGCGGCGACATGCTGCGCGACGCGGGCCTGGACGCGGACGGGATCCTCGCGGCGGTGCGCGCCCGCCTCGCGCGCGACGCGGGGCCGGCGCGCGCGGCGGGCGGCGAGCCCGGCTGACGCGCGCCGCCCGCGGCGCGACCGGCGTCCCGGGCGATCCGGGAACTCAGGCCGCGGCGTGCTCCAGGATGCGCGCCATGACCTCGCGCTCGGCGCGCTCCACGTCTTCCTGGAAGTCGATCTCGATCCACGGCAGCCCGGTCACGTCCTCGACGCCGAAGTCGTCCGGCCGCTCGAGCAGCAGATCCCGGATCGCGTCCTCGTAGTACGCGTCACGCTCGCCGCGCGCGACGTAGCCGGCCACCTGCCGTGCGAGGCGGCGCGCCATGTCCGGCGCGAATCGGAAGAAGCCCACCGATTCGCCGCACCGGTCATGGACCAGGCTCGACGGGATCTGCTTGCCGAAGGCCACCGCCCGGCCCTCGCGCAGGCACAGCTTCACGGGCTCGTCGCCAGCCTCGAACTCGCGGTCCAGCAGCAGGCAGTTCGCGTGCCGCGACGTCACCAGCCGCAGCAGCACGTCCTCGTGGTACAGCACGTCGGCGTCCATCACGAGCACGTCGTCGCCGCAGTCCAGCGCCGCGGCCAGGGTGTGCAGCGTGACCACGTTGCCGTCGCGGAAGTGCGGGTTGTAGACGGCGTCCACCCGCGGCGGAGCGTCCGTGCCGGCGAGCACCGCCCGCACGTCGTCGGCGCGGTAGCCGACGCCCACGCTGACGTGCTCGACGCCGGCGCGCGCGAGTGCGTCCAGGTGCCGCTCGAGCAGGCTGCGGCCGTCGAAGCGCAGCAGGCACTTCGGCGGCTGCTCGCCGCCGCCAAGCCGCCAGCCGACCCCCGCCGCCAGGATGATGGCCCGCATCGTCGCGCCCTCCGCGTGTTCCCGGTTACTGTCACGCGCACGAGATCGTCCTGCAATGAAATGGGAAAGTACAGAAGGCGGCCGGCTGCGCGCGCCGCGAGGCGACCGCGCGCCGCACGCCGGCGTGCGCGTGACGCGCATCGCGCTGCTGCTCGGCGGCGCCGCGCTGTTCGCGTGGCTGCTGACGCAGGCGGAGCTGGCCGCGGTGCTGACCCAGGTGGCCGCGGTCGGCGTCGCCGGCTTCGCGCTGCTGCTCGCGGTGTACGCCGTCGAGTTCCTGTGCGACGCGTTCGCGTGGCAGCTCACCCTCGACGGGACCCCGCGCACCGCACGGTGGACGGCGCGGCTGTACGCGGTGCGCCTGGCCGGCGAGTGCTGGAACGTGCTGACCCCGCTAGGCGGCATCGGCGGCGAGCCGGTGAAGGCGCTGATCCTGAAGCGCCGCTACGGCCTTCCGTTCACCGCGTCGGGGGCGTCCCTGGTGCTCGCGAAGACCGCCAACGTGCTTTCGCTGGTGGCCTTTCTCGCGGTGGGCTTCGTCGTCATGAGCGACGACCCGCGCATCCCCGCCGAGGCGCGCACGCTGTCGGGCGTCGGGCTGGCCCTGCTCAGCGCCGGCATCGGCGCGTTCTGGCTGGTGCAGCGGCTGCGGCTGGGCTCGCTGCTGGCCAGCCGCGCCGCGCGCCGGCACCCGCGCCTGACGCGCGCGCTGACGGCGATGCAGGACCTCGACCGGCGGCTCGTGACGTTCTACTCGACGTCCCCCGGACGGCTCGCGCTGGTGCTCGCGCTCGGGATGGCGAACTGGATGCTGGGCGCGCTGGGCGTGTGGCTCACGCTGACGCTGATGGGCGTCCCGGCGACCTTCCAGGACGCCTGGATCATCGAGGCGGTCGCACAGATGGTGCGCGCCGCGACGTTCTTCATCCCGGCCAGCCTGGGTGCGCAGGACGGCGCGGTGATGCTGATTGCCGGCGCGATCACCGGCGACGCCGGCAGCGGCCTCGCGGTCGCGCTGCTGCGCCGCGCCCGGGAGCTGGTGTGGATCCTCGCCGGCCTCGCGGCCAGCGCCCGGCTGACGGCGGGCGCGCCGCTCACGCGCGGGACGCTGCGCGCCGGGGACTGAGCGCGCGGACGCCGGGGGAGCCGCGACGCGCCCGGAACGGGCATCGGCCCGGCGCGCCGGGACGGCATGTGCGGCCGCTGCTTGTCATCACCCGCTGCCTGCGAACGCGGCGCGGGGAGGCCGGGCCCGCCGCGCCGCGCGCAACGCCCGTTCACTCCAGCATCCCCTGCTCCCGGAACCACTCCACCGCATCGCGGATCGCCTCCATCGCCGGCCGCGCGCGGTAGCCCAGCTCGGCCTCGGCGCGCGCGGAGCTGAAGTACATGCGCTTCATCGACATGCGCACGCCATCCAGCGTCGCCAGCGGCTCGCCGCGGCCGCGCACGCGGCACCACAGCTCGCTCGCCGCCGCCACCGGCAGCGCCGCGAGGTGCGGCAGCCGCACCGCCGGCGGGCGCCGGCCGCACAGGCTCGCCACCGCCGTCAGGATCTCGCGCAGGCTCATGTCGTCGCCGCCCAGGATGTAGCGCTCGCCGACGCGCCCGCGCTCGAGGGCCAGCAGGTGCCCCGCCGCGACGTCGTCGACGTGCACCAGGTTCAGCCCGGTGTCCACGTAGGCCGGCACCCGGCCGCGGGCCGCGTCGAGCAGCATCCGCCCGCTGGGCGTGGGCCGCACGTCGCCCGGGCCGACCGGGGTCGACGGATTCACGATCACCACGGGCCAGCCTTCACCGGCCACGCGCCGGCGCACCTGGTCCTCGGCGATGTACTTGGAGCGCTTGTAGTGGCCGATCATGCGCTGCGGATCGACCGGCGTGCGCTCGTCGGCCGGCGTCCCGTCCGCGTTCAGTCCCAGCGTCGCGACGCTGCTGGTGTACACGATGCGTTCGACCCCGGCGGCGGCCGCCGCCGCCAGCAGCTCCAGCGTGCCGGTGACGTTGGCCTGGTACAGCTCGTCCGGCTCGCGCACCCACAGGCGGTAGTCCGCCGCGACGTGGAACAGCGCCCGGCAGCCGGCCACGGCGCCGGCCAGCGACAGGGGCTCGCGCAGGTCCCCTTCGTGGATCTCGACGTCCAGCCCCTGCAGGTTCGCGCGTGCGCCGGCCGGCCGGCACAGCACCCGCACGCGCTCGCCGCGGGCCAGCAGCGCGCGGGTGACCGCCGAGCCGACCAGCCCGGTCGCGCCCGTCACCAGCGTGGTCATGTCGCGCCGCGAGCGGCGGCGGGCCCGTGCGCCGCCGCCAGCCGCACCAGTGCCGGCAGCACCAGCAGCGTGCACAGCAGCGTGGCCACCATGCCCACCGTCAGCAGCACGCCCATGCTGGCCGTGCCCGGGTGCCCGGAGAACGCGAGATTGCCGAAGCTCACCGTCGTGGTCAGCGCGCTGGTGAGCACGCCTCGCGCGGTGCTGGACCCGGCCAGCGCGCCGCCGTGGCTCATCCGCGCGCGCGTCAGCATGTGGATGCCGCTGTCCACGCCGACACCGAGCAGCAGCGGCAGCGCGATCACGTTCGCGAAGTTGAACGGCACGCCGGC
>CBDUCN010000211.1:0-9422 GCA_965365655.1 uncultured Gammaproteobacteria bacterium | reverse complement strand
GCGCGGCGTCAGCGCGCGAACACGCGCTCCGGCGCGATCGACTTCAGCTCCACGATGTTCCCGCAGCCGTCCGGCATCATCATGATGCGCTGCTCCTCGACGCTGCCGGCGCGGATCGTCTGCGGCGCCATCGAGAACTCGACGCCGGCCGCCTCCAGGCGTGCGCGCATGCGCTCCCAGTCCGCCTCCGGCACGATCGCGCCGAAGTGGCGCACCGACACGTCGACGCCGTCGGAGTGGAAGCGCCCCACCGCCTGCTCCGCCTCGCGCGGCGCGAGGTGCGCGACGACGTGGTGGCCGAAGAAGTCGATGTCGATGCGCCGCGCACCCTCGCGCCCGAGCCGGCAGCCCAGCAGGTCGACGTAGAACGCGCGCGCGGCGTCCAGATCGCTCACCGGGATGGACAGGTGGAACGTCGCCCGCGTCATGCCGGTCTCCTCAGATGCCACGCAGCAGGTCCAGCGACGGCTGGCACTCGCCGCGCTCGATGCGGCGCACCGCCGCGGCGAGGCCGGCATTGGCCGGCGCGTCGATGCCGAGCTCGCGCCCGCGCGCGACCACGGCGCCGTTGATGAAGTCGATCTCGGTGCGCCGATGCTTGTTCACGTCCTGGGCCATCGACGGGATGAAGGCCTCGCTGCGGGTCGCACAGGACGCCTCCATCTCCTCCTCCATCGCCTGCATCAGCGCGACGTCGCCGTCCAGCGCCGCGACCCAGTCGTCGGCCGCACGGCCGCCGATGTCCTCGACGACGAAGCCCTGCGCGACGCCGATGCGCACCGCCTCGCCGGCCACGCGCACCGCGAGGCGCCGCGTCACCGGCTCGCGGTCGCACTGGTTCGCGGTCATGCCGCTGGCAGCGCAGATGCCGTTGCGCATCGCGTTCGCGACCAGCTTGCTCCAGCGCTCGCCCCACAGGTTCGTGGTGACCCGTGCCCCGTCCACCGACGACAGCATCGCGGCGACGCGCGCGGCGCGCGGCGTCTCGCGCCCGTGCACCTCGCCGACGCGGAACACCGCGCCCTTGCCGCTCTTCGGCACGCCGCGCCTGACGTGCGCGGGTCCCATCAGCTCGACGGAGATCTTCGCGGCGATGCAGCCCACCGTCTTGCCCCAGCCCACGATGCCGGCGATGGTGTCCTCGTTGATGCAGTTCTGCAGCGACACCACGAAGCCGTCCGGCGCGAGGTAGTCGCGGATCAGGTGCGTGGCCCACGCGGTGTCGTAGGACTTCATGCACACGAAGGCCATGTCCACCATGCCCTCGCGCTGCAGCGACTGCACGTCGGTCACGTGCATCGCGCGCACCTGCGCGGTGAAGCACTCCGCGTCGCTCATGCCTTCCAGCTTCAGCCCCAGGCCGTTCATCGCCTCGACGTGCGCCGGCCACGGGTCCACCAGCACCAGGTCGTGGCCGTCCCGGGCCAGGTAGCCGCCGACGTAGGCGCCGACCGCGCCGGCGCCGATGATCGCGATTCGCATGTCAGTTGTCCCCGTCCGTCACCCGGCGGACGCGGCGCCCCGGCGCCGCGCGAGGTCGTGCGCCCCGAACGCGCCGCTGCGCCGGTCGGCGCCGGCAGCGCTCGTGCCGCGGTCCCGCTCGCGGCGCCGGCGCGCCGCTCACGGCATCTCGCAGCCGAGCCTGGCGAGCGTCTCGTCCACCCACGCGCGGTCGCTGGTGCCGGCCTCGATCTCCGCCATCTGGATGTCCTCGGCCGCCTTCTTCGCCTCCGCGGCGGCACACACCGGCTCCAGATGCTCGAAGGGCACGCACAGCACGCCGTCCTGGTCGCCCAGCACCAGGTCGCCGGGCTCGATCACCATGCCGTCGACGGCGACGGCCACGTTGATCTCACCGGGGCCGTTCTTGTACGGCCCGCGATGGGTCACGCCGGCCGCGTACACGGGCAGGTTGCGGCGCGGGAACGCGTCGCAGTCGCGCACCGCGCCGTTGATCACGATGCCCGCGACGCCGCGCTTGATCGCGTGGGCGAGCATCAGCTCGCCGATCAGCGCGTTGGTCAGCGCGCCGTCGCCGTCGACGACGATCACGTCGCCCGGCTGCGCGATGTCCAGCGCCTTGTGGATCATCAGGTTGTCGCCGGCCGCCGTCTTCACCGTCAGCGCCGGACCCGCCATGACCCCGTCGCGGTGCATCGGCCGCAGGCGCGCGCCGCCCGCGCTCATGCGGTGCATGCAGTCGCTGACGTTGGCCACCGGCAGCGCGCGGAAGCGCTCGATGTGGGCGGCACCCACCTGGCGGGTGCGTTCGAGGATGCGAAAGCCGATGGACATGGGTGCGGTCTCTGTTCGTGGGTGCGGGTCCCGATCCTGCGGACCCGGGGCTCGGCGTCAAGGCCCGCGCGCGCGGCGCAGCCCGTCCGGCGCGCCGCTGCCGCGGGCCGGCGCCGTTCAGCGCAGGTGACAGGCCACCAGGTGCCCCTCGCGGGTCTCGCGCAGCGCCGGCGCCTCGCGCCGGCAGCGCTCCTCCGCGTACGGGCAGCGGGTGTGGAAGTGGCAGCCGGACGGGGGGCTCATCGGGCTCGGCAGCTCGCCCTGCAGGATGCGCTTGTTGCGCCGTAGCGTGGGGTCCGGGATCGGCACCGCCGACAGCAGCGCCTCGGTGTACGGGTGCAGCGGGTCGGTGAACAGCGTGCGCTTGTCGGTGTACTCGACGATGCGCCCGAGGTACATCACCGCGATGTAGTGGCTGATGTGCTCGACCACCGCGAGGTCGTGCGCGATGAACAGGTACGAGAGGTCGAACTCTTCCTGCAGGTCCTGCAGCAGGTTGATCACCTGCGCCTGGATGGACACGTCCAGCGCCGAGACCGGCTCGTCGCCGATGATCAGCTTCGGGTTCAGCGCCAGCGCCCGCGCGATGCCGATGCGCTGGCGCTGGCCGCCGGAGAACTCGTGCGGGTACGCGTGCATCTGCGCCGCGCGCAGGCCCACCCGCTCGAACAGCGCGGCGACCCGCTCCCCGGTCTCCTTGCCCTTCGACAGGCCGTGCACCTCGAGCATCTCGCCGACGATGCGCCCGGCGGACTTGCGCGGGTTCAGCGACGAGAACGGGTCCTGGAAGATGATCTGCATCTGCCGGCGGAAGGGCCTGAGCTCCTCCTTCGGCAGGTGCGTGATGTCCTTGCCCGAGATGCGGATGCTGCCCGACGTGGGCTCGATCAGCCGCAGCACCGTGCGCCCCGCGGTGGACTTCCCGCAGCCGCTCTCGCCGACCAGCCCGAGGGTCTGGCCTTCCGGGATCGAGAACGAGATCCCGTCCACCGCGTACACGGTGGCCACCTGGCGCGCGAGCAGACCCTTGCGCACCGGAAAGTGCTTCTT
Source organism: uncultured Gammaproteobacteria bacterium (assembly GCA_965365655.1). GTDB lineage: Bacteria > Pseudomonadota > Gammaproteobacteria > HK1 > HK1 > JBFHNV01. The sequence continues at coordinate 6,077 of CBDUCN010000211.1, read as the reverse complement.
GAGATCGGTGACCTCGAGCACCGGCGGCGCGGCGCTCGCGTCCTTCACCGGGTCGGCCGGCGCCTTCGTCGCGGGATCAGCCACCGCCGGCCTCCGCGATGCGCTCGGCATGCCAGCAGGCCGCCCAGTGACCGCTGCGTTTCTGCTCGTACGGCGGGTACTCGCCCCGGCACTGGTCGTCGGCGTGCGGGCAGCGCGGCGCGAAGTTGCAGCCGACGGGCAGCGCGGTCAGCGGCGGCACGATGCCCTTGATCTCGGCGAGGCGCTTCTTCTTCTGCTCCTTGCCGGCCAGCAGGTCCAGGTGCGGCACCGACGCGAGCAGGCCGTGCGTGTACGGGTGCAGCGGCTCCTGGAACAGGCTCACGACGTCGGCCTCCTCGATCTTGCGCCCCGCGTACATCACGACCACCCGCCGCGCGGTCTCCGCGATCACGCCCAGGTCGTGCGTGATCATCACGACGGCGGTGCCGAGGCGCTCCTGCAGCTCCAGGATCAGGTCCAGGATCTGGGCCTGGATGGTCACGTCCAGCGCCGTCGTCGGCTCGTCCGCGATCAGCACCCGCGGGTTGCACGACAGCGCCATCGCGATCATCACCCGCTGGCGCATGCCGCCGGAGAGCTGGTGCGGGTACTCGCGCACGCGGCGCTGCGGCTCCGGGATGTGCACCAGCTTGAGCATCTCGACGGCCTTGTCCATCGCCGCCTTCTTCGACAGTCCCTGGTGCAGCAGGATCGCCTCCGAGATCTGCTGCCCGATCGTGAACACCGGGTTCAGGGACGTCATCGGCTCCTGGAAGATCATCGACACGTCGTTGCCACGCACCTTCTTCATCTCTTCTTCCGGAAGCGCGAGCAGATCGCGCCCGTCGAAGCGCACCGCGCCGCCGACGATGCGCCCGGGCGGGTCCGGCACCAGGCGAAGGATGGACAGCGAGGTCACGCTCTTGCCGCAGCCGGACTCGCCGACCAGCCCCAGCGTCTCGCCGCGCCGGACCTCGAACGACACGCCGTCCACGGCGCGCGCGACGCCGGAGCGGGTGAAGAAGTGGGTCTGGAGGTTCTCCACCTCCAGCACGGTGTCGGTCGCCGCGGGCGCGTTCATCGTCGGTGTGCCGTCTCGCTCTTTCGGTTCGCCATCAGCGGCCTCGTTCTCGCGCGCCCCGTCCGCCGGGGTCCAGGATGCCGGCGCATGTCCGGGTCTTTCGGGATTTCCGGCTCAGCCGTTGCGCTGACGCGGGTCGAGGGCGTCGCGCAGCGCATCGCCGAGCAGGTTCGTGCCGAACACGGCGAGGCTGATCGCGATGCCCGGGAAGATGACCAGCCACGGCGCCACGCGAACGTACTCGGCGGCGGACTCCGAGAGCATGCGGCCCCAGGACGGGTGCGGCTCCGGGACGCCCAGCCCGAGGAAGGACAGCGCGGCCTCGGTGAGGATCGCGGCGCCGAGCTGCGCGGTCGCGAGCACGATGAACGGCGAGATGGTGTTCGGCAGCACGTGCAGCAGCGCGATGCGCATCTCGCTCATGCCGCCCGCGCGCGCGGCCTCGATGAACGGCATCTCGCGTATCGACAGCGTGGTCGATCGGATCACGCGTGCGACGTTCGGCACCAGCGGGATCGAGATCGCGATGATGGTGTTCTCCAGCGACGGCCCGAGCGACGCCGCCATCACCAGCGCCATCACCAGCAACGGCAGCGCCTGCATGATGTCCATGACCCGCTGCATCACGAGGTCGAACCAGCCGAGCAGGTAGCCGGAGAGCAGGCCGATGATCACGCCGAGGCCGCCGCCCAGGAGCGTGGACGCGATGCCCACCGCGAGCGAGATGCGCGCGCCGTGGATGATCCGGCTGTACACGTCGCGCCCCATCACGTCGGCGCCTAGCGGGTGCGCGCCGCCGGGCTCGGACAGCGAGCGCTCGGCGGAGGTCTGCAGCGGGTCGTAGGGCGCGATGAAGTCGGCGAAGATCGCGCTGAACAGCAGCAGCGTCACGATCACCGCGCCGATCGCGCCGAGCGGGAAGCGGCGCACGAGGTAGAGCGTGGTCCCCCACCAGCCGTCGGCGCGCGCGCCGGCCCTCGCGAGCTCGGCCTCGTAGTCGACCTCGGGCTGTACGTTGGCCATGTGCGGCGTGCCTCCGAGCTCAGTCCGAGTAGCGGATGCGCGGATCCAGCGCCGCGTACGCGAGGTCGACCGCGAAGTTCACGAGCACCGTGACCAGCGCGATGAACATCACGAGATTCTGCACGATCGGGTAGTCGCGCCACTGGATCGCCTCGACCAGGAAGCGCGCCATCCCGGGGATGTTGAACACCGTCTCGGTGACGATCAGGCCGCCGATCAGGAACGCCGCCTCGATGCCGATGATCGTGATCACCGGCAGCACCGCGTTCTTCAGCGCGTGCTTATAGTTGATCGCGTTCTCCGACGCGCCCTTGGATCGCGCCGTGCGGATGTAGTCCTGGCGCATGATCTCGAGCATCGACGAGCGCGTGAGGCGCATGATCAGCGCCGAGCTGCGAAAGCCCACCGCCGCCGCGGGCACGCTGTAGAGCTTGAGCTCCTCCCACCAGCCCTCCGGCGGGTCGGTGTAGATCGGGATGTAGCCCGCCCACGCGACGAAGGCCATCAGGATCAGCAGTCCGAGCCAGAACGACGGCAGCGACAGCCCGCTCAGGCTGATCACCCGCAGCAGGTAGTCGAGCCCGGTGTCCTGCTTCACCGCGCTGATCACGCCGAGCGGCACGCCGAACAGGATCGAGAAGCCGAGCGCGAGCACCGCGAGCTTGAGCGTGATCGGGATGCGCGGCGCGAGCTCGTCGATGGTGGGCAGCTCGGAGACGTAGGAGAAGCCGAGGTCGCCCTGCAGCAGCCCGCCCATCCAGTGCAGGTACTGCACCGGGATCGGCTTGTCGAGCCCGAGCTCGGCCTCGATCTCCGCCTTCGCGGACGGGTCCACGAACCCGGCGGAGTCGAACAGGATGTCCGCGATGTTGCCCGGCACGAGACGCAGCAGCGCGAAGATCAGGATGGACATCCCGATGAGCGTGAGCAGCATCAGGAAGAAGCGCTTGATGACGTAGGTGGTCATCGCCACGTCCCTCGTCGGGTCACGCCGGGCATGGAGACACCCTCCTCACCGGCTCGCCTTCGTGCTCGTCGCCCCCCGCGCCGTCGCGGGGGCGCCGTCGCGAAACCGCCCGTCCGCCGGAGTGCCGGCGGACGGGCGCGGGCCATCTCCGCGTCAGCGGTCCAGCCAGACGTCCTCGAAACGCCAGCCGTTGTAGACGCTGTTGGTCATCATCACGAAGCCCTTCACGTCCTCCTGCCAGCACTGCGCCGAGCGGTCGTGGTACAGGATCGGGCGCGCCCCGTCCTCCTGCAGCCGCTTGTCGATCTCCCACACGATGGCGCGGCGCTTCTCGAAGTCCGTCTCGATCGACTGCTGCTCCATGAGCCTCATGATGTCCTGGTTGCAGTAGCCGGTGTAGTTGCGCTGCGAGCCGCACGCGTAGTTCTCGTAGAAGTGCGCGTCCGGGTCGTCGACGCCGCTGCCGGTGAGGTTCAGCCCCACCGAGTAGTCCTTGCGCGCGACCTTCGCGTGCCAGTTCGAGGTCTCGATGGTCTCGAGCTCGGCGTCGATGTAGATCTCCTTCAGGTGGTCGATCAGGATCACGGCCGGATCGCGGTAGATCGCGATGTTGCGCGTCGACACCTTGAGCTTCATGCGGTTGTCCGGGCCGTAGCCCAGCTTCTTCATGATCGCGCGCGCCTTCTCGCGGTTCGCGGCGACGTCGCCATAGCCCGGCACCTCGGCCAGCATCTCCGGCGGCAGGCCCCAGGTGCCTTCCGGCGGCGGAAGCATCGCGCCGCCGATGTCGGCCTTGCCTTCCTGCAGGATCTCGCTGAACGCGTTGCGATCGATCGTGAGCGCGAGCGCCGTGCGCAGGTCCGCGTTGTCGAACGGCGGCGCGTCGCGGTTGACGATCAGGTTGCGGCTCACCGCGGTCGGAACCAGCGAGCACACCGCGCTCGGATTCTTCTCCGCGATGTCCTTCATCAGCGGGATCGTGACGTCGGTGTCGAAGGTCATGTCGAACTCGCCGGCGATGAAGCCCAGCACCCGCGTCGCGCGGCTCTTGATGATCGTGTAGTCGATACCGTCAAGATACGGACGGCCCGGCTTCCAGTAGTCCTCGTTCTTGACGAACTTGATGGACTCGTTCTGCTTGAGCTCGACGAACTTGAACGGGCCCGTGCCGATGGGGTTCGTGCGCATCGTCTTCGGCGACACGTGGCACGGGTACACCGGCGAGTAGCCGGACGCGAGCAGCATCAGCAGCGCGGGCTGCGGGCGCTTCAGGTTGAAGGTCGCCTCGTGGTCGCCGCTGGTGGAGATGCTCTCGAGGTTGCCGTACCAGGACTGGCGCGGGTTCTTGCGGAACTTCGCGCGGCCCTTCTCGAGGATCATGTCCCACGTGCAGGCCACGTCCTTCGACGTGAACGGCTTGCCGTCGTGCCACTTCACGCCCTCGCGCAGCTTGAAGGTGAGCTTCGTGCCGTCGTCGTTCCACGACCACGAGGTCGCGAGATCGGGGACGATCGTGTCACGAGTGTTCTTCGGCTTCGACTGGTCGAACATGACCAGGTTGTTGAACACCGCCATGTACGGCATCACCGTGGAGTTGGTCGCCTCCTCGTGGATCGATCCGCTCGGCGGCGTGCCGCGGTGGTAGACCTTCATGACCCCGCCGGCCTTCTGGGCCATCGCGGGAGCGCAGGCCACGCCCAGGGCGATGGCCGCGATCGCCCAGGCGGGCGCCTTGCTCTTCAGATTCACCGTCATCCTCCTCCGCGCTGCTGGCAACGCTTGGCTGTCGTTCGACGTTCGAGGCTCTCCGCGGCCCCTTCGCATCGCCGCGCGCGGACCGGGGCATAACGGCCTTCCCGGCGCGACGTGCGGGCGCGGCTGAACTTGCCAAGAAGGCCGGGAGAACGCAACTGGCACACGCACGCGGTAATGCGCGCTGCGGCAGTGCAGCATCGACACACGCGCGATGGCCGTGCCGGTTCCGAACGCCGGCGTGACATACTTCGAAGGTCGATGCCGCACTGCGGCACACCCGCTGCACGCTTCACGGAGGCTCGCCCGCTTCATGGCCACCAACGACGCCTGGCTCGCGCTCACCGAGGAGCAGCCCCTCGAACCGGAGCTGCCGATCTGCGACCCGCACCATCACCTGTGGGACTTCCGCACCGGCAGCGTCGCGCCGCGCTACCTGCTCGACGAGCTGCTCGAGGACGTCGGCGGCGGCCACAACGTCGTGTCCACCGTGTTCATCGAGTGCGGCGCGATGTTCAAGGCGCACGGGCCCGAGGAGCTGCGCCCGGTCGGCGAGACCGAGTTCGTGAACGGCATCGCGGCGATGAGCGCGTCCGGCCTGTACGGGCCGTGCCGTGTCGCCGCCGGCATCGTGTGCACCGCGTACTGCTGGACCGGCGACCGGGTCGCGGAGGTGCTCGATCGCCAGATCGCCGCCGGCGGCGGGCGGGTTCGCGGCATCCGCCAGGGCGGCGCGTGGCACGCGAGCCCGGACGTTCCGAACCACCGCACCGCGCCGGCGCCGGACATGTACCTGGACGCGCGGTTCCGGGAGGGCTTCCGCCACCTCGCGCCGCGCGGGCTGTCGTTCGAGGGCTGGTGCTACCACACCCAGATCCCGGCGCTCACCGACCTCGCGCGCGCGTTCCCGGACACCACCATCGTGCTCGACCACTTCGGCGGGCCGCTCGGGGTCGGGCCGTACCGCGGACGCGGCGACGAGGTGTTCGACGAGTGGCGGCGCGTGGTGGGCCCGCTCGCGCAGTGTCCCAACGTCGTGGCCAAGCTGGGCGGCATCAACATGGAGGTGAACGGCTTCGCGTGGCACGAGCGCGAGCGCCCGCCCGGCAGCGAGGAGCTGCTCGACGCGACCCGACGCTACTACGAGCACACCATCGAGCTGTTCGGCGTCGATCGGTGCATGTTCGAGTCCAACTTCCCGGTGGACAAGGTGAGCTGCAGCTACACCGTGCT
>CBDUCN010000210.1:0-9526 GCA_965365655.1 uncultured Gammaproteobacteria bacterium | reverse complement strand
CCATCGCGCGCCGGTCGTCGCCGGAATCCGGCTCACCACCGCGAGGCGCTGACCGTGGAGCTCTGGATCCCCATCACCATCGCCGCGGCGTTCTTCCAGAACCTGCGCTCGGCGCTGCAGAAGCACCTCAAGTCGCGGCTCAGCACTCACGGCGCGACCTATGCGCGCTTCGTGTACGCGCTGCCCTTCGTCGCCCTCTACGTCGCGGCGCTGGCCGGGCCTGGCGCGATGCCGCTGCCCGTGCCTGGCGCGCGCTTCGCGCTGTTCACCGTGATCGGGGGGACGGCGCAGATCGTGGCCACGTTCCTGCTGATCCACATCTTCTCGTACCGCAACTTCGCGGTCGGGACGACGTACTCGAAGACCGAGACGGTGCAGACGGCGATCTTCGGCGTGCTGATCCTCGGCGACCGGCTGCACCCGCTGGCCGCCGGCGGCATCGGCGTGAGCCTCGCCGGGGTGATGCTGATGTCGGCGGGCCAGGGGCCCGTCACCGTGCGCACGCTGCTCACGGGCTGGACCGAGCGCCCCGCGGTGATCGGCATGATCTCGGGCGCGTTCTTCGGCATCTCCATCGTCAGCTACCGCGCGGCGTCGCTGTCGCTGGACGGCACGCCGTACCTGATGCAGGCGGGCGCGACCCTGCTCTGCGCGACCCTGTACCAGAGCGTCGCGATGGGGCTGTGGATGCGCCTGCGCGAGCCGGGGGAGCTGACCCGCGTGCTCGCGGCGGCCCGCGTCGGTGCGGCGGTGGGGCTGTCCGGCATGCTGGCCTCGGCGTGCTGGCTGACCGCCGCCACGCTGCAGAACGCGGCCTACGTGCGGGTGCTGGGCCAGGTGGAGCTGCTGTTCATGTTCGCGGCCTCGGTGCTGTTCTTCCACGAGCGCCCCGGCCGGCTGGAGGTGCTGGGCATCGCGCTGGTGGGCGGCGGGATCGTGCTGCTGCTGCTGGCCTGAGGAAGCACGCGGTTCGCGTGCGGCGCGCTCTGCCGCCGGCGCGGCAGGGCGCCTCGCGCGTTACGGGCGGGCCTCCCCGTTCTCACCGCGTGCCGCGCAACTCGTTGTTGCGGCACAGCATTCTCCGCATTTCACTTCCCTCCCCGCGGCATCCGCGCTATTTTCGGTGAGACGTTTTTTCATGACTCGAAAAAAAACAGGACGACAACCGCCACCACGCTGATACCGGGGAGGAATTCCGCCATGGACACGACCCACCCGATTCTCATCCTGGGCGCCTCCTACGGCTCGCTGCTGGCCAGCAAGCTGCTGCTGGCCGGGCACGACGTGACCCTGGTCTGCCTGCCGGAGGAGGCGGACCTGATCAACCGCGAGGGCACCCGCGTGCGCCTGCCGGTGCGCGGGCGCGACGCGCCGGTGGAGATCGACTCCCGCGCCGCGCCCGGCACGCTGTCGGCGGCGCCGCCCGGCGCCGTGGATCCGGCCGGCTTCCACCTCGTCGCGCTCGCGATGCAGGAGCCGCAGTACCGCGCACCCGAGGTGCGCGCGCTGCTGGAGGCCGTGGCCCGCTCGCGGGTGCCGTGCATGTCGATCATGAACATGCCGCCGCTCGCGTACCTCGCGCGCCTGCCGGGCGTGGACGTGGAGGCGCTGCGCGACTGCTACACGGACCCGTCGGTGTGGGACCCCTTCGACCCGCGCACGATCACGCTCGCGAGCCCGGACCCGCAGGCCTTCCGCCCGCCTGAGGAGGCGCTCAACGTGCTGCAGGTGAGCCTGCCCACCAACTTCAAGGTGGCCCGCTTCGACTCCGACGCCGATACCGCGCTGCTGCGCGCGCTGGAGACGGACATCGACGCGGTGCGTCACGAGGTGGATGGCGAGCCGGTGGAGCTGCCGGTGAAGCTCAGGGTGCACGACTCGCTGTACGTGCCGCTCGCCAAGTGGTGCATGCTGATCACCGGCAACTACCGCTGCGTCGGCGAGGACGCCGCGCGCTCCATCCGCGACGCGGTGCACGACGACCTGCAGACCTCGCGCGAGGTCTACGACTGGGTCGCCGCGCTGTGCCGGGAGCTCGGCGCCGCGCCGGCCGACCAGGTGCCGTTCGAGAAGTACGCGAACGCCGCCCGGGGCCTCAGCAAGCCGTCCTCCGCGGCGCGCGCGCTGTTCGCCGGCGCACCCTTCATCGAGCGCGTGGACCGCGTCGTGCGCCGGCTCGCCGCCCAGCACGGGCTGCGTTGCGACGAGCTGGACACCATCGTCGCGCGGGTGGACGCCCGCCTCGAGCGCAACCGCGAAGCCGGCGCCTGAACGGCGCCGCCGCACCGCACGCACGCGCGGCCGGCGCCGCGCGCCGGGCATTCCGACGCCGCTCGTTTACAATCACCGGCCCGCCGACGCCGCGCGTCGAGCATGCTGCAGCGCAGCGCACCCGCCCGTCCCGCCCGAGGAGGCCCTCATGGACACCGAAGTGAACGTCAAGCTCGAGGATCCCGCCCTGCTGCGCCAGCAGTGCTTCATCAACGGCGAGTGGGTGGACGCCGCGTCCGGACAGACCATCGAGGTGGACAACCCCGCGGTGGGCGAGGTGATCGCGACGGTGCCGTCGCTGGGCGCGGACGAGGTGCGCGGCGCGATCGAGGCCGCGAACGCGGCGTGGGGGCCGTGGCGCAAGCTCACCGGCAAGCAGCGCTGCAACATCATGCGCACCTGGTACGACCTGATCATGGCGAACCAGGAAGACCTCGCCCGCATCATGACGATGGAGCAGGGCAAGCCGCTCGCGGAGTCGCGCGGCGAGATCGCGTACGCGGCGTCGTTCATCGAGTGGTTCGCCGAGGAGGCGAAGCGGGTTTACGGCGACGTCATCGACCACCCGCTGCCCGGCAAGCGCATCGTGGTGCTCAAGCAGCCGATCGGCGTGGTGGGCTCGATCACGCCGTGGAACTTCCCGGCCGCGATGATCACCCGCAAGTGCGGACCGGCGATGGCGGTGGGCTGCCCTGTGGTCGTGAAGCCCGCGTCGCAGACGCCGCTCACCGCCCTCGCGCTCGCCGAGCTGGCCGACCGCGCGGGCGTGCCGAAGGGCGTGATCAACGTCGTCACCGGCAAGGCGACCGTCGTGGGCGGCGAGATCACGGGCAGCTCCCTGGTGCGCAAGGTCAGCTTCACCGGCTCGACCGAGATCGGCAAGCAGCTGATGCGCGAGTGCGCGGGCACCGTGAAGAAGGTCTCCCTGGAGCTCGGCGGCAACGCGCCGTTCCTGGTGTTCGACGACGCCGACATCGACGCCGCGGTGACCGGCGCGATGGCCAGCAAGTACCGCAACGCGGGCCAGACCTGCGTGTGCGCGAACCGCATCCTGGTGCAGGACAGCGTCTACGACGAGTTCGCCGAGAAGCTGGCCAAGGCCGCGTCCGGCCTCAAGCTGGGCAACGGCCTCGAGGACGGCGTGCAGCAGGGGCCGCTGATCGACATGAAGGCGGTGGCCAAGGTCGAGGAGCACATCGCCGACGCGAAGGCGCACGGCGGCGAGGTGATCGCCGGCGGCTCGCGCCACGAGCTCGGCCACTCCTTCTTCCAGCCCACGGTGATCGTGGGGGTGACCACCGACATGAAGGTCACCTGCGAGGAGACCTTCGGGCCGGTGGCGCCGCTGTTCAGGTTCCACGACGAGGACGAGGCCATCGCGCTCGCCAACGCGACGGAGTTCGGCCTCGCGTCGTACTTCTACGCGCGCGACGTGTCGCGCGTGTGGCGCGTCGCGGAGGCGATCGAGTCGGGCATCGTCGGCATCAACGAGGGCATCATCTCCAACGAGGTCGCGCCGTTCGGCGGCATCAAGGAATCCGGCATCGGGCGCGAGGGCTCGAAGTACGGCATCGACGACTTCATCGAGACCAAGTACCTCTGCTACGGAAACATCGACGACTGAGCCGCGCGCACGGCTGAGCCGCCCCTCCCTCCCGGGGAGGGGCGCAGTCGCTTGCGCCGCACCACGGCTTCCCCGGAACCATTCCCAGTGATCGACGCTGCGCCGGCATCCGCGCCGCGGCCCGGCACGCCGGCGGCCGCGGGCTACGCGATGCCCGCCGAATGGGCCCCGCACGCCGCCACCTGGATCTCCTGGCCGCACAACGCCGAGACCTGGCCGGCCCGCCTGGCCGCGACCGAGCACGCGATGGCGACGGCCGTCGCGGCGCTGAGCGCCGGAGAGGGCGTGCACGTCAACGTGCTGGACGCGCACCACGAGGCCGAGGTGCGCGCCCGGCTCGCCGCGGCGGGGGCGCGCATGGACGCGGTACGCCTGCACGCCGTGCCCACCGACGACGCGTGGTGCCGGGATCACGGCGCGATCTTCGTCACCCGGCGCGCCCGCGAGGCGCCGCTCGCCGCGGTGGACTTCGGCTTCAACGCGTGGGGCGGCAAGTACCCGCCGTGGGACCGCGACGACGCGGTCGCGGCGCGCATGGCCGCGATCCTGGGCGTGCCGTGCTTCGCCGGCGGCATGGTGCTGGAAGGGGGCTCGGTGGAGGTGAACGGCGACGGCGCCGTGCTCACCACGGAGCAGTGCCTGCTCAACCCCAACCGCAACCCGTCGCTCGGCCGGGAGGCGATCGAGCAGCGGCTGCGCGACACGCTGGGCGTCGCCCAGGTGCTGTGGCTGGACGAGGGCATCGAGGGCGACGACACCGACGGCCACGTCGACGACGTGACCCGCTTCGCCGGGCGCGCCCGCGTGATCACCGCCGTGGCGCCGCGCGGCGCGCGAAACCACGAGGCTCTGGACGCGAACCGCCGGCGCCTCGCCGGGATGCGCCTGCTCGACGGCACGCCGCTCGAGGTGCTCGAGGTTCCCACGCCGGACGTGCTGGACGCGTCGGGCGAGCCGCTGCCCGCGAGCTATGCCAACTACTACGTGGGCAACCGGGTCGTGCTGATGCCGGCCTACGACGACGCGCTGGACGGCGAGGCGGCGCGGCGCATCGGCGCCTGCTTCCCGGACCGGGAGCTGGTCGCGATCGACTGCCGGGACGTCGTGCACGGGCTGGGCGCGCTGCACTGCCTGACCCAGCAGGTGCCGGCCACCGGCTGAAGGTCCGGCGCCCGGTGGCGGTTCTCGGGCCACTTCAATTAGAGTCTGCGGCCCGGCGTCCGGGCACGCGAGACGCCGTGTGACCCGCGCCGGAACCCCTCCCCGCCCAACGCAGCCACGCCCATGCCCACGACCTCCTCCGCATCGCCCGCGATCGACGGCGACCGGGACACCGGCACCGGGTGGAGCCCGGCCGACTCGGCGGCGCTGTACCGCGTCGACGACTGGGGCGATCGCTTCTTCCACGTGAACGAGCGCGGCCACGCCGCGGTGAGCACGACGCGGCCCGGCGGCGAGAGCATCGACATCCAGGCGGTCGTCGAGGACCTGCGCGCGCGCGACGTGCCGTTCCCGGTGCTGCTGCGCTTCCACGACGTGCTGCGGGCGCGCGTGGAGCGGGTGAACCTCGCGTTCGCCAGCGCCATCGACGAGGCCGGCTACGCCGGCAGCTACCGCAGCGTGTACCCGATCAAGGTGAACCAGCTGCACGAGGTGGTGGAGGAGATCCTGGACGCCGGCCGCCCGTTCAGCATGGGCCTGGAGTGCGGCTCGAAGGCGGAGCTGGTCGCCGCCCTGCCCCACATCACCGACGACGACGTGCTGCTCATCTGCAACGGCGTCAAGGACGACCAGATGCTGGAGCTGATGCTCTCGGCCCAGGGGCTCGGCCGCAACGTCATCCCGGTGATGGAGAACTTCCGCGAGGCGATGCGCCTGCTGGAGCTGGGCAGGCAGCTCGGCGTGCGGCCGTGGTTCGGCGTGCGCGTGCGGCTCGAGACCACGGGCTCCGGCAAGTGGGCGGAGTCCGGCAGCCATACCTCGAAGTTCGGCCTGTCGCTGCCGCGGCTCGTGGAGCTGGTGGCGGAGCTGCGCGAGCGCGATCAGCTCGAGAGCCTCGCGCTGCTGCACTTCCACATCGGCTCGCAGCTCGCCGACGTTCAGGTGGTGCGCAAGGCGGTGCGCGAGCTGTCGCGCGTGTACGCGGAGCTGCGCGAGCGCGGGGTGACGCCGCGCTATCTCGACGTCGGCGGCGGCCTGGGCGTGAACTACGCCGCCGGCTACGGCGACGAGGACAGCGGCATCAACTACTCGCTGCAGGAGTACGCGAACGCCGTGGTGTACGGCGTGAAGGAGGTCTGCGACGCGACCGGCTCGCCGTGCCCGGTGCTGGTGAGCGAGAGCGGGCGCGCGATGGTCGCGCACCACTCGATGCTCGTCGTGGACGTGCTGAGCGCGCACCGCAAGGACGAGATCGGCGCGACCGCGCGGCCGTCGGCCGAAGACCACGCGGTGGTGCGCGGGCTGTGGGAGACCCTCGCCTGGGTGCGCGGCATGCCGGGCAGCGGCGCCAAGGTGACCAACCTGCTCGAGATCTATCACGACGCCGAGGAGGCGAAGCGCCAGGCCGCGACGCTGTTCGACCTCGGCTACATGGATCTCGAGCAGAAGGCGCTGGCGGAGCGCCTGTACTGGTCGGTGTGCCGCGCAGTGCTGGACCGGCTGCCGGACTGCGCGGGAGAGCCGCCGCCCGAGCTGCTCGCGATCGGCGAGCAGATGGTGGACCAGTACCTGTGCAACTTCTCGGTGTTCCAGTCCACCCTGGACCACTGGGCGATCGGGCAGCGATTTCCGATCATGCCCCTCGCGCGCCTCGACGAGCGGCCCACCCGGCGCGGGGTCGTCGTGGATCTGACGTGCGACTCCGACGGCAAGATCGGGCGCTACGTGTCGCAGGAGGAGGACAAGAGCTGCCTGCCGCTGCACGACATCGCGGAGGGCGAGCGCTACTCGCTGGGCCTGTTCCTGGTCGGCGCGTACCAGGACGTGATGGGCGACGAGCACAACCTGCTCGGGCAGGTGACCGAGGCCCACGTGTACGCCGACGCCGAGGAGCCGGGCGGCTACTACATCGAGAAGATCATCAACGGCATCAGCATCCGCGACATGCTGGGCCGCGTTCAGTACTTCCCGCAGGACCTGACGCGCCGCATGGAGGAGATCATCCGCGCCAAGACCGAGGCCGGGGTGCTGCGCCCGAAGGCCGGGGTGGAGCTGCTGCAGCAGTACGGCGGCTTCTTCGACCGCGGCACGTACCTCGGCGCCATCGGCGGCGGCGGCGGCCGGCGAGGCGGCGGACGGTGAGCCGCGGGCGATGAGCGGACCGGCGCGGCAGGTGGCGCTCGGCGTCGTGCAGATGCGCTGCGCGGAGGATCCGGCGCTGAACCTCGAACGCGCGCTCGCGATGACCCGCGAGGCGGTCGCCGGGGGCGCGCGCCTGGTGTGCCTGCCGGAGCTGTTCCGCTCGCGCTACTTCTGCCAGAGCGAGGACCCGGACGCGTTCGACCTCGCCGAGCCGCTCCCCGGCGAGACCTCGCGCGCGTTCGAGGCGCTGGCGTCGGAGCTGGACGTGACCGTGATCGTCAGCGTCTTCGAGCGCCGCGCGGCGGGGCTGTACCACAACACCGCGCTCGTGGTCGACGGCGCGAACGGCGTGACCGGCACCTACCGCAAGATGCACATCCCGGACGACCCCGGCTATTACGAGAAGTTCTACTTCACCCCCGGGGACCTCGGCTTTCGCGCGTTCGACACCGCGAGCTGCCGGGTCGGCACCCTGGTGTGCTGGGACCAGTGGTATCCGGAAGCCGCGCGGCTCACCGCGCTGCAGGGCGCGGAGGTGCTGTTCTACCCGACCGCCATCGGCTGGAGCCCGGCCGAGCGCGAGACCCTGGGCGTGAGCCAGCACAGCGCGTGGGAGACGATCCAGCGCAGCCACGCGGTGGCCAACGGCTGCTTCGTCGTCGCGGTGAACCGCACCGGCTTCGAGCCGGCGCCGGGCACGCCGGGGGACGCGAACGACGGTATCGAGTTCTGGGGGCAGAGCTTCGTCGCGGCGCCGGACGGCCGCGTCCTCGCGACCGCGCCCGCGGACGAGGAGGCGGTGCTCAACGTGACGCTGGACCTCTCGCTGATCGAGCACCAGCGCCGCTGGTGGCCGTTCCTGCGCGACCGGCGCATCGACGCCTACGACGGGCTCGGCAAGCGCTTCCTGGACTGAGCCGCCGGGCTCCGCCTCAGGCAAGCCAGTCCACGATCAGCCCCACCTGCTCGTCCGACATCAGGCTCGGCGCGTGGCCGATGCCGGCGAACTCGTGCAACACGGCCTTCGGACCGCGCCGCGTCATCTCCTGCGCGACCGCGTGCGGCAGCACGTCCGACTCGCCGCCGCGCAGCAGCAGCACCGGGCACGCGATGCGCTCCCATACCGGCCACATGTCCACGTCGCCGCCCGCGGCGTCGCGAAGCGGCGCGACGATGTCGGGATCGTAGGCCAGCGCGACGTCGCCGTCCGGCGTCTCGCGCACGGTGGAGTCCACCAGCGCGCGCCACTGCTCGTCGGTGAACGGGCCGAAGGGCGCGTAGATCTCGCGCAGGTACGCATCCAGTGCGTCGCGGTCCGGGAACCGCGGGTCGTTGCCTGCGTAGGCCACGATGCGTGCCAGCGCCTCGCGCGGCAGGAACGGCCCCACGTCGTTGATCACCAGGCGCACGACGGGCGTGCCCGGCTGCGCCGCCATCAGCATGCCGATCAGCCCGCCCATGGACGTGCCCACCCAGTGCACCGTCTCGGCGCCGCTGCGGGCGACGAGCGCGGTCATGTCGGCGAGGTACTGCGGGTAGCCGTAGTGCGCCGGATCGCGCAGCCAGTCGCTACGGCCACGGCCGACCACGTCCGGACACAGCACGCGGTACGACGGCGCCAGCGCCGCCGCCAGCGCGTCGAAGTCGCGCCCGTTGCGCGTCAGCCCGTGCACGCACACCACGACGCGCGGGTTGTCCGCGTCGCCCCACTCCGTGTACGCGACGCGGTGGAAGCCGGCCGGCGACAGGCCGCTGACGTGTCCGTTTCTCATGGTCGGCCCAAAAAAAACCCGGCGCACGGCCGGGTATTCTCCCCCCATCCCCCGGTCTTCTTGTTCAGTGCGCGAGGATCTGGCTCAGGAACAGCTGCGTACGCTCGTGCTGCGGATTGTTGAAGAACTCCTCGGGCTCGTTCTGCTCGATGATCTGGCCGTAGTCCATGAAGATCACGCGGTTGGCGACCGTCTTCGCGAAGCCCATCTCGTGGGTCACGCAGAGCATGGTCATGCCCTCCTGGGCGAGCTCGATCATCACGTCGAGCACCTCCTTGATCATCTCCGGGTCCAGCGCCGACGTGGGCTCGTCGAACAGCATCACCTTCGGGTTCATGCACAGGCTGCGCGCGATGGCCACGCGCTGCTGCTGACCGCCCGAGAGCTGGCCCGGGAACTTCTGCGCCTGCTCCGGGATCTTCACCCGCTCCAGCAGGCTCATCGCCGTCTCCTCGGCCTCGTGGCGCGGTGTCTTCTTCACCCAGATCGGGGCCAGCGTCAGGTTGTCCAGCACCGTGAGGTGCGGGAACAGGTTGAAGTGCTGGAACACCATGCC
>CBDUCN010000209.1:0-9550 GCA_965365655.1 uncultured Gammaproteobacteria bacterium | reverse complement strand
ACGTGGACTTCACGATCGAGGTCTACCGCTCGCTGAAGGTGCTCGACGGCGGCGTGGGCGTGTTCTGCGGCTCCGGCGGCGTCGAGCCGCAGTCCGAGACCAACTGGCGCTACGCGAACGAGTCGCGCGTCGCGCGCATCATCTACGTCAACAAGCTCGACCGCATGGGCGCGGACTTCTACCGCGTCGTGAAGCAGGTCAAGGACGTGCTCGCGGCCACGCCGCTGGTGATGACGCTGCCGATCGGCACCGAGAACGACTTCGCGGGCGTCGTGGACCTGCTGACGATGAAGGCGTGGGTCTGGGACGAGTCCGGCGACCCGATGGCGTACGAGATCGTCGACATTCCCGCCGACATGGCCGCCGACGCCGCGTCGTGGCGCGAGAAGCTGGTCGAGACCGCGGTCGAGGCCGACGACGACGTGATGGAGAAGTACCTCGAGGGCGAGGAGCCGGATCTCGAGACGCTCAAGCGCTGCATCCGCAAGGGCACCATCGACCTCGCGTTCTTCCCGACGTTCTGCGGATCGTCGTTCAAGAACAAGGGCGTGCAGAACGTGCTCGACGCGGTGGTGGACTACCTGCCGAACCCGACCGAGGTGCCGCCGCAGCCCGAGGTGGACCTCGAGGGCAACGAGACCGGCGGGTTCGCGATCGTCGACCCGGACCGTCCGCTGCGCGCGCTCGCGTTCAAGATCATGGACGACCGCTACGGCGCGCTGACCTTCACCCGGATCTACTCGGGCAAGATCGGCAAGGGCACGACGGTGCTCAACACGGCGACCGGCAAGACCGAGCGCATCGGGCGCATCGTCGAGATGCACGCCGACTCGCGCGAGGAGCGCGACGGCGCGCAGGCCGGCGACATCGTCGCGCTGATCGGGCTCAACAACGTGCAGACCGGCAACACGCTGTGCGACCCGAAGAAGCCCGCGACGCTCGAGCCGATGGTGTTCCCGGATCCGGTCATCTCCATCGCCGTCGCGCCGAAGGACAAGGCCGGCTCCGAGAAGATGGGCATGGCGCTCGGCAAGATGGTGCGCGAGGACCCGTCGTTCCGCGTCAGCACCGACGAGGAGAGCGGCGAGACGATCCTGCAGGGCATGGGCGAGCTGCACCTCGACATCAAGGTCGACATCCTGAAGCGCACCCATGGCGTGGAGGTGAACGTGGGCAAGCCGCAGGTGGCCTACCGCGAGACCATCACGCGCCCGGTCAACGACAGCTACACCCACAAGAAGCAGACCGGCGGCTCCGGCCAGTTCGCGCGCATCGACTACGCGATCGAGCCCGGCGAGCAGGGCAGCGGCTTCCAGTTCGAGTCGGCGGTCACCGGCGGCAACGTGCCGCGCGAGTACTGGCCGGCGGTGGAGAAGGGCTTCTCCACGAGCACCGAGAAGGGCGTGCTCGCGGGCTTCCCGCTGCTGGACGTCAAGGTGACGCTGCTCGACGGCGCGTTCCACGCCGTGGACTCGTCGGCCATCGCGTACGAGATCGCGGCCAAGGCCGCGTACCGCCAGTCCATCCCGAAGGCCGCGCCGCAGCTGCTCGAGCCGATCATGAAGATCGACGTGTTCACGCCGGACGACCACGTCGGCGACGTGATCGGCGACCTGAACCGCCGCCGCGGCATGATCAAGGCCCAGGAACCCGGACCCACCGGCATCCGGGTCAAGGCCGAGGCGCCGCTCAGCGAGATGTTCGGCTACATCGGAGACCTGCGCACCATGACCTCCGGGCGCGGGCAGTACTCGATGGAATTCTCGCACTACGCGCCGTGCCCGAAGAACGTGGCCGACGCGGTGATCGCGGAGAAGGCGCAGCAGGACGCCGCCTGACGCGCGCGCGGCCACGGCCGCACCGAAAAGCCCGCGCCGCGACGAGCGGTGCGGGCTTTTCTGCGTCTACGGCGCGAACGGCCCCTCGCGCGCGAATTCGGCCACCGGGTTGCGCCCGGACGGCGCGAGGTCGCCGTCGCGCATCCCGTCCGGCAGCGCGTCGGGGTCGCCCGGGTGGCCCACCGCGATCATCGCCACCGGCTTGACGTCGTCCGGCAGCGACAGCGCGCCGGGCGCCGCCTCGCGGTCGAAGCCCGCCATCGCGTGCACCACCAGCCCCATGCTCGCGCCCTGCAGCAGCAGGTTCTGGCTCGCCAGGCCGGCGTCGAACTCGTGCACCGGGTTCGGCTTGCCGTTGCGCTCGAACACGGTGTGCGCCGCGACCAGGATCAGCACGCCGGCATTGACGCACCAGCCCTGGTTCGCCTCCGCCAGCAGGCCGAAGAAGGCGTCCCAGTGGGCAGTGTCGCGGTGCGCGTACAGGAAGCGCCACTCCTGCACGTTGTAGGTGGACGGTGCCCAGCGAGCCGCTTCCAGCAGCCGCATCACGTCGTCGCGGCTCACCGCCGCGCCGCTCATCGCGCGCGGCGACCAGCGTTTCAGGAACAGGGTCTCGATCGGGTGATCGGCGGTGCGGTGCTTCAGCGGATCGGGCAGTGTCGCCAACGGCTGGCTCCTTTGCTTCGGGTTCGTGAACGCGCGGGGTCGGATGCCATCCCGAGGCATTGCGCGCCTCAGTAGTTCACCGACATCGCCGAGCCCCCGTCCACCGCGATGCACTGGCCGGTGATGATGGACGCGAGCGGCGAGCAGAAGAACAGCACCGCCGACGCGATGTCCTCGGGCCTGATCAGACGGCCCATCGGGATCTCGCCGATCGCGCGCTGCGTCATCTCCTCCAGCGACACGCCGGCGTCGCTGGCCTGGCGCTTCAGGTTCTGCAGCATGCGGTCGGTGGCGGTGGTGCCCGGGTGCACGCAGTTCACCGTCACGTTGTGCGGCGCGACGTGGTTCGCGAACTGCTTCGTGAAGTCCGCGACGCCCGCGTTCACCACGCCGTTCGTCATGCGCAGCGGCGCGACGATGCGCGCCGTCATGCCGCCGATGTTCACGATGCGCCCCCAGCCGCGGCGCTGCATGTGCGGCAGCACCCCGCGCGCGCACCGGATGTAGGCCAGCAGCTTGACGTCCAGGTGGTAGCGCCAGTGGTCGTCGGTCTGCTCGTCGAACGGCGCGGTGTGCGACGTGACGGCGTTGTTGACCAGGATGTCGACCCGGCCCGCCGCGCCGGTGGCATGCTCGATGAAACGCTCGATGTCCTCGAGCCGGCTGACGTCGGCCACCTGCGGCCACGCGTGCACGCCCAGCGCACGGATCTCCTGCGCGGTGGCCTCCAGCGTCTCCGCGGTGCGCCCGCACAGCGCGACGTGGACGCCTTGCCTCGCCAGCGTCAGCGAGATGGTGCGCCCGATGCCCCGCCCGCCGCCGGTGACCAGCGCGACGCGCCCTGCCAGATCCGTCTCCAGGCTCACGACATGTCCTCCCGTTCGAGCGGCCGATGATAACCGCAGGCCGTGACGTGGGACGCGCCGCGCGCCGGCTCGGGCGGCGGCACACCGCGGGCCGCCGCACGCGCCGCCGGTCGACGATCAGTCCACGCGATGCGGGTACTGCACATCGAGCGGCACCGTCATCAGGTCGCGCCCGATGATGATGTTGCCGTCGTAGACGCCTCGCATCTCCAGCACCAGGCGCTCCAGCACGCCGGGTGCATCGAGCATCGGGATGCAGTGGGTGAGCACCACGGTGCGCGCGTTGGCGCGCTGCGCGACCTCGGCCACGTCCATGTGGCTGCCCGCACCCTGCCGGTAGCCCTCCGAGGGTTCCATGCCCGTCGCGAAGTGGCACATGTGGATCAGCACGTCGCAGTCGCGCGCGAGCGCGATCATGCTCTCGGGCACGCCGCCGCTGTCGCCGGAGTACACGAGCGTGCCGTCCTCCGTCTCGATGCGGTATCCCACGCACTCGAGGATCGGCTGGAAGTGCTGCGCTTCGCCCACCGTCACCCGCCATCCGTTGCCCTCGACGACGTCGCCGGCGCTGACCTCGGTGACCTTCGGGGCAGGCTTCGCGCGCGGCAGCACGCCGCCGCGCGACGTGTAGACGTCGAGGCTGCACGGATGGGAGACGCGCGACGCGATGTCCGGACCGTACACGCCGTCGTCGCCGAAGAGCTGCCCGGTGATGCGCGCGATGGGCTGCGGCCCGAACACCTCGAGGTCGGGGATCCTGCACGCACCCATGTCCCAGCGCTGCAGCACGAGGCGCGGGTAATCCATGATGTGGTCGTAGTGCACGTGGCTGAAGAACGCGTGGCTCACCTGCGTGGCGCGGTAGCCGGCCTCCATCAGCCGGTGGTGCGCGCCGGGGCCGTGATCCATGACGATGAGGTCGCCGCCCGCTTCGATCGCGTAGCCGGAACTCTGGCGGCTCAGGGACGGGGCGGGCGTGCCGGTGCCGAGCAGGGTGACCTTCATGTGCGCGTTCTCCTGATCCAGCGGGCGGCGGAACGGGCAGTATTGCCGTCGCCGGCGCGATGGCTCAAGCTCGAACGACGGCGCCGCTCCCGAGACCCGGCACCGCGCCGCACCGCGCACCCGCAGCTCGCGCTCGAACAACACCAACGACGGAGGAGAGGACGATGAGGATCCTTGCGACCATCCTGATGACGCTGGGCCTGAGCGTCGGCGCGGCCCACGCCGAGTGGCACCCGAAGGGCCCGATCAACTTCTGGATCGGCTTCGGCGCCGGCGGCGGCACCGACACCCAGGCGCGCTCGCTCGCGGAGGAGCTGGAGGCGAAGCGGGGCTGGCGCATCATCCCCAGCAACAAGGCGGGCGGCGGCGGCACCGTGATGGCGGCGGCGCTCAAGGACGCGCCCGCCGACGGCCTGACCGTGGGTCTCGCGATCAACACCACCTTCGACTTCGCGACGCTGACCAACGACAGCCTGTCGATCGACGACTTCACCTACATCACGACGACCGCGGGCTCGCAGACCGGCGTGCTGGCGCGCGCCGACAGCGGCTGGAAGTCGCTCGAGGACGTCGCGGCCGCCGCGAAGAGCGGCACCACCATCGTGTGGTCGAACTGGGGCGACCAGGTGCAGGCCGGCGCGGAGATCGTGTCGCGGCACTTCGGCTTCCAGGTGAACCACCTGCGCATGAAGGGCGGCAAGGCCACGCTCAACGCGCTGGTCGCCCGGGACGCGAACCTCGCGTGGGGCGGCGGCGTGCAGCGCGGCCTGGTGGCCGCCGGCGAGGTCGTGATCCTCGCGTCCGCAGAGGACGCGCCGCTGGTGCAGGCGCCGGGCCAGCCGACGCTGAAGAGCCTCGGCATCCCGTACACGTTCGGCTTCCAGTTCCTGCTCGCGGGCCCGAAGGGCATGAGCACCGAGGCGCGCGACGCGATCGCCGCGGCCATCGCCGAGGTGCTCGACGATCCGGACTCCAAGACGCGCGCGTTCATCTCCAAGCAGTACCCACCGGGCCCGCTGCTGGTGTCGGGCGACGCGCTGGAGGCCCAGCTGCGCGCGACGCTCGCGGCCAACAGGTTCCTGCTCGACTCCGTCAAGTAGGGATGACCCGGCCGCGCGGCCGCCGGCGCGAGGCTCCGGACCCGTGGGACGTCGGGTTCGGAGCCGCGCTGCTGGCGCTCGCGGTGGCCGCGCTGTCGTGGTGGTTCCCGCACGACATCAAGGGCGGCTTCATCGAGGCGAGCGTCGGCGGGCGGCGGGTGCCCGGCGACGCGTTCTTCCCGGTGCTGCTGGCCGTGGCGCTGGCGGTGCTGGCCGCGGTGCAGGTGCTGCTCGCGCTGCTCGGGCGAGGTGCCCGGGCTCCCGCCCGCGACGCCGACCCCGACGCCGGTCGGCTCACGGCGCGCGACCTGCGCTTCCTCGCCTGGTTCCACGTCATCGTGCTGTCCGGGATCGCGCTGATGTACGGCCTCGGGCCGGCCGCGGTCGCCGCGGCGAAGGCGCTGGGCCTCACCGACCTCGACTATCGTCAGCTCGCCGACACCGCGCCGTGGAAGTACCTGGGCTACCTGGCAGGCGGGTTCGTGATGACCGCGGGCCTGATCGTCTACTCCGAAGGGCGGCTGCGGCGGCGCGCCCTGGTCACGGTGGCGATCGTGCTCGCGTGCGCCGTGCTGCTCTTCGACGTCGCGCTCACCAACGTGCTGCTGCCCCCGAACGCGGACCAGTAGACCGCCGTGGAGCTGGTCCTGGAATACGTCATCCGCGGGATGACGGACGTGTTCTTCACCGCCGACGGCGCCTTCGACTGGCTGCCCGCGGCGATGGTCCTGGGCGGGCTGGTGCTGGGCATCGTGATCGGCGCGACGCCCGGGCTGAACGGCCCCTTCGCGATGGCGCTCTCGCTGCCGGTGCTGATCTCGTTCTTCGGCCACTCCGACGAGGCGCTGCTGCCGATCCTCGGGTTCCTCATCGGCGTGATGAAGGGCGCGACGGTGGGTGGCGCGGTGCCGGCCATACTGTTCAACACGCCGGGCACGCCCGATGCGTACCTCACCACCCTCGACGGGCACCCGATGGCGCTCAACGGGCAGGGGCCGAAGGCGCTGAAGATCGCGCACTTCAGCTCCGCGGCCGGGGACACCTTCTCCGACATGGTGCTGTTCCTCACCGCGCCGGTGCTGGCGGTGCTGATCGAGCGGGTGCTGGACCTGCCGGAGAAGTCGGCGCTGATCGTCCTCTCGCTGTCGTTCATGGCGGCCGTCGCGGGCAACTCCGCGGTGAAGGGGCTGATGGTGGGCGTGCTGGGCATGCTGCTGGCGCTGATGGGCAGCACGCTGTCCGGCCACGGCGCGCGCATGACCTTCGGCATCACCGCCCTCGGCAACGGCCTGCCGCTCACGTCCGCGGTGCTCGGCGTGCTGGTCGTGAGCGAGGTGCTGGTCGCGGTGGAGCGCACCGCGCGCGAAAGGCTGTCGCTGCTCGCGCTGCCGAGCATCGCGCCCACCGGCGACAACCGCTTCGGCTGGCAGGACGTGCGCCGCATCCTGCCGCGCGTGTTCACCTCCGCCGTCATCGGCACCCTCGTCGGGGCGCTGCCCGGCATCGGCACCACGCTCGCCGCGACGCTCGGCTACGACAGCGCGCGGCGCCTGTCGAAGCACCCCGAGAAATTCGGCACCGGCCTCCCAGAGGGCGTGGCCGCGACCGAGGCGGCCAACTCCGCGGTCTCCGGGGCCAACCTCATCCCGGTGATGAGCCTCGGCATTCCGGGCAACTTCGCCGCGGTGTTCCTGATCCTCGCGGTGGAGTCGGTGGGCAGCTTCACGCTCGGGCCGTCGGTGTTCCGCTTCACCGAGATCAAGGTGATCGAGGACTACGGCACCATCATCAACCGGGACCTGGTGGTGGCGTTCGCGATCTTCACGCTGATGGTGCTCGGCAACGTGTTCAACTGGACCATCGGCAGCTGGTTCCTGCGCGCGCTGGGCGCGCTCTCGCGCATCCCCAGATCCATCATGCTGCCCTGCGTGCTGCTGATCACGCTGACCGCGGTGTACGCCCAGGACGGCGGGTTCGTCGCGATCTGGGTGGTGATCGTGTTCGGCGCCATCGGCTACGTGCTGCGCCGGCTGGACGTGTCCATCCTGCCGTTCGTGATCGGCTTCATCCTCGCCCCGAAGCTCGAGGAGCTCGTGCGCGGCGGCTACTCCGCGTCCGGCGGCGACCCCTGGTTCCTGCTGAAATCGCCGCTGGCGGTCGCGTTCCTGGCGGCGGCGCTGCTGGTGGTGCTGTTCGCCGGCCGCCCGTTGCGCCCGCGCGCCGCCTGAACGGCCGCGCGCTCAGCCGCCGCGGGGCCGGCTGCTCGCCGCCGGCGCCGCGAGCAGCAGCGGGCCGGCCAGCAGCCCCGCCAGCACCCGTCCCCGCGCGACGTGCGGCTCGTCGTAGTGCCCGGCCGCGTGCAGCAGGTTCATCGTGCCCACGGTGCGCCCGCACACCTGCACCGGAACGTTGAGGACGGACTCGAGGCCGAGCCCGAGGATCAGCGCGTGGTCGTTGAAATGGGCGCGGATGTCGCCGGCATCCCGGCCGATGAACGGGCGCCCCTGCTCCAGCACCTGGCGCCCCCACGGCGTGTCACGCTTCGCCTTGCGCCCGCCGGGCGGATAGCTGTGCGCGTCGCTGGAGTAGAGCCGCTCGACCGTCATCGCGTCGCGGTCGAAGCGCATCACCGTGAACAGCCGGTGCCCGATCGCCGCCTGCGCCGCCTCGGCGACCCGGGCGAACGCGCCCTCCGGCGCCGCGGCCAGCGCGACCTCGTGCGCCGCGCGCTCGATGGCCGCCACGTCCCACCCTGCAATCGACGTCCCGCCCATGCGCCCCCCTGCCGGACACGGTCCGGCGACCATTGTCGGCTTGTGTGCCCGCGCAGTGGAAGCGATAGTCCGACGGCGCCCGCGCGGGCACGCCCCGACCGCACGGCCGACCGAGGACGCCTCCATGCCTGAACGACACGTCGACCTGCGCACGCCCGAGGGCACGATGCCCACCTTCGTCGTACACCCGGACGGCGACGGCCCGTTCCCGGTGGTGCTGTTCTACATGGACGCGCCCGCGATCCGCGAGGAGCTCCACGACATGGCGCGCCGGGTCGCGGGCGAGGGCTACTACGTGCTGCTGCCGGATCTCTTCTACCGCTTCGGCCACATCCGTTTCCCGGTGCGCACGCCGAAGTCGCGGCTGATCTGGCGCGCGTGCATGGCGCACATGTCGAACGCCGAGGTGATGGACGACACCCGCGCCCTGCTCGCCCACGTGGACGCCGACCCGTTGGCGCGCGGCGGGAAGCTGGCCTGCATCGGGTTCTGCATGAGCGGGCGGCTGGTGACCACCGCCGCCGGAACGTTCCCGGACCGCGTGGCCGCGATCTGCTCCATGTACGGCGTGGGCATCGTGACGGGGAAGGAGGACTCGCCCCACTTCCTGGTCCGCAACATCGAGGCCGAGTGCTACTTCGCGTTCGCCGAGACCGACGAGACCGTGCCTGCCTACGTGATCCCGACGCTCAAGGCGGAGCTCGATGCGCACGGCACGCGCTACCGGCTCGACGTGTGGCCCGGCACCCACCACGGCTTCAGCTTCCCGGCACGCGAGATCTACGACCACGACGCGTCCGAGAAATCCTGGGCGATCTTCTTCGAGATGTGCCGGCGCAACCTGTGAGCGGACGCCAGGGGGGACCGCGCGGTACGCTTGGGCCACCTGCGCGAACGGGGAGAACGCACATGCAGATGCCGGATCGGCCCGTCGACGGCCCGCCGCGGGATTTCGTCGGCTACGGGCGCGACGTGCCGCGGGTGGCCTGGCCCGGCGACGCCCGGGTCGCGGTGAGCTTCGTCGTCAACTACGAGGAAGGCTCGGAGGTGCAGATGGGCGCCGACGGGCGCAACGAGAGCATCCTCGGCGAGATGGCGCTGGGCCTGGAGGCGACGTACCGCGACCTCGCGCTGGAGTCGGTGTACGAGTACGGCTCGCGGGCCGGCGTGTGGCGCCTCGCGCGGCTGTTCGACTCCCGCGAGGTGCCGGTGACGGTGTTCGCCGGCGCGGTGGCCGTGGAACGCAACCCCGAGGTCGCGGCGTGGCTGCGCGACTCGCCGCACGAGATCTGCAGCCACGG
>CBDUCN010000208.1:0-9604 GCA_965365655.1 uncultured Gammaproteobacteria bacterium | reverse complement strand
GCCTTCTCGCGGCGGATGTGCTGCTCGCGGGTCTGCAGCGCCATGCGCAGCGCCGGGCGCCCGTGGCTGTCCACCGAGACGCCGATCACGCGGCCCGGCATCGACCGCTTGTGCTCGTCGCGGGTGGCCATGAACGCCGCGTGCGGGCCGCCGTAGCCCATCGGCACGCCGAAGCGCTGCGCGCTGCCCACCACGACGTCCGCGCCCATCTCGCCCGGCGGCTTGAGCAGGGTCAGCGCGAGCAGGTCGGTGGCCACCACCACCAGCGTGCCCGCGTCGTGGGCGGCGGCGATGCACGACGTCGGGTCGCTCACGCGGCCGCTGCTGCCGGGGTATTGCAGCAGCGCCCCGAACGCATCGGCGCCCGCGAGCTCCGAGCCCGGATCGCCCACCCGAATCTCGATGCCCAGTGGCCGCGCGCGCGTGCGGATCACGGCCAGCGTCTGCGGGTGACAGTCCCGATCGACGAAGAACACGTTGGAACGGCTCTTGCGGTTGACCCGCTTCGTGAGCGTCATCGCCTCGGCCGCCGCGGTGGCCTCGTCGAGCAGCGACGCGTTCGCGAGGTCCATGCCGGTGAGGTCCATGACCATCTGCTGGAAGCTGAGCAGCACCTCCATGCGCCCCTGGCTGACCTCCGCCTGGTACGGCGTGTACGCGGTGTACCAGCCCGGGTTCTCGAGCACGTTGCGCTGGATGACCCCTGGCAGCAGGGTGCCGTGATAGCCCATGCCGATCAGCGACGTGAGCACGGTGTTGCGGCCCGCGAAGTCCGCGAGTCGCGCCCTCGCCTCGCGTTCGGTCAGGGCCGCGGGCAGCGCGAGCGCGCGCGTGCTGCGGATGCCGCGGGGCACGGCCTCGTCGACCAGCGCATCGAGCGTGTCGTGACCCAGCGCCGCGAGCATGGCGCCGGTCTCGGCGGGGTCGGGACCGATGTGGCGGTGGCTGAACTCGTCGCGGAACTCCAGCTCCGCGAGCGTGGCGCGGGGATTGCTCATGCTCGGCTCGTGTGTGCTGCGGGTGGCGGGGGGACTGCGCGGGCGTGGAACCGCGTGCGCACGGAACGCCGTGCGCGCCGCACGCTCAGCCCAGGGTCTCGACGTAGGCCTTGTAGGCGTCCTCGTCCATCAGCCCGCCCAGGTCCGACTCGTCGACCCCGCTCAGGCGCAGGAACCAGCCGTCGCCCATCGCGTCGTTGTTCACGCGCTCGGGCTCGTCGGCCAGCACCTCGTTGACCTCGGTGACCGTGCCGCTGGCCGGGGCCTTCAGCTCGCCGGCCGCCTTCACGGACTCGATCACCGCGCACTCCTGGCCCTGCTCCAGCTCGGCGCCCACCTCGGGCAGCTCCACGAACACGATCTCGCCGAGCTGGTCCTGGGCGTAGTCGGTGATGCCGACCACCGCCGTGCCGCCCTCGAGCCGGATCCACTCGTGGTCCTCGGTGAACTTGATACCGCTCATGTGCTGTCTCCACGCTGTCACGAACCGGATATTCGCGGCCGGCCCGCGTCGACCGCGCGCCGTGGACTCCGCCCCCGGGGGCCGATGGTAACGCGCCGCGCCCCGTGCTGCGGCCCGGGATCGTCAGGCGCCGAACTCGCGCAGCAGGCGGCCAGGGCGCGCCCCATCCTCGAGCACGATGCCACCGTCGTCGGCCACGCGCTCGCCGTTCACCCACACCCCGTGCACGCCCTCGGCGGGCGTGACCAGGCGCGGCGCGCCGGCCGGCAGGTCGAACACGCGCCGCGCGGCCCCGCGGCCCACGCGCGCGGGGTCGAACAGCAGCAGGTCGGCGTGGCAGCCCGGCGCCAGGCGGCCGCGCCCCGGGATGCGGAAGATGGCCGCCGGCTGGCCGCTGAGGCGCCACACCGCCTGCTCCAGGGTCAGCGCGCCGCGCTCGCGCACCCAGTGCCCCAGCAGCCTGAGCCCGAAGCCCGCGTCACAGAAGAACGTGAGGTGGGCGCCGGCGTCGGACAGCGCGATCGCGCTGTGCGGGTGGGTGAGCAGGCGCGCGACGGCGTCCTCGTCGGAGTTCAGCAGCACCGCGGTGAAGCGCGTGTCCAGGTCCTCCGCGAGCGCGAGGTCCAGCAGCGCGTCCAGCGGGTGCGCGCCGCGCTCGGCCGCGATCGCGGCGAGGCTGCGGCCCTCCAGCGCGCGGTTGTGCTCGCGCACCGTCTCCACCACCGTGAGCTTGTCCCACTCGCCGTTGAACAGCCGCACGGCCAGCGGCGTCTCCAGGTCCTGCTTCACCCGGGCGCGGAACGCGGGGTCCGCGAGCACTCCCGGCAGCGCCCGCGCCGACGCGGTGAGCGCCGGCTGCCAGCCGGCGATGCCCTCCAGCGGGTACGGGTTGCGCACCGTGAAGTCCATCGTGAGCGGGCAGCACGACACCTGCCCGTAGAGCTCGCGACCGCGGCCGTTCGCGGCGGCGATCGCGTCCAGGTCGTCGAACACCGCCTGCGGGCGGGTGGAGTTGTGCAGCAGCGCCGCGATCATCACCGGGCGCCCGGTCTCGGCGGCCAGGCTCTCGAGGAACGGCACGCCGGTGTCGCCGCCCTTGGTGAGCATGAACACCCCGCGCCCGGCGTCGCCCAGCGCGCCGGCCAGCGCGCGCAGCTCGCCCTCGTCCGCGAGCCGCGACGGCATCGGGTGGCCGCCGTCGCCGTTGTGCGACGGCGAGGTGGAGGTCGCGAAGCCCACCGCGCCGGCGGCCATCGCGTCGCGCACCAGCGCGCGCATGCGCGCGACCTCGTCGTCGCGGGCGGCGCGGGTCCGCGCGTCCTCGCCCATCACGAAGGTGCGCACCGAGGAATGGCCGCAGAACGCCGCCACGTTGAGCCCCAGGCCGCGCGCCTGCAGCATGTCCAGGTACTCGGGGAAGGTCTCGAACTCCCACCGGATGCCGGCCTGCATCGCGTCCAGCGACATGCCCTCCACCTTCACGAGGTTGCGCATCGTGAGGTCGCGGTCGGCCGGGCGGCACGGCGCGATGGTGAAGCCGCAGTTGCCGATCAGCACGCTGGTCACGCCCATCGCGGGCGACGGATCGGCCAGCGGATCCCAGGTGATCTGGGCGTCGTAGTGGGTGTGGGTGTCGATGATGCCCGGCGCGAGCGCGAGGCCGCCGGCATCCAGGGTCCGGCGCGCGGAGCCGCCCGCGTCCGCACCGACCGCGACGATGCGCCCGCCGGCCACCGCGAGCGCGCCGTGGCGGGCGGGGGCCCCGGTGCCGTCCACGAGCAGCGCATTGCGGATCAGCAGGTCGTGCATGGGGGCCTCCGGCCCGGGGGATGGCCAAGCGTACCGCGCGCCGCGGCCGCGGTTGAAGGCACGCGGGCCCGGTCGCTGGAGCGCATGGCGTGCACGCGCGACAATGCATGGATGGACAGGCGCCCGACCCTCGCTCATGCCGCGCAGCCGCGTGGCCGCGCGGCGTGAGCGCGGTGGACGTGCGCGCGCTGCTGGCCGAGGCGGTCCGCCACCACGGCGCCGGCGACCTCGCGCGCGCCGACGAGCTGTATCGGCGGGTGCTGGACGCGCACCCTGACGAGCCCGACGCGCTGCACCTGCACGGGGTGGTCGAGCACCAGCGCGGGCGGCATCAGCTCGCGGTGGAGCACATCCGCCGCGCGCTCGCGTCACGCCCCGGCCACCCGGGCTTCCTGAACAACCTCGGCGAGGCGTACCGCGCACAGCGCCAGTTCCGCGAGGCGATGCAGTGCTACCGGCAGGTGCTGGAGGCCAATCCCCGCGACGCCAACGCGCTCAACAACCTGGGCCTCGCGCTGCACCACAGCCAGCGCTTCCGCGAGGCCGAGCGGCGCTTCGACGAAGCGCTGGCGATCACCCCCGGCGACCCCGAGGTCCTGATGAACCGCGGCAACCTGCTGCGCGACGAGGGCGATCTGCCGGGGGCGCTGGACGCCTATGCCCGCGCCATCGAGGTCGCGCCGGGCTTCGCGCCCGCACACGCCTGGCTGGGCGTGACGCTCTACGAGCTGGGCCGCGGCGACGAGGCGGTCGCGGCGCTGACCCACGCGACCGGGCTCGCGCCGCTGGACGTCGAGGCGCACAACAACCTGAAGCGCGTGCTGTGGAACCTGGATCGGCGCGAGCAGCTGCACGACTCCTTCCGCCGCGCCTGCGAGCGCCTGCCGCACGAGCCGCAGGCCCACCTCAACCTGGCCGAGAGCCTCGCGCTCAACGGCCTGCACGCCGAGGCCGCGGCGGCCGCGGAGCGCGCTCTCGCGCTGGATCGCGGCTGCGCCCGCGCGTGGTCGCTGCTCGGCACCGCGCGCGCGGGCCAGGGGCGTACCGCGGACGCGGTCGAGGCGCACGAGCGCGCCCTGCTCCTGGACCCGGAGGACCCGGCGCTGCGCGAGGCCTGCGCGACCGCGCTGCTGGACGCGCGGGCCTTCGAGCGCGCGCACGAGGTGCTGCAGGGCGGCCACCGCATCGCGCCGCGCCTGAGCAGCATGCTGGCGCACCTGACTGTCGCGATGAACGAGATCCGCGACCCGGCGGTGGAGCGGCTGGTGGACTACCGGCGCTTCGTGCACCCGCGGCTCATCGAGGTGCCCGAGGGCTTCGGCGATCTCGAGAGCTTCAACGCGGCGCTGCACGAGGAGCTGGCACGCCAGCATCTCACGCCCAACCACGCCCTCGAGCAGACCATGCGCGGCGGCACGCAGACGCTGAACAACCTGTTCCAGAACCCGAGCGGCCTGGTCGCGGTGCTCAAGCGCCAGGTGAGCCGCGTGGTGGACGACTACGTGGCGTCGCTGCCCGAGGACCCGTCACACCCGTTCCTGCGCTACCGCAATCCGGACTACGTGTTCACCGGCGCGTGGTCCACGATCCTGCGCGAGAACGGCTACGACGGCAGCCACGTGCACAACGAGGGCTGGCTGAGCGGCACCTACTACGTGCGCACGCCCGAGCTCACGCCGGAGCAGCACGCCGCGGGCGAGGGCTACATCCAGTTCGGAGAGCCGCCGGCGCGCTTCGCGAGCGAGCGCAACGCGAGCGTGCGCACCGTCGCGCCGCAGGTGGGACTGGTGGTGCTGTTCCCGTCGTACTACTGGCACGGCGTGCGCCCGTTCACGCGCGGCGGCGTGCGCCACAGCGTGTCCTACGACATCGTCTGATCGAGCGCCACGTCGGCGACCACGGGCAGGTGATCCGAGGCCTCGCGGGCGAGGGGGCTGTCGTGCGCCGTCACCGCCCGCAGCGCGCGCCGCGGTGCCACCTGCACGCGGTCGAGGGCCAGCAGCGGACGGTGCGCGGGAAAGGTGCGCGGCGCCAC
Organism: uncultured Gammaproteobacteria bacterium; assembly: GCA_965365655.1. GTDB lineage: Bacteria > Pseudomonadota > Gammaproteobacteria > HK1 > HK1 > JBFHNV01. The sequence goes on along the minus strand of CBDUCN010000208.1, from coordinate 4,299 downwards.
GCCGCGCGTCGCCTGCCCGAAGAGGTCGGGGCCGCGCCACCAGCCGATGTTGAAGTCCGCGATCACGGCGCGCAGCCGAGCGCCGTCCTCGCCCGCGAGGTGGCGCGCGAGCAGCGCGAGCTGGCACCGGCGCTCGGCGCGCCGCAGGCCCAGGTGCGTCGCGAGCAGCCGCACCCGGCCGCGCGGCAGATCCAGCGTCACGTCCAGCGCCCCGCGCGGCTCGCGCGACGGTACCGACAGGTCGATGCGGCGCACCTCGGCCGGCCGCCAGCGGGTGAGCAGCATGTTGCCGTAGCTGCCGCGCCCCTCGCACAGAACGGGTCCCGCGCTCGCGTGCAGGCCGCTGCCCTCGGCCAGCAGCCGGAACGTGTCGGCGTGCGGCCCGCGGCGCGAATCCACCTCCTGCAGCGCGATCGCGTCGGCGCCGATCTCCGCGATCACCCGCAGCACGCGCGCCGGGTCGAAGCGCCCGTCGCGGCCGACGCAGCCGTGCACGTTGTAGCTCGCGAGCCGCAGGCGAGCGCCGGGCCGGCTCCGCTCGTGCGCGTCAGCCGGCAGCGCTCTCTCCCTCGTCGCCGCCGCCGCGGGCGGGGCGCAGGCGCTCCACGACGCGGTGCATCAGCGCGCCGAGCGCGATCCACGCGAGCAGCACCAGGGCGAGGGCCGCGAGGTTCCCGGGACTGGGATCGGCCATCACCTCCTCGACCCGATCGCCGAACGCGGCGAGCACGGCGGTGCCCGGCAGCATGCCCACCAGCGTGCCGAGCATGAAGTCGACGAAGCGCACCGGCAGCGCGCCCGCCACGAGGTTGATCACCGTGAACGGCGCGACCGGAACCAGGCGCACGGTGAGCACGGACAGGAAGCCGCGGTGGCCGATCGCCGAGGCCACCCGGTGCACCACGCCGCTCGACAGCCGCCGGATCGGGCGCGCCCCGACCAGCCGGCCCAGCCAGAAGCACACCGCCGCGCCGAGCAGCGAGCCGCTCATCGCGTACACGAAGCCCAGCCACGGCCCGAACACGATCACCGTCGCGGCGTTGACGACGGTGATCGGCGCCGCCACCAGGCCCGCGACCACGTACGCCAGCATCAGCAGCAACGGACCGGCCCCGCCGCCGCGCACGTCGTGCAGCCACTCGCGCGCGCGCTCCAGGCTCAGCGCGTCCGACAGCGGCGTGTACTGCCACGCCAGCGCGAGGCCCACGACGACAGCTGCCAGCGCGGTCAGGCCCATCGCGCCGGAGACGCGCGGCGCGTACGCATCGACCGTGTCGCGGAAATCCTCCACCAGCTCGGCCGTGTCCAGCGGCGCCGGCGGGTCGCCCACGCGCTCCGCGAGCTGTTCCACCCCGGGGCGCGGCGCGGGCGCCTCCTCCACCGGCTCGAGGCGCCGGCGCCCGCTGCGCGGCGCGCGGATCAGCGCGAGCATCGACGGCTCGCTCGCCAGCGCCTCGCGGACCTCGCCGGCGTCCATCCCGAGGTGCTCGCCGAGCAGGCGATCCCGCACCCCGGCGACGAAGCGCGCGACGTCCCCGTCGCCGCGCGACTCGACGGCGAGGTTGCACTCGGTGTCCGTGCCCATCGATCGCTTGGTGTTGTTCGACGAGCCGACGATGCACACGCGATCGTCGATCACGCAGACCTTCGCGTGCACCATCAGGTCCTCGCCGTCGCCGACCACCGGCACCAGGGCGGCGAGGCGGGCGTGGCGATCGGCCTCCTCCAGCCGGCGCAGGAACCGCCCGCGCAGCGTGCCCATCGTGCCCTCCTCGAGCCAGCCGGCGCAGGTGCGCGGCATCACCAGCACCACCTCCGGGCCGTCCTCGTCGGCGAGGCGCTCGCCGAGCGCGTCCGCGAGGCGTTCCGACGTGAAGTACTGGTTCTCCATGTAGATGCGATCGCGAGCCGCCGCAACGGCCGCGACCAGCAGCGCCTCGACCTCGTTCACGCCCTGCCGGTCGCCGTCCGGCGGCACCGTGCGCGCGATCCCGACGTCGACGTCGCGGATCCCGGGCGCGAGCGCGTCCGGCCACCGATCGCCACCGTCGCCGGCCGCGGACAGCGTCTCGCCCGTGGCGCGCTTCCAGCGCTCGCGGGCGAGGTCGCCGAGCGCCTTCGCCGCGTCGCCTTCCACGACCATCTGCACGTCGTGAAACGGGCCGTAACGCCGTCCGAGCACCGTTGTCCGGCGCTCGTCGTCCGGCCGGTGCTCGGAGCTGTCACGGCGGCAGTCAGTGAGGTCCAGGCCGCCCGCGTAGGCCACCCGGTCGTCCACCACCACCACCTTCTGGTGGTGCGAGCCGCCGAACGGGATCGTGTCGTCGAACTCGAAGCGCACACGCTCGCCCGCCCGCATGCGCAGCGAGTACGACGGCAGCGGCTCGCGCTCGAACGCGTAGAGCACGGCGAAGTCCCACAGCAGCACGCGCACGTGCAGGTCGGGGTTCTCGCGGGTGCAGTGGTTGAGCAGGTCCAGCAGCGCGTTCGGCGCGCCGTCGCGCGGATCGTCGCGCAGCAGCTCGATGCGCCCGTCGAAATCCCAGCCGAGGATCAGCACCTCGCGGCGCGCCGCGAGCAGGCTCTGGCGCAGCGCCGCGAAGTAGTCCTCGCCGTCGATCAGCACCGCCGCGCGTGACGCGCGCTCGACCCGCCAGCAGGTGTGGCCCGGTTGCAGCACGGCAGCAGCGTCGTTCATGGCATCGGAGCGGGTACGGGAGCGGGGGTTGCCGCGCGCGAGGGCCGCGCCGCACGCTCCATGCTAGCAGCGCCGGATCGGCTCCCGCAGCGCGCTCGCGCGCCGCGCTCAGGCGGCAGCGAGGCGCGGCAGCGGGCGCTCGTCGATCGGCAGGTGGATCAGCGCGGCAGCCACCCCCAGCGCGACACCGGCCCACCACATCGGGTCGTAGGAGCCGGTGAGGTCGTAGATCCAGCCGCCCAGCCAGACCCCGAGGAAGCTGCCCAGCTGGTGGCTCAGGAACACCACGCCGAACAGCGTCGCCATGTAGCGCACGCCGAACACCTGCGCGACGATGCCCGTGGTCAGCGGCACCGTGGACAGCCACAGGATCCCCATCGCGGCGGAGAACGCGTAGATCGTCCACTCCGAAGGCGGCGCCAGCAGCAGCGCGGTGATCACGACGGCCCGCGCGGCGTAGATCACCGACAGGCTGGCGCGCTTGCTGAAGCGCTGGCCGACGAGCCCGGAGACGAACGCGCCGACGATGTTGAAGGCGCCGACCAGCGCGATCGCCCACGCGCCCACCCCGGGATCCAGCCCCAGGTCGCGCACGTAGGCCGGGAAGTGCACCGTGATGAACGCGACGTGGAAGCCGCACACGAAGAAGCCCACAGTGAGCAGCAGGTAGCCGCGGTGGCCCATCGCCTCGCGCAGCGCCTCGGCGAGGCTCTGCTGCGGTCCCGCCGTGACCGGCGCGCCGCGCGGCAGCACGAACGCGAGCGGGATCATCGCGAGCGCCGCCGCTGCGAGGATCAGCAGCGTCGCGTGCCAGCCGTGGCTCGCGATGAACGCGTGCGTGAGCGGCGAGAAGATCACCTGGCCCAGCGAGCCCGCGGCGGTGCCGATGCCGAGCGCGAAGGATCGCTTCTCCGGCGTCACCACGCGCGCCATCGCCGCCATCGCGAGCGAGAACGCGGTGAACGCGATGCCGAGGCCCGTGGTGAGACCGGCGAACACGTGCAGCGCGAGCGGGCTGTCGGCGCCGGCCATGCCCCACACGCCGGCCGCGTAGACCAGCGCGCCGCCGGCGATCACCTGGCGCGTCCCGAAGCGATCCGCGAGCGCGCCCGCGAACGGCAGCCCGAGCCCCCACAGCAGGTTCTGCAGCGCCAGCGCGAGGCCGAAGGTCTCGCGGCCCCAGCCGTGGAACGCGGTCATGGGCTCGAGGAACAGCCCGAAGGTGGAGCGGATGCCGAAGCCCGTCAGCGCGATCAGGCAGCCGGCGGCGAGCACCACGGGCACGGAAAGCCGGGCGGAACGCGATGGGACAGGTGGGGTCACGCTCATGGACGGTCTCCAGGCCGCTTCAGCAGGCTGCACGCCGGGCCGCACGGCACGGTCGTCGCTCGCGGGCCGGTCGAGGCCCGCGTGCGCCGCGTCCGACGATACCCGCGACGGCGCGGCGCGCGGCGCCGCTCACGGCCCGTGAATCCTTCGCACGCCGTCGTCAGACGCCGACCGGGCGTGCCCGGCAACGCGCGGAGGGGCACGGAATCGCGCGCGTGGCCCGGCTGCGCAGGCGGCCACGTCGTCGCTTCCGGGGGCCCGCAACGCCGACG
>CBDUCN010000207.1:0-9626 GCA_965365655.1 uncultured Gammaproteobacteria bacterium | reverse complement strand
TCGTCCTCGAAGCTGTGCTGGGTGCCGTTGCCGTGGTGCACGTCCCAGTCGAGGATCAGGATCTTGTCCAGGCCGTGCTCGCGCTGCAGGTAGCGCGCCGCGATGGCCACGTTGTTGAACAGGCAAAAGCCCAGCGCCATGTCCTGCTCGGCATGGTGGCCCGGCGGGCGCGCGAGCACGAAGCCGTTGTCCAGCGTGCGGCGGGCGACCTTGTCCGCCATGGCCATCAGGCCGCCGGCCGCGAGCAGGGCCACGTCGAAGCTCTTCTCGCACACGCCCACGTCGGTGACGTCGAGGAACGGGGCGCCGGCGCGGCACGTGGCCGCGGCCCGCTCGATGTATGCGTCGTCGTGGACGGTCTGCAGCCAGCGCCGGTCCGCGGGCTCGGCCGCGACGCGTTCCAGGGACGCGAACCACGGCTGCTCCTCGAGGTGCGCGATGCACGCGGACAGCCGCTCGCGCCGCTCCGGATGCCCGGCCCCCGGATGGTGATCCAGGAAGCGCTCGTCGTACAGGAATCCGGTGGTCATGGCGTGCAGGGTGCTCGCGAGGGTTCGTGCGAGCATAAACGCCGTTCCCGGGGGGCGGAAGCGCGCCGCCGGCACGGACCTCGCTGGCCGGCGGGGGCCTCGCGGAGCCGGCCGGGCGCCCCGTCACGGCGCGCGGTCGAATTCCCGGAGCAAAGAGGCAATAATCCGGGCCGGCACGGGCCCCCGTCGCGAAGGTGGGTGGTCACGTAGAACGTCCGCAGCGACGGGCGCAACCACCGGAGGAGCACGAGGACATGTGGAAGAACGGCCTGATCCCGACGACAGCACCCGCCGCCGCGCTGGCGGCCGCCCTGGCCCTGGCCGGCGCGCCGGCGGCAGCGCAGGACTGCCCCCACCGCGGCACCCTGGACGAGCGCTACTGCGACCGCGACTTCGACCAGGTCGCGGACCTGCCCCTGGACCCGGGTGACTGGGTGGACCCGGACACCATCATCTTCTCGTACACCCCGGTGGAGGATCCCGCGGTGTACGCGCGGGTGTGGGACGGCTTCATCAAGCACATGGCCGAGGTCACCGGCAAGAAGGTGGTGTTCTTCCCGGTGCAGTCGTACGCGGCGCAGTACGAGGCGATGCGCTCCGGGCGCCTGCACGTCGCGGGCGTGAACACCGGCGGCAACCCGGTCGCGGTGTCCTGCGCCGGCATGGTGCCGTTCGCGATGATGGCGAGCGCAGACGGCTCCTTCGGCTACGAGATGGAGATCATCGTCCCGGCGGGCAGCCCGATCCAGAGCCCGGCCGACATCAAGGGCAAGACGCTCGCGTTCACCTCGCCGACCTCGAACTCCGGCTTCAAGGCGCCGTCGGCGCTGCTGAAGAGCGAGTTCGGCCTCGAGGCCGAGAAGGACTTCAAGACCACGTTCTCGGGCAAGCACGACAACTCCATCCTCGGCGTCGCGAACAACGACTACGAGGCGGCTGCGGTCGCGAACTCGGTGCTGAAGCGGATGATCGACCGCAAGGCCGTGGACCCGGCGAAGATCCGCACCATCTACAAGTCGCAGACCTTTCCGACCACCGGCTACGGCCACGCCCACAACCTGCACCCCGAAGTGGTCGCGAAGATCAAGCAGGCCTTCTTCACCTTCCCGTGGGAGGGGTCCGATCTGAAGAAGGAGTTCAAGAAGGAAGATCGCTTCATCGCCATCTACCACAAGAGCGACTGGGCGGTGATCCGCAAGATCGACACCGCGAACGGCGTCACCTACGACTGCAAGTAGACGGCGCCGCTAAGGAGCAGGACAGGTGCTTCGCATCGAGGGGCTGGTCAAGCAGTACCGCACCGGGGATCGGGCGCTCAAGGGCATCGACCTGGAGGTGCCGTCCGGGCAGGTGATGGCGCTGATCGGCCCCTCGGGGGCCGGCAAGAGCACGCTGATCCGGTGCGTGAACCGGCTGGTGGAGCCCACGTCCGGCCGGGTGCTGCTGGGTGACCTCGATCTGACGGAGCTCGGGTCGCGCGCGCTCAGGCGCGCGCGGCGCCGGATGGGCATGATCTTCCAGGAATACGCGCTGGTGGAGCGCCTGACGGTGATGGAGAACGTGCTCTCCGGGCGCCTCGGCTACGTGGGCTTCTGGCGCAGCTTCGCGCGGCGATTCCCGCAGCCCGACGTCGACGAGGCCTTCCGCCTGCTGGAGCGCGTCGGCCTGGACCACATGGTCGACAAGCGGGCGGACGAGCTGTCCGGAGGCCAGCGCCAGCGCGTGGGCATCGCCCGCGCGCTGATCCAGGACCCGGACCTGCTGCTGGTGGACGAGCCCACCGCGAGCCTGGACCCGAAGACGTCGCGCCAGATCATGCGCCTGGTGGTGGAGCTGTGCGAGGAGCGCGGCCTCGCCGCGATCATCAACATCCACGACGTGATGCTCGCGCAGATGTTCTCCAAGCGCGTGGTCGGGCTGCAGCTCGGCGAGATCGTCTACGACGGCCCGCCGGAGAACCTCACCGCGGAGGTGCTCACCCGCATCTACGGCGAGGAGGACTGGTCGGCCACGATCCGCAAGGTGGACGAGGAGGGCGAGGCCGAGGACGTGCCTGCGGAGCGCCCGGCGGCACACCATGCCGGCGCGCCGCGCCGCGAGGAAGACGTGGTCGGAGGGCTCTAGTGTCCCGCCTCGCGACTGCATTGCGCTTCCCGCCGGCTGCCGGGCCGTGGGGCGGGCGCGCGGCCCGTTCCACCGGCGACGGCCAGGGGGCCTCGCCCCGCCCGGCCGCAGGGCACGGGTGTGTCGCCGCGCATTCGAAAGCCGCACGCGGGACGGGGCACTAGGTGGCGACTGAAGGGCGCGTGTGGCGCAAGCCGCCGTTCATCTCCGATCCGCGGCTGCGCTGGGGGCTGTGGCTGGGCGCGGCGGTGTACCTCGCGTTCGGGTTCGGCACGCTGGAGGTGGACTGGGGGCGCGTCGCGGAAGGGGTGCCGCGCGGCCAGCGCTTCATCGCGAGCTTCTTCCCGCCCGACTTCGCGTCGCGCTGGCGGGAGATCCTCGACGGCATCTACGAGAGCCTGTGGATGACCGTGACCTCCACCGTCGTCGGCGTCGCGCTGTCCATCCCGGTGGGGCTCGGAGCCGCGCGCAACCTGTCGCCGATGCCGGTGTATCTCGCGTGCCGCGCCATCGTCGCGCTGTCGCGCACCTTTCCCGAGGTGATCCTCGCCATCTTCTTCGTGAAGGTGTTCGGCTTCGGTCCGTTCGCGGGCTTCCTCGCGCTGTCGGTCGCGACCGTCGGCTTCTACGGCAAGCTGCTGGCCGAGGACATCGAGGACATGGACCCGGCGCAGGCGGAAGCCGTGCGCGCGACCGGCGCGAGCTGGTTCCAGTGGCTGAACTACTCGGTGCAGCCGCAGGTGATGCCGCGCATGATCGGGCTGGGTCTGTACCGTTTCGACATCAACTTCCGCGAGTCCGCCGTGGTGGGCATCGTGGGTGGCGGCGGCATCGGCGCGACCCTGCTCACCGCGTTCGATCGCTACGAGTTCGATTCCGCGGCGGCGATCCTGCTCGTCATCATCGGCATCGTGATGGCGGTGGAGTACAGCTCCGGCTGGATCCGCCGGCAGGTGCAGTAGCCGTGCCGGTCACGCAGCGCGACGACGTGAAGGTCTGGCGCCGGCGCACCACGCTGGCGCAGTGGGGCCAGTGGGCGGGCTGGCTGACGGGGGTCGCGATCTTCGCGTGGTGCTGGCGGCTCATCTCCGACAAGACGATCTGGATGTTCGTCATGGACGCGCCGGAGCAGGCCGCCGACCTCGCCGAGCGCATGGTGCCGCCGAAGTGGGAGTACATGGACACCCTGTGGCGTCCGGTGTGGGACACCATCAACATCGCGACGCTGGGGACCGTGATGGCGCTGGTGATGGCGGTGCCGGTCGCGTTCTGCGCCGCGCGCAACACCACGCCCAGCGTCGTGTTCGTGCGCCCCGTCGCGCTGTTCGTGATCGTCGCCTCGCGCTCGATCAACTCGCTGATCTGGGCGCTGATGCTGGTCACGATCATCGGGCCGGGAGTGTTCGCAGGGGTGCTGGCGATCGGCTTTCGCTCCATCGGCTTCTGCGCCAAGCTGCTCTACGAGGCCATCGAGGAGATCGACGAGAGCCAGGTGGAGGCGGTGACGGCGACCGGCGCCAGCGGGCCGCAGGTGCTCGCCTACGGAATCGTTCCGCAGATCATGCCGGCGTTCGCCGGCATCTCGGTGTTCCGCTGGGACATCAACATCCGCGAGTCCACCGTGCTCGGGCTGGTGGGCGCGGGCGGTATCGGGCTGCAGCTCGACAGCTCGATCTCCACGCTGGCGTGGACCCAGGTCTCGCTGATCCTGCTCGTGATCCTCGCGACCGTGATCGTCAGCGAGTGGGTGTCGGCGAAGGTGCGCCACGCGATCATCTGACGGGGCCGGCCGCCGGCCGGGATCCGGGCATCGCCGGCGGGCTCGCGCGTGCAGTCATCGCGGTGCAGCCGTCCACGCCCCCGACCCGCGATTCACGAACCGCGATCTCCGCCGGGCTTACTGCCCGGGCAGCGGGCGCAGCGTCTCCCGGTACAGCTTCGCCTTGTCCACGTAGTGCTGAGCGAACTCGAGCAAGGCGGCCGACTGCTCCTCGGTCAGGGTGCGCACGACGCGACCGGGAGAGCCCACGACCAGGGAGCGCGGCGGGATGGTCTTGTTCTCCGCGATCAGGCTGTTCGCGCCGACGATGCTGCCGGCGCCGATCACGGTGTGGTTCAGGATCGTCGAGTTGATGCCGATCAGGCATCCGTCCTCGATCGTGCAGCCGTGCAGCATCGCCTGGTGGCCCACGCTGACGTTCGCGCCGATGGTCACCGGCACCCCGACGTCCACGTGCAGCACGCACGCGTCCTGGACGTTGCTGCGATCGCCGATGGTGATGAGGTCGTTGTCGCCGCGCACCACGCTCTGGAACCACACGCTCGCGTCGCGTCCGAGGACGACGGAGCCGATGACGGTGGCGTCGGGCGCCACGTAGTGCTCGCCGAGGAACTCGGGGCGCCGATCGCCGACGGTGTAGATCACGTGCGGTCCTCCTGGAGGTTCGAGGGGGCGGGGGGACGGCCGCGCGACACGGTACACGACGCGCGCGGCGCCGCGGGCTCGCGTTCCCGGGGCGGGGCGTGTATGGTGCCCGCCGCTGGCGCTTCCACTCGGTCCGCGCGCCGGCCCTCGCGGCTGACCGTTCGCGGTCGTTCCCCGGAGACGTTCAACCAGTGCCTGGACCGGCGCGGGCCGCAGCCCGTGAGGCCGACAACCAGGAGACGCTACCCTGTCCTTCGACGATCTGGGCTTGATGCCCGAGCTGCTTCGCGCCGTGCGCGAGCAGGGCTATACCGAACCGACGCCTGTCCAGGCGAAGGCCATTCCCCCCATCCTTGCCGGCGCCGATCTCCTCGCCGCCGCGCAGACAGGCACCGGCAAGACCGCCGGCTTCACGCTGCCGTTGCTGCAGCGACTGACGTCGGTCGAGCGCCCGCGCGGACCGCGTCACGCGGTGCGGGCGCTGGTGCTGGTGCCCACCCGCGAGCTCGCCGCGCAGGTCGAGGAGAGCGTTCGCACCTACGGCGGGCACCTGCCGCTCAGCGCGACGGTGGTCTTCGGCGGCGTCGGCATGCAGCCGCAGGTGGACCGGCTGCGCCGCGGCGTGGACGTGCTGGTGGCGACCCCCGGGCGGCTGCTGGACCACGCCGGCCAGGGCACCGTGGACCTCTCGAAGGTCGAGATCCTGGTGCTGGACGAGGCCGACCGCATGCTGGACATGGGCTTCATCCACGACATCAGGCGGGTGCTCAAGCTGCTGCCCGAGAAGCGCCAGAACCTCCTCTTCAGCGCGACCTTTCCGGACGAGATCCGCGCGCTGGCCGACCGCCTGCTGGACAGCCCGCAGGTGGTCGAGGTCGCGCGCCGCAACGCGACCGCGGCGCTGGTCGAGCAGACCGCGTACAAGGTGGACCGCGAGCGCAAGCCGGAGCTGCTCGCGGAGCTCGTGCACCGCGGCGACTGGTCGCAGGTGCTGGTGTTCACGCGCACCAAGCACGGCGCGAACCGCCTCGCGCAGCGCCTCGAGAAGGCGGGCATCACCGCCGCCGCGATCCACGGCAACAAGAGCCAGTCGGCGCGCACCAAGGCGCTGGCCGACTTCAAGGCCGGGCGCGTACGGGTGCTCGCGGCGACCGAGATCGCGGCCCGCGGCCTCGACATCGACGGGCTGCCCCATGTCGTGAATTTCGAGCTGCCGTTCGTGCCCGAGGACTACGTGCACCGCATCGGGCGCACCGGGCGCGCCGGCGCGACGGGCCATGCGGTGTCGCTGGTCTGCGTGGACGAGGACAAGCTGCTGCGCGACATCGAGCGGGTGCTGGGGCGGCGGCTGGAGACGCGGGTGTTGCCGGGCTTCGAGCCGGACCCGCGCATCGCGGCGGAGCCCATCCTGCGCGGCGGCCTCGGCCGCAACCAGCGTCCGCGCCCGGGCTCCGGGGGCGGGGCGCGCGCGGGAGGCCGCGCGCGCGGGAACTCCGGAGGCGGCCGGCGGCGCCGCGCGTGATCGGCGGCGCCGCCGCTGACTGACGACGACCTAGAGAATCGGGATTCGGGAGGCTGCCGTGGGAGCCAGGAAGAACTACTCGTTCGAGAAGAACATGCGCGCGAAGGCGAAGGCCGCGAAGCGCGAGGCCAAGCGCGAGGAGAAGGCCGCGGCCCGCGAGGAGAAGCGGCGCCAGGAGGCCGGTGAGGATGCGCCGCCGGCGGACGTCGAGCGCGACGACGACGACTCCGGCGCCGCCGAAGCCGATCGCTGACGGCTGACACCCGCCCGCGGCGCCGGCCGACGGCGCCCGGCGCGGGTGTGCTGCTACGATCGCACGATGGCCGGGACCCCACAGGACGTTCTGCAGCGGGTCTTCGGGTACGAGCACTTCCGGGGCCAGCAGCACGCGATCATCGAGCACGTCGCGCGCGGCGGCGATGCGCTGGTGCTGATGCCCACCGGCGGCGGCAAGTCGCTGTGCTACCAGGTGCCGGCGCTGCTGCGCGACGGCGTCGCGGTCGTGGTCTCGCCGCTGATCGCGCTGATGCGCGACCAGGTGGCGGCGCTGCGCGAGGCCGGCGTGAGCGCCGCGTTCCTGAACTCGTCCCTCGACTACGACGAGGTGCTGCGCATCGAGGCGCGCCTGCGCGCTGGCGATCTGGACCTCGTGTACGTCGCGCCCGAGCGCCTGCTCGGCGAGCGCACGCTGACGTTGCTGGAGTCGGTGCCGCTGTCGCTGTTCGCGATCGACGAGGCGCACTGCGTGTCGCAGTGGGGGCACGACTTCCGGCCCGAGTACGGCGAGCTGTCGGTGCTGCACGAGCGCTTCCCGGCGGTGCCGCGCATCGCGCTGACGGCGACCGCCGACGAGCCCACGCGTCGCGAGATCGTCGAGCGCCTGGGCCTCGCGGAGGCGCGGGTGTTCGTCAGCGGCTTCGACCGCCCGAACATCCGCTATGCGGTTGTGCCGAAGAACAACGCGCGCGAGCAGCTGCGGCAGTTCCTGAGCCGCGAGCACTCCGGCGACGCCGGCATCGTGTACTGCCTCTCGCGGCGCAAGGTCGACGAGACCGCCGAGTGGCTGAACCTGCGCGGCTTCCGCGCGCTGCCGTACCACGCAGGGATGCCGTCGGGGAAGCGCGACGAGCACCAGGAGATCTTCCTGCGCGAGGAGGGCGTCGTGATGGTGGCCACCATCGCGTTCGGCATGGGCATCGACAAGTCGAACGTGCGCTTCGTCGCGCACCTCGATCTCCCGAAGAGCCTGGAGGCCTACTACCAGGAGACGGGACGCGCGGGGCGCGACGGCCTGCCGGCGGACGCGTGGATGGCCTACGGGCTGCAGGACGTGATCATGCTGCGCCAGATGGTGGACGGCTCCGAGGCCGGGGCCGAGCGCAAGCGCCTGGAAGTGCGCAAGCTCGATGCGATGCTCGGCTACTGCGAGGTCACGGGCTGCCGGCGGCGGGTGCTGCTGGAGTACTTCGGCGAACGCCTGCCCGAGCCGTGCGGCAACTGCGACAACTGCCTCTCACCTCCCGCGACCTGGGACGCGACCGAGCCCGCGCGCAAGGCGCTGTCGTGCGTGTACCGCACCGGCCAGCGCTTCGGTGCCGGGCACGTGATCGACGTGCTGCTGGGCAAGGACGGCGAGCGCGTGCGGCGCCTGCGTCACGACCGGCTGAGCACCTTCGGCATCGGCACCGAGCTGGACGCGAAGGAGTGGCGCTCGGTGTTCCGCCAGCTCGTCGCGCGCGGCTTCCTGAGCGTGGACATGGAAGGCTACGGGACGCTGCGCCTGACCGAGACCAGCCGTGCGCTGCTGCGCGGCGAGGAGACGCTGGCGCTGCGGCGTGACGCGCGCGGCCTGCGCCCGCGCACGCGCGCCGCCGAGACCGGTGCGAGCCCGTCGGCCGGCGTGCCGCCGGGCGGGGAGGCGCTGTGGGAGGCGCTGCGCGCGCGGCGCCGCGAGCTGGCCGAGCAGCAGGGCGTGCCCCCGTACGTGATCTTCCACGACGCGAGCCTCGTAGAGATGGTGGCGCGGCGCCCGCGCAGCCTGGCCGAGTTCGGCGAGATCCCGGGCGTCGGCGACAAGAAGCTCGAGCGCTACGGGGAGGCGTTCCTCGAGATCATCCACGAGCACGCGGCGGCGTGAGCGTCGCGATCGCCGGGCGGTCGTCGCGCGCAACGGCACCTGAGCCGGGCGCGCCGCGGCGCGCGGGCCGGGACCGTGGGCGGTGCGGCAACGAGGCGTTCCCTGCCGCCGCACCCGGACCACGCACGGGTTCGTGAACATCTCCCGCGCAGCAGGCGGGCGAACAATTCACGCCCTTCTCAGTACAGCCACGGGATGAAGCGCCGGGTGCGCGCCCGGTACGCGTCGTAGCCGTCGAACGCGGCCATCAGGAAGCGTTCCTCGCGCGCGGCCTTGGACACCACGGCGGCGGCGGTCAGCGCGAGGCCCGCGAGGTTCAGCGGGTGGGCGTTCCAGGCCGCGATGCCGGCCATCATCAGCAGCAGCGCGCTGTACATCGGGTGGCGGATCAGCGCGTACGGGCCGCTGGTGACGAGCCGCGCGCCGGACTTCGGCTCCGGGTACACGCGGAAGTTGCCGAGGCGGTTGTGCGCGAGCGTCGCGATGCCGAGCGCGGCGCCGGCGACGCACGCCGCGAGGGCCGCGGCGGGACCGTGCGGCGTGCCCGGCACCGGGACCAGGGTCAGCGCGATGCCGGTGAACTGCGCCGCGACCTGCAGGTGGGAGATCGCCGCGCCGTTCACCGCGGCTCCCGGGCGCCGGGCGGCTGCGCGCTCACCCCGCCGCGTCCTCGAGCTCGGCCCAGCGCGCGTAGCAGCGCTCCAGCGCCGCCTCGCTGCGCGCGAGCTCGTCGCGCGCAGCGGCGACGCGCTCGCCGTCGCCCTTGTAGAAGTCCGGATCGGCCATCGTGGCCTGCAGGTGCTGGACCTCGCGCTCCAGCGCCTCGATGCGCTCCGGCAGCGCGGCCAGCTCGCGCTGATCCTTGTAGCCCAGCTTCCTGCGCGTCGG
>CBDUCN010000206.1:0-9675 GCA_965365655.1 uncultured Gammaproteobacteria bacterium | reverse complement strand
AGGGTGAGCCGCTCGCCGAACAGCCACGGTCCGCCGCTTCGCGCGAGGTAGCCGTCGCACTGGCGCGAGAGATCCACCAGCACGTCCAGCGCGGCGTCCATCTCCGCCGGCGTGAACGGATCGCGCGCCATGCGCCGCCACAGCGCGCGCCGGCCCTCGCTGGGGATCGCGGCGAGGCGCCGCTCGAGCTCCTCGTCGGACCATTCCCGCGCCAGCGGGTGCATGCTCTTCATCCAGTTCGGTTTCTGCACCGCCGGCAGGCACGCGTCGTCGACGTGCTTCGCGAAGCGCCGCACCTCGTGGCGGTCGAGGGGATCGTCCGGCATCAGCGGCGGATCCGGGTACGCCTCGTCGAGGAACTCGTTGATCAGGTTGCTCTCGACCAGCGCCCGTCCGTCCACGAGCAGGCACGGCACGATGCCGCCCGGGTTCAGCGCCTTGTACCAGTCGCTGTGATGCTGGAAGCGGAGCAGGTCCAGCACCCGGCCCTCGTACGCGAGCCCCTTCTCCGCGAGGCACAGCCGCACCTTGCGCGACGCGCTCGACTGCCAGGCGTGGTAGAGCACGAGCTGCGTCATCGGGCCGGATCCACGTTCGCGCCGGTGTTCATGCGTGGTGTCCTGCCGGGGCCTCGGGGCATGACCGTCATGCCCCGAGGCCGGGGATCAGCGCCGCGCCCGCGTCAGTCGCCGCCGGCGATCGCCGCCAGCACCGCGTCGAAGCATCCGTCGGCCAGCGCGCGCAGCTCGTCGTCGGTGCGGTCCTGCACCGGGTGCGGGACGTAGACGACGGCCGGCTCGAAGCCCAGCGATCGCGACTGCGCGGCCGCAGCCTCGCGGAACGCGGTGGTCGCGATCATCGCGCCGGGGACGCCGCGGGTGTCGAGATCCAGCATGTCATGCAAACTGCACGACGTGCACGAGCCTCAGTCCGACAGCGCCTCCACGACCACGTCGCACTCGCTCGCGATCGCCTGGGCGACGTCGGCCGGCGCGACCTTCGTGTTCGTGGGCTTCGCGTAGCGGCGCACCGCGACGCCGCGCTCGGCGAATCGCTCCTCGAGCCGGTCGATGAACACGTCGCCGCGCGCCTTGCCGATGTCGAGCAGTGCGACCGTGCGCCCGTCCAGGGACGGCGGCGGGCCGAGGCGGGCGCGTTGCGCCGCCTCGCGCTCGGCGGTTGGGTCGAGCAGGGTGAAGGCTTCTCTCATGTCTTGATCTCCCGGGTGACGGGCTCGCTGCCGCGCTCGCCGCTCGCGGCCCACCCGACGATGATAGCGGACATCATTCCGGCCTCGCCGCCGGCACGCACGACCTGCAGGCCGCCGTCACGGAACTTCGGCCAGCGCCTGCCGGCCGCGGACGCCGGCATGCCTTCGGCGATGCCGTCGGCGCCGCGCACCAGCTCCGCGCCGTCGCGCATGCTCGCTTCGTTGAGGCCCGCGGTCACGCGGGCGCGGTCCCAGCCGGCGTCGCGGAACACCCGCCAGTGCTCGGGCGAGAGCACCAGCAGCGCGTCGTGGGCGTTCACCTTCTTCGGGTGTCCCGCGACGTTCAGCGTCGCGGCCAGCGATGCCGCGAGGGACTCCGGCGTGCGCGAGAGCTGGTCGAAGTTGCCCACCACCTCGCCGCCGCCGAACAGGGTCACCGCCGACGCGCCGGCCGGCACGCCGCGCGCCTGCGCCAGCGGCAGCCACGCGTCGTCGGATTCGTCCTCGGCGAAGCAGAAGCTGTACTTGCCGGGCGTGCCCAGCGTCGCGCGGTCGATGCCGCCGGGCCGCCCGCCGCCGACGTTGCGGACCACGAGCTGCAGCGCGCGGCCGATGGTCGCGTTGGCGCGGTTGCCCTGGCCGAGCGCGTTGCCGGCGCTGTTCATGCCGACGCGCCGCGCGACCGGCCCGTTCACGATCGCGACCGGCGCCGAGAAGTAGGTCGTGCACAGCAGCCCGTGCATGCAGAACGCCGGGTCCAGCGCCGCCTCCACCGCGGCCAGCACCACCGGCAGGTACTCCGGGCGGCAGCCGGCCAGCACCGCGTTCACCGCGACCTTCTCCACCGTGCACTCGGCGAGGTCCGGCGGCATCCGGCCCAGCACCTCGGCCGGGTCGCGGGTGGTGCCGTGCAGCATGCGCAGCACCCGCTCCGGCGTCGGCGGGACCACCGGCAGCCCGTCGCTCCAGCCGCGCTGGTAGCACACCTCCACCGGGTCGTCCGGCGCGCGGCCCTCGATGCGCCGCGAGCGCATCGGCGGCGCGCCGTAGCGCACCTCCAGCACCTCGGCCATGCCCGGCTCCACGCTCATCGAGCCGCAGCCCGGCTGCTCCGGCGGCAGGCCGTCGCCGAGGCCCGCGACCCCGCTCACCGCCTCCCACTCCCCGCGGTGCCAGCCGACGGCGCGTCCCGCCTCGCGCCCGCCCTCGAGGCGGACCAGCGTGGGCACGGTCTCGACCTGCAGTCGCCATGACGCCTCCAGCGACGCGTCGTCGCGCACCCCGCTCACCTCCTCGGGAAACGATGGATCGTCCTGGCTGTACACGGTGAAGGGCGCGCCGGACGCGGCGAGGGCGGCGCACACCGGCGCGACCAGCCGGCAGGTGGGGCAGTCGCGCTTGAGGACGGCGACCAGGCCGTCGGAGGGTAGCGGCATCGGCAGGCACCGTTCGGCGTCGGGACGGCGAGTATATCGTCGCGGCTGGCCGCGGCCGCGCGCGGCCCGCGCTCCCCCTGGCCACCCGACGCCGGGTCGGTTAGGTTCCCCCCCGGAACATCATGATGGAGGCTCCGATGCCCGAACCGGTCAAGGTCTTCTGGCAACCTCACTGAACGAGCTGTCTCAGGGTAAAGGAATACCTCTCGGTCCGTGGGATCGAGTTCGAGTCGGTGAACGTGATGGGGGACGAGGGCGGCCTCGAGTCGCTTAAGGCGCTGGGCGCACGCTCGGTGCCAGTCGTGTCGCGCGGCGACGAGTTCGTCTACGCGCAGGTGATCAAGGACGTCGTCGACTTCCTGGCGCTGGACGAGGAGACGGGGCCGGCCCTGTCGCCGGCCGCGCTCGCGGAGCGCTACCTCGACGTGCTGGACCACGCGGTGACGCTGGTCGGGCAGATGCCCGACGAGTGCCTCGAGCGCGAGCTGCCGAATCGCCCGCGATCCTGGAAGGTGCTGCTGCACCACGTGTTCCAGATCCCGACCGCGTTCCTGGACGCGCAGGAAAGCGGCAAACCGATGGCCTACGAGGCGATGGTGGCGCCGCCGCCGGACGCGCTTCGAACGTCGGCCGACATCGCCGCGTTCGGCGCGGATCTGCGTGAGCGCTTCCGGCGCTGGTGGGACGCCGCGCGCGGCGCCGACTTCTCGCAGCGCATCGAGGTCTACTTCGGCGAGACCACGCTGCACGAGATGCTGGAGCGCACCGTGTGGCACTCCACGCAGCACGTGCGCCAGGTGCAATCGCTGCTCGAGCAGGCGGGGGTGACGCCGCAGGCGCCGCTCACGCCGGAGCACATCGAGGGGCTGCCGCTCACCGATCGCATCTGGGACGAGACCTGACGGGGCGGCGACCGTGCGCTGCCCCGGGCGGGCGCCGCGGCGCCCGCCCGGGGGCCGCGTCCGGTGCGCGGGCAGTTGATCCAGCGCAACGACCGCGCCGCACCGTGCGGATGTAATCAGCGGGGCGCAGCCACGCGCTGACTTCCGGGACAGGCATGGTCGCCAAGGCCCAGATCATCGACGTGCTCGGCGAGGACGCGCTGCTGCGGCCGCAGCAGGTCAACGCCGCGCTCGCCGCCAACGACCGCGTCAAGTACCGCTTCACGCTGCTGCAGGCGGCGCGCCAGCACGCGCGCGACCCCGGCGCGCCGGCCGGCGACCTGCGCCCCGAGCGCGAGGCTGGCGGCGTGGACGATCCGTCCCTGGACCAGGTGGTGCCGGGCAGCCGCCGCGCTGACGGCGGCGGCTATCTGATCCCGCACGCCGAGAAGCTGCACGACGCGATCGAGGCGGACATCCGCGACATGCTCGCGCCGCTCGCCGGCAGCGGCGAGGGCGTGGAGGGTGAGCGCCGGCTCGCGCGCCTCGTCGCCGCGGGCCGCCCCGACGGCGAGCGGGTGGCCGAGGACTACGTGGGGGCGATCACGCACGCGCGGCGCGAGCGCGGCGACAGCCTTCACCTGCTGGTGATGGACCTGCACAAGGCCTTGAACCGCCTGCAGGCGGGGCTCGCGCAGGAGAGCCTGGACGGCGCCCAGGTCTACGGCCTCGGGGAGACCGACCGCGCGCGCGTGCGCGCGTTCATGCGCGGCCTGAACGCGACCGCGCCGCTGAAGTTCGACCATCCGGGGCTCGGCACCACGGCGACCCGCAGCGGCGGCAGGCTGGTGATCCAGAACGACATCGGCACCACCGACGCGCACGTGCTGGTGGTGCACGTCGAGGGCCTGCGCACCACGATCACGTACACCGACATCCACCCGCGCCGCGCGGCCTTCTTCAAGAGCCTGTTCGACGACGCCGGCGTGGCCTGGGAGGACGACCGCGCGCGCAGCGCCGAGGGCCTCGAGGAGTCCGACCGCTACTACCTGTGCAGCGGCGTGCACGACGCGCCGGATGCCGCGGCGCTGGAGCGCCACCTCGAGTTCCTCGGCTCGCGGATCGTGTTCCTGATCGACTGGAACAAGGCGCGCAAGCGGCTGCGCCAGTTCCTGCGCATGCGCGACGTGATCGCGCTGCTCACGTGGGCGGCGCGCAACGATCTGGGCCACCGCGGCTTCCTGGAGCTGGGCGGCGAGCGTCTCATCTACGACGCGCTGGAGGCGGCCGGCACGGCGCCGGTGCGCTACGGCGAGCGCCTCGACCGGGTGCTCGGGCGCGAGACGGTGATCGCGCACCTGCAGTTCGTGCTGCGCACCACCGCGACCGGTCTGCTGCAGGGCCGGTCCTCGCGGCTGGTGCGCGACGAGCTGAAGGCGGACCTGATGGAGCGCATGGCGAGCGCCGAGCAGGGCTTCTTCTCGCTGCTGGCCGACCACGCGGCGCTGGCCGTCGACCTCGCCGGCGCGGTGCGTGACGGCCTGCTGCTCGCGCGCTCCGGCGGCCGCGCGGATGCGCTGGAGCTGGCCGCGCGCCGCGCCAAGCGCTGGGAGACGCGGGCCGACGAGCTCGTGATGAAGGTGCGGGAGGTGCAGCCGCACGCCGTGGAGCGTGGCTTCTTCTCGGGCCTCGCCCACGAGATGGACGACGTGGCCGATCACCTCGAGGACGCCGCGTGCCTGCTGCCGCTGCTGCCCGCGGTGGCGACCCCGGCGGCGCTGTTCCCGCCGCTGCTCGGGCTCGCCGAGCGGGTCGTGGAGAGCGCGCGGCGCCTGGTGAGCGCGCTGGAGAGCGCGCGCCACGTCGAGCGCGGCGGCGCACGCGAGGATCTGCGCGACTTTCTCGAGTGCGTGGACGGCATCGTGACGCTGGAGCACCAGACCGACGCGCTGGAGCGCGAGGTGATCCTCACGCTGATCAACGAGGGCGCCGAGCACCGTCAGCTCCACCTGCTCTCGCTGATCGGCAAGCGGCTGGAGAAGGCGGCGGACGCCAGCGCGCGCTCGGTGCTGATGCTGCGCGAGCGGGTGATGGGGCAGGTCATGCCATGACGGGCTCCGGCGGCGAGCGCGACGTGGTGTTCATCGGCGGCGGGCGTTCCGACACCCGGGGCGTGACGCCGCGCACGGTCGGCGCGAAGGCCTACAACCTGATGCGCATGGACGGCGCCGGGCTGCCCGTGCCGCCGGCCTTCGTGATCGGGACCGGCGTGTGCCGGCGCGTGCTCGAGGCGGGCGGGCGTCTGCCCGACGACCTGGACGAACTGCTGGCCGTGAACGTGCGGCGGCTCGAGGAGGTCACGGGGCGCACCTTCGGCAGCCGTCGCCGGCCGCTACTGGTGTCGGTGCGCTCCGGTGCGCCCGTGTCCATGCCCGGGATGATGGAGTCGGTGCTCAACGTCGGGCTCAACGACGTCACGGTGCACGGTCTGCTGCGCGTCACCGGCAACCCCCGCCTCGCGTGGGACTCGTACCGCCGGCTGGTGGAGTCCTATGCCGGCGTCGTCCACGGTCGCGCGGGCGCCGGGTTCGATGCGCTCGCGGAGCGCTACCTGGAGCCCGGGCTGTTCGCGTCCACCCGCGACCTCGACGCGCCGGCGCTGCGCCGGCTCGCCCGCGACGCGCTGGAGCACGCGAACGGCCTGCACGGCGCGGGCTTCCCGCAGGACCCGATGGCGCAGCTCCGCGCGTGCACCGCGGCGGTGTTCCGCTCCTGGCGCGCCGAGAAGGCCGCGACCTACCGCCGCATGCACGGCATCGACGACGCGCTGGGCACGGCCGTGGTGGTGCAGGCGATGGTGTTCGGCAACGGCGGCGGAACCTCGGGCTCCGGCGTGGGCTTCACGCGCGACCCGGCGAGCGGGGTCAACGAGCTGTACCTCGACTTCCTGTTCAACGCGCAGGGCGAGGACGTGGTCTCCGGCCGGCGCGAGGTCACCGACGCCGGGCGCCTGGAGGCGCTGCTGCCCGACGTGCATGCGCGCCTCGCGCGCGTGAAGCGGCTGCTGGAGAGCGAGTTCGGCGATCTGCAGGACTTCGAGTTCACCGTGCAGGACGGCGAGCTGTGGCTGCTGCAGACGCGCAGCGGCAAGCGCACGCCGTGGGCGGCGCTGCACGTCGCGCTGGACCTGGTCGACGAGGGGCTGATCGACGTGCCCACCGCGCTCGAGCGCCTCGCGCCGCTGGACCTGGACGCGCTCGAGCGGGTGTCCCTCGCGGCCGGCGCCGACGTGCCGGAGCTCGCGAGCGCGACGCCCGCGAGCATGGGCGTCGTGAGCGGGCGGATCGCGCTCGACAGCGAGCGCGCGGCCGCGCTCGCCGCGGCGGGCGACCCGGTGGTGCTGGTGCGCGAGGAGATGGCCACCGAGGACATCGCCGGCATGGCGGCCGCCCGCGGCATCCTCACCGCCCGCGGGGGGCGCACGTCGCACGCCGCGGTGGTCGCGCGCCAGCTCGACAAGGTGTGCCTGGTGGGGTGCGCCGCGCTGCAGGTGGATCCGCTGGCGCGGCGCTGCCGCATCGGCGATGCGGCGCTCGGCGAAGGCGACTGGCTGAGCCTGGACGGCAACCGCGGGCGCGTGCTGCGCGGGCGCCTGGAGGTGACGCGCGAGCGCCCCGTCGCTGCGCTGGCGCGCGTCGCGGACTGGCAGCGGGACGCCCGGGCGCGCGTTGGCTGAGATCGTCCTCCTCGCCGCGGGACTGCTGGTCCTGGCGGTGCTGCTCGCCGGCCTGTTCCGGCACGTGCCGATCCCGGACAGCGTCGCGCTGGTGCTGGCGGGCATGGCGCTCGCGGAGCTCGCGCGCCGCTGGCCTGCGGCCGCGCATCTGGAAGATCTACGGCTCAGCCCGGATCTCGTGTTCTTCGTGCTGCTGCCGGTGCTGGTCTTCGAGTCCGGCCTGAACCTGGACACCCGCCGCCTGCTGAAGAACCTCGTGCCGGTGCTCACGCTGGCGGTGCCGGCGCTGATGCTGTCCACCGCCATCGTCGGGCTGGGGCTGTGGTGGCTGGCGGGGCTGGACCTGCTCGTGGCGCTGCTGTTCGGCGCGCTGATCTCGGCCACCGACCCGGTCGCGGTGGTGGCGCTGTTCCGCGAGGTGGGGGCGCCCGCGCGCCTCGGCGTGCTGGTCGAAGGCGAGTCGCTGTTCAACGACGCGACGGCGATCGTGGTCTTCGGGCTGCTGCTCGCGCTCGCGCTGTCCGGCGAGGCGCCCTCGCTCGCGACGCTGCTCGCGGCAGTGCCGCGCTTCGTCGTGGTGTTCGTCGGCGGCGCGTTGCTGGGCGTCGCGATCGGCGCGCTGGCGAGCGAGCTGAGCTACCGGCTGCGCAGCCCGCCGCCGGCGCTGCTCGCGATGTCGGTGGCCACCGCGTATCTGAGCTTCATCGTCGCCGAGCACGGCGCGCACGTGTCGGGGGTCATGGGCGCGGTAGGTGCGTCCATCGCGTTCGGCGCACTGGGCGTGACGCGCATCACCCGCGACACCCGACAGGTGCTGGGCGAGACCTGGGAGCTGCTGGCCTTCGCGTGCAACGCGCTGCTGTTCCTGCTGGTCGGTCTCGCGGTGGACGTGGGCTCGCTGCTCGCGCGCTGGCCGCTGATCCTCGCGGCGCTGGTCCTGGTGCATGCGGCGCGCGCGGTCGCGGTCTACGGGCTGGTGCCGCTGACGACGCGGGTGTTCGGGCTGCCGGGCGTCGCCCCCGCGGAACGCCACATCATGTGGTGGGGCGGTCTCAAGGGCGGCCTCGCCGTCGCCATCGCGCTCTCGATCCCGGACACCCTGCCCGCGCGTCAGCTGGTGCTCGACGTGACGGTGGGGGTGGTGCTGTTCACGCTGCTGGTGAACGCGTCCACGCTGCGCCCGCTGATGCGCCGCCTGGGCATGGACCGGCTGCGCGGCGACGACCTCGCGGAGCGCGACGAGGCGCTGCTGGACGCGCGGGAGAGCGCGGAGCGGACCCTCGAGTCCTTCCGCGGCGACGGCATCATCTCGGCCGGCGTCCATCACCGCCTCGTGCGCTCGCTGGTCCAGGCGCTGGCGCCGGAGCAGGGGACCGGCGCGGCCACGCCCGCCGCGGGGCGCGCCGCGCAGCTCACCGCGCTGCGCGCGGAGGCGGGCGCGCTGGACGCGCTCTACGAGTGCCGCGCGATCGACCAGTACGCGTACCTGGAGCTGCGCGATCTGCTGCTGCGCGACCAGGAGGGGGGCGGCGCGCCGGGCCGGGGCTCGGGCAACGTGTTCCGGCGCCTGGAGGCGGCGGCGCTGCGCTGGCTGCGCGAGCGCGACTGGGCGGCGGGAATGCTGTCGCGTTACCAGTCCATGCGCCTGGATCAGCACCTGCAGCACAACTTCGCGGGCGTGGTCATGGCCGAGGCCGCGCTGAGCGCGCTCGCGGGACGCGACGACGACCTCGGCGCCGCGACGGTGGACGCGCTGCGCGGGCAGTACGCAGCGCGCGCCGCGCGCCGGCGCGCGCGCCTCGCGAGCGTGCAGCGGGAGTTTCCGGAGCTGTTCGAGCGCTTCGAGAACCACACTTTCCGCCGCGCCGCGCTGGTCGCGGCGCTGCGCGACGTCGAGCGCGAGGTGCAGCACGGCCAGCTCGGCGCGAAGGCGGGCGCGACCGTGCGCCGCCGGCTCCTGGAGGCGCTGCACGACGAGCGCGCGCGGCCGGAAGAGGGCGCGGGCCCGCAGCCGCGCGAGCTGCTGGGCCGGGTGCCGGCGTTCCGGGGACTGTCCGAGCAGAGCCTGCACGCGCTGGCCGCGGAGGCACGGCCGGTGACCTTCCTGCCCGGCGACGTGGTGATCGGGGAGGGCGATCGCGGCGATGCGCTGTACGTGATCAGCCGCGGACGCCTGGCCGTCACCCGCCGCGGCGAAGGCGCGCGGCCGGAGCGCGTCGCGGAGCTTCGCGACGGCGAGATCTTCGGCGAGGCGGCGCTGCTGGGCGACCCGGTGCGCAACGCGACCGTGACCGCGCTCGAGCCGTCGACGCTGCTGCGGATGACCCGGGGGCAGGCGTTGCGGGTCGCGGAGCAGTGGCCGGAGGTCGGCGATCGGCTGCGCGCCGTCGACGAGTCGCGCCACGCCGGCCC
>CBDUCN010000205.1:0-9677 GCA_965365655.1 uncultured Gammaproteobacteria bacterium | reverse complement strand
CTGGTGCTGGTCACGCACGATCTGCGCCTCGCCGAGCCCTGCGACCACACGGTGGAGCTCGAGGCCGGGCGGCTGAAGGCCGCGCCGCGCGGCTGACGGCTGCGCGCGCATGACCGGCCCCGTCCCCGCGCTGGCCCTGCGCCTGCTGCGCCGCGAGTGGCGCGCCGGCGAGCTCAGGGTGCTGGCCGCCGCGCTCGTGATCGCGGTCGCCAGCGTGAGCGGCGTGGGCTTCTTCACCGACCGCATGTCGCGCGCGATGGAGTCCGGCGCGACGGACCTGCTGGGCGCCGACCTCGTGATCTACTCGCGCACGCCCATCGCCGATCGGGCGGATGCGGAGGCCGGGCGCCGCGGCGTCGCGAGCGCGCGCACGGTGAGCTTCCGCAGCGTCGTGACCGCCGAGGGGCGGCTGCAGCTCGCGGAGGCGAAGTTCGTGAGCGACGGCTATCCATTGCGCGGCAGCCTGCGCATCGCGGACGCGCCGTACGCGGCCGACCGGCCATCGCCGCACGGCCCGCGCCCGGGCAGCGTGTGGGTGGATGCGCGCCTCGCCGGCCTGCTCGAGGTCGGCGTGGGCGACACGCTGAAGCTGGGGCAGGTGGAGTTCGCGATACGTCACGTGCTCGCGTACGAGCCGGATCGAGGCGGCGACGCGTTCAGCATCGCGCCGCGGGTGATGGCCCACCTCGACGACCTGCCGGCCACCGGCCTGGTGCAGCCCGGCAGCCGGGTGCAGTTCCGGGCGCTGTTCGCGGGTCCACCTGACGCCATCGACGACTTCCGCGCGTGGCTGCGCCCGCGGCTCGAGTCCGGCGAGCAGCTGCAGGGCGTGCGCGACGCGCGGCCCGAGATCCGCACCGCGCTCGAGCGTGCGGGTCAGTTCCTCGGGCTCGCCGCGCTGGTCGCGGTGCTGCTGTCGGGCGTGGCGGTCGCGCTGTCCGCGCGGCGCTACGCCGCGCGCCACGTCGACGCGGCGGCGCTGCTGCGCTGTCTGGGCGCCTCGCAGCGCCGGGTGCTGGGCATCCACGGGCTGCAGCTCCTGCTGCTGGGGATCGCGGCCTGCGCCGTCGGCGTGCTCGCCGGCTGGGCGGTGCAGGCCATGCTGGCGGCGCTGCTCGCGAACCTGCTCGTCGCCGCGCTGCCCTCGCCGTCCTGGCTGCCCGCGCTGCAGGGCCTCGCGATCGGCCTCACCGCGCTGCTGGGCTTCGCGCTGCCGCCGCTGCTCGCGCTGCGGCAGGTGCCGCCGGCGCGCGTGCTGCGCCAGGAGCTGGGCGACGCCCGCGGGCGCGCGCTGCCGGCCACCGCGCTCGCGGCGGCCACCGTGTGCGGGCTGGTGCTGTGGCAGGCGCAGGACGTGCGCCTTGCCGGCTACGTGCTGGGCGGCGGCGCGCTCGCGGTGGCGGCGCTGCTCGCGGTGTCCTGGCTGACGGTGAAGGCGCTCGCCGGCATCCGCTCCCGCGTCGGGGTGTCGTGGAGGTTCGGGATCGCGAACGTGGTGCGACGGGCGGGCGCAAGCTCGGTGCAGGTCGCGGGCTTCGGGCTCGGCCTGAGCATGCTGCTGCTGCTCACGCTGGTGCGCAGCGACCTGCTCGCCGAGTGGCAGGACAGCCTGCCGCCGGACGCGCCGAACTACTTCCTGGTCAACGTGCAGCCGGACGAGGTCGATCCGCTGCGCACGCTGCTGCGCGAGGGCGGCGTCGCGACGGCGCAGCTGCACCCGATGGTGCGCGGGCGCATCACCGCGATCAACGGCCGCGACGCAGACCCCGACGACTTCACGAACCCGCGCGGCGCGAGCCGCATCGAGCGCGGCTTCAACCTGTCGCATGCCGCGACGCTCGCGCCGGACAACCGCGTGGTCGCCGGTCGCTTCTGGCCGCCGCAGGGGCCTTCCGGGCCCGAGGTGTCCTTCGAGCGCGGCATGGCCGAGGCGCTGGACCTCACGATCGGCGACCGCATCACGTTCACGGTCGGCGGCGAGACGGTGGACGCGGTGCTGACCTCGCTGCGCGAGGTCGAGTGGGACACGTTCAACGTCAATTTCTTCGTCGTGACCTCGCCGAACGTCCTGCAGCACATACCGGCCACCGCCGTCACCAGCTTCCACCTGCCGCCGGAGCGCCGCGAGCTCCTGCTCGACCTCGTGCGCGCGTTCCCGACGGTGACCGTGATCGACGTCGACGCGCTGCTCGGCAAGGTGCGCGAGATCATGGATCGCGCGACGCTGGGCGTGGAGTACGTGTTCCTGTTCACGCTGCTGGCCGGCATCACCGTGCTCTACGCGGCGGTGCAGGCGACCCTGGACGAACGCCGCTACGAGACCGCAATCCTGCGCACGCTGGGCGCCGGGCGCGCGCGGGTGCTGAAGGGGCTGGCCGCGGAGTTCGCGCTGCTCGGCGCGCTCGCCGGCGTGCTCGCGGCGGTCGCCGCGGCCGGCATCGGCACGGTGGTCGCGGACCGCATCCTGCAGCTCAGCTACCGCCCGGACGCCGCCATCTGGGTCGTGGGCCTGCTGGGCGGGGCGCTGGTGGTGACCGCCGCCGGCGTGCTGGGCACCCATCGGGTCGTGGCCCAGCCGCCGATGGACAGCCTGCGCCGCGCCTGACGCGGGCGGGCCGGACGCTTGACGCCGGTGGCGTGTTTCTGACGCGCTCGCTTCCCCTGGGCGCTCGGGTCGCGCGCGCCGGCAATCGCCGGGCACGTCGAACACATCTCTTTGAATCAATGACTTGTGAATTCTCGCGCCGTCGCCATGCGGCTCGCGCGAAAACTGGCCCGTGCTTTGCAGGGAGAAGTGCTCTTCCTCCTCCCCTGGTTCAAGGGCGCCTCATCGGGCGCCCTCTTTTTTTGCGGCGCCGGTAAACCGGTCGCGTGCGGGCGGCCGGGCGCAGACGGAGAGGACGGGGGAAGAGCGCGGACCGCGCGGCCGGCGGCGCGCCGCAGCGCGCATCACACCGGGCGCTTCGGCCTCGTCGTCGACGGGGTGGCGCCGGGTGCGGCAGACGCCGGGTTCCCGGACTTCCCGGGCCCTGCCGCGCCGGCCGGACGCGGCGCAGCGGACAGCAGCGCGTCGGCGGCGGCGAAGACGGCGTCGACGCCGTCCCCGTCCCGCACGCCGCGAGGCGTCGCGTCGATCTTCACGGTGCGCAGGTGCGCCGACGGCGTGCCGGCGTCCGTACCGGATGACCGGGCCGGGGACGCGGCGGGCGCGGCAGCCTGCTGTGCGGGGACGTCGGGAAACGGGTCGACCAGCCGCAGCCGGGGCGGCCCGGGGGCCGTCGACGGCGGCGACGCCGCTGCCGGCGCCGCAGGAGCGGCGTCGTCGCGAGGCGGCGACGCGCGCGACGACGCCGCGGCGCGGCGGCGCACGAGCAGCAGCGCCGCGCCCAGCGCCAGCGCCGCGGCGACGATCGCGATCGCCCCCGCTGCTCCGCCAGGCACCGCCGACCACGCGGACCCCGGCGCGGCCGCCGTCGCCGCCGTGCCACGCGAACGCGGCGGGGCCTCGGCGACGCCGGCCGACGGCGCAGGTGCCGCCGCCGGGACCGGTCCCGGCGGCGCGCCGGCGGCGCTTTGGAACCGCGACAGCTCCGCGTCGCGCGCCCGATCCAGCGCCCGCAGCCCGGCCACCGTGTCCGCGTGCCGCGCGAGCCGGCCGCGGAGCTGCTCCGTCTCGCCGCGCAGCCGACGCAGCCGGTAACGGCTCTCGAGGATCTGCCAGTGCAGACCGCGGGCGCCCAGCCCCAGGTCGGCGCCGCGGACCTCCTGCGCCGGTCCCGCGGCGCCGAGCTCCGGCGCCATGCGCAGCGACAGTGCGTCGTCTGCGGCAGCCGCCGCCGGCCCGAGCAGGCCGGCGAGCGCCAGCCCGACCACGGATCGCGGCCGCACCGCCGGCCCCCGGGAGCGGGTGCTTGCCGGGCGCACCGACAGGCTGCCGTATCGGCCACGCATCGCGCGAGCTGACGTCAGTCCTCGTCCGCGCGCGGGCTGAACGCGGATGCGAGGTCGTGCTGCACGTTCGGCGGCACCGGGTCGTAGTGGCTGAACGCCATCGTGTACGAGCCCGCTCCCCCGGTCACCGACTTGAGCTCCGACTGGAAGCTGCCCAGCTCCGCGAGCGGCACCAGGCCGCTGATGTCGACCATGCCGCCGCCGAGGGCCTCGGTGCCGTTGATGCGCCCGCGCTTGCTGGACAGATCGCCGGTGATGTCGCCCATGTTCTGCTGCGGCACCGTGACGTGCACCTCCACCACCGGCTCCAGCACCACCGGGCTCGCGTTGCCCACCGCGTCCAGGAAGGCCTTCTTCGCGGCGGTCACGAACGCGACCTCCTTGGAATCCACCGGGTGGTGCTTGCCGTCGTAGACCGTGACCCGCACGTCCTGCATCGGGTATCCGGCCACCGCGCCCTCCTCGAGCACCTGGCGCACGCCCTTCTCGATCGCCGGGATGAACTGGTTCGGGATCACGCCGCCCACGACCTTGTCCTGGAACTCGAATCCGACACCGCGCTCCAGCGGCTCGATGCGCAGGTACACCTCGCCGAACTGCCCGGCGCCGCCGGTCTGCTTCTTGTGACGGTAGTGACCCTCGGCGGGCTTGCGGATGGTCTCCCGGTACGCGATGCGCGGCGCGCGGGTATCCACCGTGACGTTGAAGCGCTGCTCCATGCGCTCGAGCACCATGCGCAGGTGCAGCTCGCCGAGCCCCTTGATCACCGTCTCGCCGGTGTCGGCCTCGTGCTCGACGACGAAGCACGGGTCCTCGGCCGACATCTTCGACAGCGCGTCACCCAGCTTCTGCTCGTCACCGCGCGCGCGGGCGGAGATTGCCAGCCCGTACATCGGCTGCGGCAGCGCGACGCTCTTCATGTGGATCGTGTCGTGATCGTGAGAGTCGTGCAGCACCGCGTCGAACACGATCTCGTCCACCTTGGCCACCGCGCAGATGTCACCGGGGATGCCGGCGTCCACCTCCTCGGTATCCTTGCCGTGCACCCGGAACAGGTGCGACACCTTGAACGGCTTGCGCGCGTCGCCCACCAGCAGCTGGCTGTCCTTCGTGATCGTTCCCTGGTGCATGCGAAACAGCGCCAGGCGGCCCATGAACGGGTCCACCGAGACCTTGAACACGTGCGCGATCACCGGCGCCGACGCGTCCGGTGACACCGCGACCGCCTCATCGCCGTCACCGGCCACCAGCTGCGGCGGGTTGCCCTCCAGCGGGCTCGGCATCATGCGCGCGATCACCTCCAGCAGCTTCGCGACGCCGACGTCGTTGTTCACCGAGGTGAAGCACACCGGCACCAGGTGCCCGGTGCGCAGCGCCTTGCCGAAGGCATCGTGCAACGCGTCCGGATCCAGCTGCTCGCCCTGCTCCAGGTACTTCTCCATCAGGTCCTCGTCCACCTCCACCACCTGGTCCACGATGCGCTCGTGCGCCTCCTCCGCCGACGAGAAGGCGGTGGCCTCGGCCACGGTGGGCCGGAAGAAGCAGTCGACCACCGCGGTCCCGCCTGGAGCGGGCAGATTGATGGGCAGGCACTCGGCACCGAACTCCTCGGCGATCGACTGCATCAGCGCGTCGAAGTCGATGTCGTCCGCGTCGATCTTGTTCACGATGATCATTCGGCACAGGCCGCGCCCGGCCGCTGCCGCCATCATCCGCCGCGTGCTCAGCTCGATGCCGTTTCGCGCGTCGATCACCACCGCCACGGTCTCCACGGCGGGCAGCACGCCGAGCGCGCGGCCCATCAGATCCGGGTAGCCCGGCGTGTCGATCACGTTCAGGTGGCGTCCCTCGTGCGTCAGCGAGACCAGCGCAGAGTGCAGCGAATGCTGGTGCGCCTTCTCCTGCTCGTCGAAATCGCACACCGTGGTGCCGCGGGCGATCTCTCCCGGCGCACCGATCGCGCCCACCTTGTGCAGCATGGCTTCGACCAGCATGGTCTTGCCGACGCCCCCGTGCCCCACCAGGGCGACGTTGCGGATCGCATCGGTCGTGTACTGCGGCATGACACTCCTCCTCGGCGTTCTTCTTGTCCCGGGCGACCGGCACGGCACCACACGCCGTCACGGACATGACCGCCGCGTGCGGGCGCCGCGGCGGCCCGGCGGGCGCCGACGGCCCCGACGCGGCCGTGACCGGAGTATTTCGGAAGCGGGGAGCGGCACGCAACACGCGGCCGGAACGGCCGCGCGTCGTGGTCGTGCGGGCGCCGGGCGGAGAGTCCCGCCGGCGGCGCGGGAGAGGAACCGGGCCGGGGTCAGCCGGTGTCGTAGCGGGCCAGCACCCGCCTGCCGGTGGGCGTGACGTAGCCCTCGCGGCTGATCAGGCCCATGCGCTGGGCCCGTTCGTAGAGATCACGCTCCTCCTGACCGCGCAGGTAGACGAGACCGTCCCCGTAGCGGTTCGCGAGCAGCTTCACGATTTGCGGCTCGACCTCGGGGGGCTCGGCCGGCTCTTCCTTCTGCGCCACGCTCATCCACATGATCCTGTACCAACTCCCGGATGCATAACTGGCCCCATCACCATGAAATTCATGGAGTTATGGCCATAAGTTCAACGTTTAGTAAAAGGGTGGTCCACTGTCAACACGGATCGGCAGCATCTGTGGATTTCTTCACACCGAGCGTCGCCATCCTGCGACCGGGTTCGCGAAAGCCGCGCGCACGCCGTCCACAGGCTGCCGGGCTTCGACGGCCTGCGCCCGGGAAATCGAGATCGCCGCGACGCGAGTCGAAATCCGACAGGACGTCGGATTTCGACAACCTGCTACGGGACGTGCGCGCGGGCCAGGTAGTCGCGTGACTGCATCTCCTCGAGCCGGCTGCGGGTGCGCTGGAAGCGCTCCGCGAGACGCCGGCCGGTGTACAGGGCGTCGGGCGCCGCCTCCGCCGACAGCACGAGGTTGACGTTGCGGTCGTACGCGGTGTCGACGAGGTGCATGAAGCGCAGCGCCGCGTCGTTGCGCTCGTCGTCCATGATCGGCACCGCGGACAGCAGCAAGGTGTGGAAGCGGCGCGCGAGTTCCAGGTAATCGGCCGTGGATCGCGCGGTCTCGCACAGCTGCGCGAAGTCGAACCACGCGCAGCCGTGCGCCGCCCCGCGCACCGGGATCTGGCGCCCGTGCACCTCCACCTGCCCGCTTTTCGCCGGCGCGTCCGGAGCCAGCTCCGCGTAGCAGCGCGCCATCGCCGCGTAAGCGTCGTCGTCCAGCGGCGCGTGGTACACCGCCTCGCGCTCCAGGGTGCGCAGACGGTAGTCGGTCGCGCTGTCCAGGTGCACCACCTCGGTGTGCTGCTTGATCAGCGCGATGGCCGGCAGGAACTGCTCGCGCTGCAGCCCGTCCTTGTAGAGCAGGTCCGGCGCCGAGTTCGAGGTCGCCACCAGCGCGATGCCGCGCTCGAACAGCGCGCCCATGAGCCGGCCCAGCAGCATCGCGTCAGCGATGTCGGACACGTGGAACTCGTCGAAGCACAGCACCCCGGTGCGCGCCGCCATGCCGTCGGCCACCGCGGCCAGCGGGTCCCGGCGCTGCTTGAGCTGCCTGAGCTCGCCGTGCACGTGCTCCATGAAGTCGTGGAAGTGGATGCGCCACTTCTCGCGAAACGGCAGCGCGTCGAAGAAGAAGTCCACCAGCAGCGTCTTGCCGCGGCCCACGCTGCCCCACACGTAGATCCCGCGCGGCGGCGGCGGCGGGGGCTCGGAGGCCCGCAGCAGCCCGCCCATGCGCCCGAGCAGGCCCTTCGGCCGCGGCGGCGCGTCGGCGCGCTGGCTGAGCCGGCGATGCAGGTCCTGCAGCCGGCCGACGAAGGCCGCCTGCGCCGGGTCGTGCTCCAGATCGCCGCGCTGCAGCGCGAGCCGATAGCTGTCGACCGGCGTCATCCAGCACCCCGCGAGGCTGTGCCAGAATCGCCCGCGGCCCGTCCACACATCGACCGCCCGGCGCGCGCATGGCGAACATCCACCAGATTCAGCTCCGCTACGACGCCCACGAGGACCGCGCGCTGCTGCGGCTCGCGACCACCGATCGCGACGAGTTCCGCTTCTGGGTCACGCGCCGCTACGCGCGGCTGCTGTGGGCGGGCCTCACCGACAGCGCCGCGCGCAGCGCGCGCGCCCTCGGGCAGCCCGAACCCGCCGCGCGCGACGCGCTGGTGGCGTTCGAGCACGAGGCGGCGCTGGAGCGCGCGGACTTCCAGACCGCATTTCGCGACGACGCGCCGATGACCCGCCCGCTGGGTGACGACCCGGTGCTGCTCGCGCAGGTGAAATGTGCGCAGCTGGACGGCGGGCACACCCTGCTCGGCATGCACCCGCTGCAGGGCCAGGGCGTCGAGCTGCGCCTGGACCCCACGCTGCTGCACTCGCTGCTGAAGCTGCTCGCCGACGCGGCGCACGCCGGCGAGTGGGATCTGGACCTGCGCGTGCCGGGCGCACAGCCGGCCCCGCCGGGGCGCGTGAACTGACCCGTGCCGCACGCGCGACCCCGTTGCAGGACGCCGGGAACGCACCTACGCGCCCGGTGAATGCCGGCGCATCCCGGCGCCGGATGCAGGCTGGCGGACGAACTCGTTGCTCACGGCCTCGGGCAGGGCGACCTCGCCTACGGATTGAACTGCTCGCTGAGACTGTCGCCTTCCGGCGCCGTGATCACGCCCCAGTACCAGCTCCCCAGGCGCTGGCTGCCGTCCGGCTCGCTGCGCAGGCGATAGCGCACCTGCGCGCCATGACCCGTGGTCGCGCCGAACGCGGCCGCGACGAAGTCGTTCTCGCCGTCGCCGTCGGTGTCCACGTAGCGGGTATGCTCCGGGAAGTGCTTCCATTCCGCGCGGCCGGCAAAGCGCGCCATCTCGTCGCTGAGGACACGCGGAATGATGTAGATGAACTCACCGCGAAACAAGAACAGCTCCGCTGCGCCCGCGGCGTGGATGCACAGCGCCGCGAGCAGCGCGGCGCCCGCGCGCCGGCGCTGACGGGGACGCCGTGATCGAGAGCGCATCAGCCACCTGCCCGTTCTGCTGGGAGCCGGTCGAGCTCACGGTGGACTGCTCGGCCGGCGACGCCCGGTACGTGGAAGACTGCAGCGTGTGCTGCCGCCCGATGCTCGTCACCGTGCACGTGGACGCCGACGGCGCGCTGGCCGCGCTCGAGGTGGCGCGCGAGAACGACTGAGGCCGGCTCCGGGCCGCGGCCGCGGCGCACCCACGTGCCCCGCTCACCCGCCAGCTCGCGCCACAGCTGCATGCCGTCGTCGCGAAACACCTGCTCGGTGGTCGCCGGCGAGACCGTCCAGTCGCCCCGCGCGAGCTCGCCCTCGAGCTGACCCGGGGCCCAGCCGGCGTAGCCCGCATAGACCCGGAAGCGCGCGTCGCCGTCGCCCAGTACCGCCGCCAGCACCGCCGGATCGGTGCTGAACTGCAGATCCTGCAGCACCTGCCGCGACGGCTGCGGCGCGCCGCGCCCCGCGACCAGCACGGCGGCGCGCCCGGGCGCCACGGGCCCGCCGTACCACAACGGGTCGCCGGCGCGCGCCCGCGACTCCATGTCCGGCAGCGCCCGTCCGAGGGTCGCCGCCGTCGCGCGGTTGACCACCAGCCCGAGCGCGCCGCCCGGGCCGTGCTCCACGACCAGGACGACGGTGTGCGCGAAGCGCGGGTCGGCCATGCCGCGGG
>CBDUCN010000204.1:0-9690 GCA_965365655.1 uncultured Gammaproteobacteria bacterium | reverse complement strand
GTCGCACGACGCGCATGCAGAATCCGGCCGCGTCCGGCGCTCGCGCACGCCCGCCAGCGGGCCGTGCCAGCCCTTCGCGAAGCCGCCGTCGCGCAGGTTGTAGCCGCCGCCGGTGCTGATCGTGCACGCCTGCAGGTTGCCGTACGGGTCGACGTGCACCGTGGTGCGCGCGGCGCCGCAGCGGTACAGGCGCCCGTCCGACGGCAGGTCGCGGGTGCGCAGGTACAGCGCCGCGAGCTCCGCGACCACCTTCGGGTCGGCGAGCTGCGCCGCGGCCGCGGCCTCGGGGTCGATCCGCAGCGCGAGCGGCGCGTCGCGCGTCGCGACCAGGACCGGGATGTCCCCCGGCGCCGGGCCGCTCGGGCCGCGGCGCGTGTTCGCGCGCCCGCCCGCGTCGCCGTGCGGCAGGCACGGGAACACCGCGGCGTCGAAGTAGAACGGCGCGCCGAGGCGGTCCGCGAGCGCCCGCATCGCGTCCAGCTCGTGGCGGTTGCGCGTGAGCAGCACCGTCTTCAGCGTGAAGCGGATCCCGCTCGCCGCGAGCCAGTCCAGCCCCTCGAGGCAGCGCGCGAAGGAGCCGGGCACCTGGGTCACGTCCTCGTACACCTCGCGGCTCGCGCCGTAGACGCTGACCTCCACCTTGCGCGGCGGCAGCCGCGTGAACACCTCGCGCACCCGCGGCGTGATCACGGCGCCGTCGCAGAACACGGTCACCAGGAACCCGTTGCGCACCGCGCGCTCGTACAGCCGCGGGAAGTCCCGGCGCAGCATCGGGTCGCCGCCGGTGAAGGTGAGATTCAGCGTGCCGGCCTCGGCCAGCTCGTCGAGCAGCGTCTCCACCTCCTGCGTGGTCAGCTCGCGCGCGCGGTGCGTGCGGATGCTGTCCTGATCGCCGAGGTAGCAGTGCACGCACCGCAGGTTGCAGCGATGGGTGAGCTCGATGCTCGCGTTCAGCGGCACCCGGGCGCGCAGCGAGCGGCGCACGAACTCGTCGAAGAAGGCCGCGTCGTCGGGCGGGGCGTCAGGGAGGTCGCGCACGCAGCCGCTCACCGCGTCACTCCGCCGGGCGCACGAGGCCGGCCGCGTCCAGCTCCGCGACCAGGCCGCGCAGGTCGTCCCAGGCCGGCGCGGGCTCGACGTCGAAGGCCTCGACGAGGCCGTCGAGGATCGCCGCGAGCGGGGTCTCGCCGTCGAGCCGCTGCCAGACGAAGGCGCCGGTGTCGTTGAGCGCGAAGATGTGCTCCATGTCCGCGACCTGGCTGCTGACCGGCACCAGCAGCGTCTCGCCGAGGATGTCGCGCGTGACCACGTCGGCGTGGCGGCGGAAGCGGTCGCTCAGGCCCGGGGCGCTCATCGGGTCAGTGTAATCGTGCCGTGCGCGCGCCGGCGGCGCGCGCCGCGCGATGCCGTCCGGGGTCGCGCCGCGGTGCGTCACTTCATGATCGTCGCCGGATCGCCCAGCAGGTTGTAGATGTCGAGCAGGTGCACGTCGCCGCCGCCGGCCGCGTAGCGGGACTGCGCGCCGAGGATGGCCTCGCCGATCACCAGCTCGCCGTCGCCGAAGGTCGCGTCGTAGAAGCCGCGGCCGAGGCGCTGCGCGAGGTGGGTGCGCGACAGCCCGGACGGCGAGAACACCGCCGCCGCGCCGCGGTCGGGACTCACCAGCAGCAGCTCGCCGACGCCGTCGTCGCCCGGGAAGCCGAACTGGCCGACGAAGCACGTGAAGGCGGTGATCACCGGCAGCGCGTCGCCGTTCGCGATCGGGCCGCCGGCGCCCAGCAGGTCGGCGCTGCTGATCAGCCCCGGGTCCACGTTGCCGATGCTGCCGGTGGCCGCGTGGCCGAAGAAGTTGAAGAACGCGAGGCCCGCGTTCAGGCGCTCGTGCAGGCGCGTGCGCGCGGCGCCCGGCGGGATCCCGTCGGGGCCCATGTACAGGCGCTCCACGTCGAGCAGCCCCGGCGGCACGGTGTCCACCACGCCCTCGCTGGCGGCAGCGAAGTCGCCGCCGGCATCCTCCGCGTCGGCACCGAACACCGCCTGCCCGGTCCACGCGCCGGCGCTGGACTCGTACGCGATCAGCTTGTTCGCGACCGCCTCGAGCTCGGCGGCGTCGATCACCGGCAGGCGGCCGATGGCCATCTCCGGCAGGAAGTCGTTGCCGGCCACGTCCGCGAACAGGTTGTCCGACGGGAACAGCCCGTCGGTGGTCGGCGCGAGCAGGGTGGGGATGATGCTGTCGCCGTGGCCGAGGTAGTCCTTGTAGTCGAACGAGCCCTCGCCGGCGAGCACGACGTAGCGCGGCGCCGCGCGCCAGTGCACGAACGCGTGGCGCAGGAACGCCCAGATCGCGTCGGCGTCGCGCACGCCGAACGCGAACTCGTCGTACACGTCCTCGACGTCGACCACCAGCGTGCGCAGGCCCTGGCCTTCGCGGTGCGCGGCGAGCAGCGCCGCCGCGTCGACCATGTCGCCGGACGTGATCAGCAGCCAGTCCACCGCGTGGCCGGCCCAGCGCAGGTTCGACGGGCGGTCGGCCTCGATCCACTCGGGCTCGCGCACCGCGCTGCCGTCGAAGGCCAGCACGTCGCTCACTGCGAGGCTGCGCGGCGCGACGCTGACCCGCGTTCCGTGCGGCCCCGAATCCAGCGTCGCGCGGCGCAGCAGCCGCGGGCGCGCGGGCACGCTGACGTCGAGCACGCGCACGTCCGATCGCGCGAAGCCGCCGATGCCGGTCACCGCCCCCGGCGCGTGCGGCACCGTGCGCTCGCCGCCGTCGGCGAGGTGGCGCCGCGGATACGTGATGTCGACGTCGTTGATGTAGAAGGTGCTGGGCTGGCCCGGGTCGCCGGAGCCGAGGCCGTCCACCGTCACCGGCGTCTCGCCGTCGCCGAGCGCCGACGCGTCGACCTCGAAGCGCACCGTGTGCGGCGTGAGCCCGCGCCACTCGGTCTCCACCGCGGTGCCGCCGAGCGCGATGCGCGCGCGGTGACGCGCCTCCAGGGCCCCGTGCAGGCGCACCGTCACGACCGCCGTGCCCGCGGGCGCCGGGTGCGGCGTCCGCACCGGGAACGCGGCGTCGTTGATCGGGAGCAGCAGATCCTGGAAGCGGAAGTCCCACATCCAGTAGTCGCCGTCCGGATCGTCGAACAGGTGCGTGATCGGGAAGCGGTTGTCCTCCGCGTGCGCGGTGAACGGGCTCGCCTGGCCGCTCGCCGGTGCCGGCGCCCCGGCGTCGACACGCGCCATGCGCAGGCCCCGCCCCATCGACAGCCGGTACACGTTGTCGCGGGTGTACTGGCTCGCGATGGCCTCGCCGAGGAACAGCAGCGCGGCGTCGCCTTCCGCAAGGGTCGCGACCCGCTCGCCGGCGCGGCTGAGCTGCAGCGCGTTGCCGCGGATCAGCCGCCGCAC
Organism: uncultured Gammaproteobacteria bacterium; assembly: GCA_965365655.1. Classification (GTDB taxonomy): domain Bacteria; phylum Pseudomonadota; class Gammaproteobacteria; order HK1; family HK1; genus JBFHNV01. The sequence goes on along the minus strand of CBDUCN010000204.1, from coordinate 6,279 downwards.
CGTCGCCTCGCGCTCGCCGAGCGCCGCCGCGAGGCGCCGTGCGGTGAGCCGGTACACGCCGGTCTCGCGCACGCCGATCTCGATGACCGGGCCGCGCCGCGCGGCGCGCGCGAGCGCCGCCTCGGCGCGCGCCGCGAGCTTGCGCGCGCGCCGCGCGTCGGCCAGCGCGCCGAGGCTGCGGCGCACGCGTTCGAATCCGGGCAGCGGGCGCTCCACCTCGGCCGCGTCGAGCGCCGGTGGGGGCGCGCGTGAGACCGTGACGCCGTACGGTCCGTGGACCAGGGTCGCGCCCGTCGCCTCCAGCTCCACCAGGCGGTAGGTCACGCGGTCGCCGCCGCGCACGCGCGGATCGCGCAGCCGGTACACGCCGCCGTGCCGGCTGTGCAGCAGCCCCGGCACCAGCTCGCGGTTCACCGCGCGCCAGCGTCCGCTGCGCGGCTGCAGGCGCTCGAGCGTGAACCCGACCGTGCCGTGCTCGCTGCGCGTGACCCACTGCACGACGGCGCCGTCGCCGCCGTCCCACGCCGCGAGGGTGCCGACCACGGCGAGGGTCGCGGCCTGCACCGAGGTCGTCGCGGTCACGCTGTCCACCTTGCCGGAGCCGGCGGAGACCGCGCTCAGCGTCACCGGGTCCGAGTACGCGCCCTGCGCGGAGCTCACCGCGCGGCGCAGCTCGTACGGCGAGGACACGCCGGGGGCGACCGCGAAGTCCGGGAACCCGTCGCCGTCGAGGTCGAACGGGCCGGTGCCGACGTCGGTGCCGTCGATCACGCCGTCGCCGTTGACGTCGATCGCGTCCCACACGCCGTCGCCGGTGCTGTCGCGGGCGACCAGCAGCGGCGGCGTGTCGACGACGCCGTTGCCGTCGGGGTCGAGCAGCACCAGCTCGCTCGGGTGCGCGAGCCCGTCGTCGGGCTGGTTCGGCGGCGCCGTCGGGTCGTCGGCGTACACCGACGCCGAGATCGTGAACTCGTAGCGATCCGCGCCCGCGCCGGTGTTCGCGAGCGTGCCCGGGTACACGGCGACGTCGCCGGGCGTCACGACCTGGGTGCCGCCGCCGGAGAGATTGAAGCCGAGCTGCGGGTTGCTCTCGCCGGACACGGTGATCGTGTCGGTGGCCGCGCCTCCGAACTCGACGTCGTCGGAGAAGTCGTCCGGCGTGCCGTTGTCGTCGAAGAAGGTCGCGATGACGGTCGTCACGTCCACGTCGCCCACGGCCGCGCCCGGCGGCACGTCGACGGTCACGAACACCTGCTGCGCGGCGCCGTCGGCGAGCGTCACGGTGCTGCTGATCGCGGTGTCCACGCCCGGCGAGAACACGCCGTTGCCGTCGGTGTCGCGATAGAGCTTCGCGGTGTAGCCCAGCGTGCTGATCGCGCCCAGCGCGAACGATCGGCTGGCGCCCGTGTTGTTCGTGATGCGGTGAGTGAACACCACCTTCTCGCCGGCGGCGGCGAACGTGGAGTGGTCCGGCGTCACGAGCACGTCGGCGGCGCCGGCCGGGTCGGCCGCGACCAGGCGCAGCTCGTCGAAGGCCTCGGCGAGCACGCCCGCGAAGTTGTCCGACACGGCGCGCAGGCGCAGCGTGTCCTCGCTGCCGACGGCGGTGCCGGGGTCCAGCGTCACGCGCAGCCGGTACGCGGCGCGCTCGCCCGGTGCCAGCGTGCCGGTGTTCGGCGCGGCGCCGTCCCACGTGCCGTCGCCGTCGCTGTCGGTCGCGAGCACGACGCCGGTCGCGGGGTCCAGCAGCTCGAGCCGCCGCGCGCCGGCGCTGAACGCGGCGAGCGCGAAGGAGTCGGGCTGGTCGCCGGTATTCGTCACCTCGTGGGTGAACGTCGCGGTGCGCGGCGCGAGCAGCGCCCCGGCGCCGTTGTCCGACAGCAGCGCCAGCGCGCCGTTCGGCTCGACGCTGACGTCCGGTCGCACGACCGGATCGGTGACGGTGTCGGTGACGCCGCCGGGCACGTTGTCGGTGGTCACGGTGGCGCTGTTCGTCAGCTGCGCGATGCCGCCGGCCAGCGGATCGTCGACGCGGGCCTGGAAGGTCACGGTCAGCGTTGCGCCGGGCGGCAGCTCGTAGCCGCTCGCGAGGGTGCCGGAAGCCGGGCCGGGCGGCAGCGCGCCGCCGGCGGACAGCGACGTGACGCCGGCGAAGCCGATGCCCTGGACCCAGGCCGGGAAGTTCTCGCCGCTGCGCCGGCGCTCGAGGCGCACGGTGTCGGGCGTGACGTAGCGCGCGGAGAACATCGGCCGCGGATAGGTGTCGTTGTTGCCGGTCGTGCCGTTGCTCGCGAGCGCCATGCGGTTGAACGGCTGGCCGTCCACCGTGACGTCCACCTGCAGCTCGCCGATGTCGCCGTCGGACTTGAAGCGCTGGTCGACGGCGAGGCCCGGATGGGTGAGGGCCCAGACCTCGAAGTCGACGCTCTTGTTGTTCGACTCGATGCCCACCGCGACCGTCGTCTCGACGGGGTTCTGGTTGACGCCGTCGCCGAGCGCGATCAGAACCCCCTCGGACGCGTTGCCGGTGGAGGTGTCGTTGGTGTGGCCGCTGCCCCAGACCCAGGTGGCGGCGCGGCTCACCGGCGTGTTGACGCCGCCGCTGGTGAACGCGGCGGTGTTGTACTCCGAGACGGCGTCCGCGCCGTTGCCGCCCGCGTTGCCGGTCACGCGCGCGCGCTGCACCGTCCAGTCCGCGCCCCACTCGACGGCCATCACGGTGCTGGTGGCCGCCGCGAGCGTCGCGGCGCCGCCGTCGCCGTTGCGGGTCCACTCGATGGTGCCGGCGCCGCTCGGGAACAGGCGCACGTGACAGGCCTTGGTGTTCGCGGGAGACGGCTCGGCGGTGCTGCAGCCGGCGCCGTTGTAGCCGCCGACCAGCTGCACCTGCCCGACGTCGCTCCACGTGCCCGCGATCGCCTCGCTGCCCGAGGTGCCGAGCGCGGGGTGCGCGACCTCGCGCACGTCGCGCAGCGTGAAGCCGTCGGCGCCGGCGCCCGGCAACGACTCGACCACCGTCACCACGCCCACCCAGTTGTCCACGGCTGCTCCGCGCGCGAGGCGGATCACGTTCGCGGCCCCGCTCGCCGCGAGCTCGCCGGTCGCGAACGGGTCGTGCGTGACGCGCACGTAGTTCTCGTCGGGGCCGCGATCGCCGGTCGCGGCGCCCGCGCCGTCGCTGCCCTGGACGATGACGAACCAGTCCGGCTGCAGATCCTGGTTCAGCGCGAGATCGAACGTGGTGCCGGCGAACTCCCCGGGCCCCGTGCCGAGGAAGTACTCCGTGACCCGGATCGCGGGCGCGACGACCTGGGCGCTGCCGGCGACGAAGCTCATGCCGGCCGGCAGCGCGTCGCTGATCGCGACGTCGCCCTGGTTGACGCCGGAGGTGTTGCTGAGGCTCACCGTGTAGGTGACGGTCGCGCCGGGCTGCACGCCGGCCGGCGGCGCGTCCGAGGTCTTCGCGATGGTCACCGGCGCGGGCCGGTAGCCGCGGTCGCACGCGATCACGGTCGCGCCCGCGATCGCGGTCACGAGCTGCGGGTCGGTCTTGCCGCCGCTGCAGCCGGGCGGGTTCGGCGCGCCGGCGGCGATCAGCGTCGCGCCGGCCGGGAAGTCCGGATCCGTCTCGTCGACGTCCAGCGACGTGAGTCCGGGGTCCACCGCGTTGTCGGCTGGCACCACGACCGAGATGTTGCCGTTCGAGTTGGTGGTGACCACCTGCACGTTGCCGTCCTCGTCGGTGACCGCGACGTCGACGTTCGCGAGGTCGGGCTCGCCGGGGTCCTGCTGGCCGTTGCCGTCGAGGTCCAGGTACAGGTGGGCACCGGTGATGGCCGCGTCGCCGTCGATGATCACCTGCACCAGCGGGGTGTCCGCCGGCTGCACCGTCGCCGAGCTGACCGTCGCCTGGTTGCCGACGCTCTGCCCGCTGACGCCGGTGACGACGACGGTGAAGCGGAACGTCAGGTCCTGGCCCGGGCCCAGCGCCGGCAGCCGGAACTCCAGCTGGCCGCCGTTCAGCTCCGCTTCCGCGCCCCCCGCGTCGGGACCCGGCGCGTCGCTGAGCGCCTGGAAGGCGCCGGCGTTCAGCTTCCAGCGCATGGATTCCGGCTGGTAGGCCGTGGTCGCGGGGATCGGGTCCACGATGAACACGTCCGCCGCGGTGCCGTCGCCGACGTTGGAGACCGTGACATCGAAGGTCACGGCCTCGCCCGGGTGCACCGGGTCCGGGTTGCCGACGATGCTCTTCGCGAGCACGAGGTCCGGCCCGACCACCGTGCTCTCGACGGCGTTGGTCGGGAACGGCGGGATGTTCAGGCTCTCCACCGTCGCCGCGTTCGCGATCACCGTGCCGGCGGCCGTGCTCGCATTGATCCGCGCATCGAAGGACAGCACGACGGGCCCCGTTCCGCCCGGCACGCTCGCGGCCGTCCACACCACCGCGTTGAGCGCGGCCGAGTAGGCTCCGGTGAACGGCGGCGCGTCGCCGATCGGCGCGCAGTTCACCGGGTCGACGGCGGCGTCGCAGAACGTGGTCCCCGGCGGCAGCGGATCGGTGATCACGACGTCGCTGAGCGCGGGCGAGCCGGGCGGGTTGTCCACCGTCAGCGCGTAGCTCAGCACCTCGCCCGCCTCGGGGGTGCCGTCGTCCGTCACCGCCTTGCCGACCACGATGTCCGTGACCACGACGGCCGCGCTGTCGGTGGGCGAGAACACGCTGTTCCCGAGCGTGCCGTCGGCGCGCGCGTCGTTGAGCAGCACGCCGGGGGCGAGCGGGCCCGTGTACGCGACGTCGTACTCGATCACCAGCCGCTCGCTGGGCGCGAGCGGCAGCGGCAGGGCGCCCGCGTCGACGAGGCTCGCGCTCCAGTCGAGCTGCGTGCGTCCGCTGCCGTCGAAGTCCGGGGTCTGCACCGGGTCGGCCGCGGCGCCGCCTATCGTGCTGAGATCGGGCCGGGTGATGACGGTGCTGCCCGCGACGTAGCTGCCGCCGGCGGGGAGCAGGTCCACCACGCTCAGCGCCGTCAGGTCCCCGAACGCGAACGCGCTGATGTCCAGCGTGTAGGTCACGGTGCCGCCGGCGCTCGCGATCGCGCCGCGGTCGGACGCCTTGTCCAGCGTCATCACCGGGTCGAGGAACAGCTGCAGCGTCGGGTACACCGCGTAGCCGAGGTCCTGCGCGGCGTTGGTGGGCTCCGTCGTGTCCGTCTCCAGCCCGTACGCGACCGCGACCGGCTTGTTCGCGAGGACCCGGGCGCCGGTCGCATCGCCGTCCGGATCGAACACCGCGAGCGACGACAGGGCATCGACCAGATAGCCGTCGGCGCAGTTCGGGGTGCCGGCCGGCGGCAGCGGCGTGCCGCCGAGGCCGTTCGTCTGGTCGAACACCCCGTCGTTGTCGAAGTCCAGCCGCACGCAGGTGTTGTCCTCGACCGGCGACACGAACAGCGCGGCCGTGTTGCTGAACGTCAGCGCCGCGGGCGCGGTGTAGGTGTTGCCGAGGAAGCGGGTCGCGAGCCACGAGTGCCCCCAGTCGAACGCGACGCCCTGGCTGTCGTAGGCCGTGATGCCCCAGAACGTGCGGTTGCTGGTGAGGCGGGCGGTGGAGCCGGACGGCGGGAAGGTGCCGGGCGGGCCGTAGGCGACGGACCGCCCGGGCGGCACGTTCAGCGTGCGCGTGCCGGCGCTGTCGGTGACCGTGACGGTGATCGGGTTCAGCGGGTCCGGGTTGAACACGTACGCGTTCGCAGGATTGTTCTGCGCGGCGTCGCCCGGCGCCGTCAGCATGTAGTCGTTGCCGTGCAGGATGTCGGGCAGGATGTTGAAGGTGCGCGACGCGTAGCGGTCGTCGCCGCCGGCGATGAACATGCCGGCGATCGGCGCGCTGGTGGATATCTTCGTGCCCTCGTTGACGACGATGGCCGGCGCGGCGACGCCCGACGGGGCGCCCGAGACCCCGTCGATCTGGCCGCGCGACGAGTAGTGCTGCCCGCGGTCGAGCACGAAGTTCACCGTGCCGGCGCCCGGGCTCACGATCTGCACGCTGGTCGCGTCCTGGAACGCCACGAGCTGCAGCTCCACCGTCTTGAACGGCTCGCCCGGTGAGTCCGCGCCGCCGAGGCGGGTGAAGGTGTCGCGGCCCACCGGGATGACGTACGAGCGCGCGGCCGCGACCGCCTGCCGCGACAGCATCTCGATCGCGCCGCCGAGGACGTTGACCTGCGGGCGCCGGCCGCGCAGCGACGCGGCGGGCTCCTGCAGGTGCACCATCGCGAC
>CBDUCN010000203.1:0-9766 GCA_965365655.1 uncultured Gammaproteobacteria bacterium | reverse complement strand
ATCCAGATCACCAAGGGCAAGGAAGGCGCGCTGCCCATCGCGATCGTGCCCTTCGGCTTCGACGGCGGCGGCACGCCGCCGCCCGAGGACGTCGCTGCGGTGGTCTCGGCGGATCTCGCGCGCAGCGGGCGCTTCGCGCCCATCCCGCCGGCGGATCTGCCAGGGCGTCCGGACGACTTCGCGGAGGTGGATTTTCCGGACTGGCGCCTGCTCGGGACCAGCCACATCGTGATCGGGCGCCTGCGCGCGATCCCGGGCGGGCGCTACTCGGTGGAGTTCCGGCTGGTGGACGTGTTCCGCGCGCGCCAGGTCACCGGCTTCCAGGTCAACGCGGCGCCGGAGGACCTGCGCCGCACCGGTCACCAGATCAGCGACATCGTGTACGAGGAGCTCACGGGCGAACGCGGCGCGTTCGACACCCGCATCGCCTACATCACCGAGCAGGGCCGCGGCGACGCCCGGCGCTACGAGCTCAACGTGGCCGACAGCGACGGCTTCGACGCGCGCGTGGTGCTGAGCTCGGCCGCACCCATCATGTCTCCGTCCTGGTCGCCGGACGGGCGCCAGCTCGTGTACGTGAGCTTCGAGGCAAAGCGCCCGGAGATCTACGTGCAGGACGTGACCAGCGGCAAGCGGCGCAAGCTCACGAGCTTTCCCGGGCTGAACAGCGCGCCGGCGTTCTCGCCGGACGGCCGGCGGCTGGCGCTGACGTTGTCGAAGGACGGCAATGCCGAGATCTACGTGCAGGATCTCGCCAGCGCACGCCTGCGCCGCCTGACGGTGAACGGCGCCATCGACACCGAGCCGTCCTGGTCGCCGGACGGCGCGTGGATCGCGTTCACGTCGAATCGCGGCGGCGGCCCGCAGATCTACCGGGTGCCGGCCGACGGCTCCGCGCCGCCCGAGCGCCTCACCTTCGAAGGCAGCTACAACTCGCGTCCCCGGTACTCGCCGGACGGCTCGCGGATCGCGATGGTGTACGGCGACGGCGGAATCTTCCGCATCGCGGTGCTGGACGTGGAAACGCGGGCATTGCAGGTGCTCACCGACACCTATCTGGACGAGTCGCCCAGCTTCGCGCCGAACGGGAGTATGATCCTGTACGCCACGAGCAGCGGCCAGGGATCGGCACTTGCCGCGGTGTCCACCGACGGCGCCGTGCAGCAGACCCTGGTCGAGCGCAGGGGCGCGGCGCGCGAGCCTGCCTGGTCGCCATTCCGCAAGCGCTGAGATGCCGTTGCTCGCCCGCCGGGCCACGACACGGACGTGCCACACCCCGAGCCCATTTGCAGCCGCACCCCCTTCCCCGAGGAGATCGATCAGATGAACGTCCGCATGATCAAGGGCCTCGCCGTTCTCGGCGTGGTGTTCGCGCTCTCCGGCTGTGAGAGCACCTCCGGCGTGAAGGACGACCCCGGTGCGCCGCAGGAGACCCCATCGGATCAGGCGGCCGGCGGCGGCGGCGCAACCGCAACCGGCACCGGTCCCGTCACCGGCTTCCAGGGCAATCCGCTGGACGATCCCGCGAGCCTGCTCTCGAACCGTACCGTCTACTTCGAGTACGACTCCTCCGAGATCACCGGCCCCGACCGTCCGGTGATCGAGGCCCACGGGCGCTATCTGGCCGACCATCCCGACGCATCCGTGACCCTGGAGGGGCATGCCGACGAGCGGGGCTCGCGGGAGTACAACCTCGCGCTGGGCGAGCAGCGCGCGAACGCGGTGCGCCAGCTCATGACGCTGCTGGGCGCGGGGGGCTCGCAGATCCGCGTCGTCTCCTACGGGGAGGAGCGCCCGGCCGTCGAGGGGCACGACGAGTCTGCGTGGAGCCGCAACCGGCGTGTCGAGATCATCTACCGCACCCGCTGAGGGAGGGACCACGATGCGCGTGGACGTCGTGAGGGGGCTGCGCGCGGCCGCCCTGGCCGTGCTGCTCGCCGCCGCCGGCGGCGCCGCGGCGCAGGCGCCGATTTCGGATCCGAGGCAGCTCGAGGCGCGCCTCGCGCGCGTCGAGCGATCGCTGTCGGGCAGCACCCTGGTGCAGATGCACGACACGCTGCAGGGGTTGCAGCGCGAGGTGCGCGAGCTGCGCGGTGAGCTGGAGCTGCAGCGCCACGAGATCGGTCAGCTCAAGCAGCGTCAGCGCGAGCTCTACCTGGATCTCGACCGCCGCCTGCAGCAGGCGGAGCGCGGCGGCGGCGTGCCGCCGATGGCGGCGCCGGACTATCCGGGACCGGATCCGCAGGCGCTTGCCGGTATCGCCCCCGTCCCGGCGCCTGCCGCATCCGCGCCGCCGCCCGGGGCGGTGGACGCCTCCGCGGCGCCGGTTCCGCCGGCGCCCGTCCCGGGCAGCGTGCCGGCGCCCGCTGCGGCGCCCGTTCCCGCACCTGCTGCGGGCACGCCGGACGCGGGCACGCCCAGCGTGGCCAGCATCGACCCGGCCGCCGAGCAGCAGGCCTACCGGGCCGCCTTCGACCTCCTCAAGAGCGGGCAGTTCAGCGAGGCCACCGCCGCGCTGGGGCAGTTCCTGCAGGATTATCCCAACGGGCGCTTTGCCGACAACGCGCAGTACTGGCTGGGCGAGTCGCACTACGTGAGCCGCGAGTTCGACCCCGCGCTGGCGGCGTTCCAGAAGCTGCTTTCCGACTACCCCGACAGTCCCAAGCGCAGCCACGCCCTGCTCAAGATCGGATTCATCCACGACGAGCAGGGCCGCCCGGAGCAGGCGCGTGAGGTGCTTACCGACCTCGTGCAGCGCTACCCGCAATCGACGGCCGCCAGCCTGGCCGAGAAGCGCCTGAAACGGTTGAAGCAGCCGTGACCACGGCCCCCGGGTCCTCGGGGGGCGGACACGACGACGTGCCGGCCCGCGCGCAGCAGTCCTCGGCGATGCTGGACGTGCTGCGCGACTGGTTCTCGCGCCACTTCTCGGATCCGCAGGCCATCGGTCTCGCCTTCGTGCTGATCGGGGTGTTCCTGCTGCTGTACTTCGCGGGCGATCTGCTCGCGCCCGTCTTCGCGAGCGTGGTCATCGCGTACCTGCTCGAAGGGCCCGTGAGCGAGGTCGAACGGCGCAACCTGCCGCGGTTGCCGGCGGTCCTCGTCGTGTTCACGCTGTTCGTCACCGGCTTCGTGTTCTTCATGTTCGGCCTGCTGCCGCTGCTGTCGCGCCAGGCCACGCAGCTCGTGAACCGCTTCCCGGACATGGTCACCCGCGGCCAGGAGCTCCTGCTCACCCTTCCCGAGCGCTATCCGAACCTGATCACCGTGAGCCAGGTGAGCGAGGTGATCTCGACGCTGCGCCTCGAGGCCATCGACCTCGGCCAGACGATGCTCACCTACTCGCTCAGCTCGCTGGTGGGCATCATCACCGTGCTGCTCTATCTCATCCTGATGCCGCTGATGGTGTTCTTCTTCCTCAAGGACAAGGCGGCGATCCTGTCCTGGTTCAAGGGTTTCCTGCCGAGCGAGCGCGAGCTGGCGACCAAGGTGTGGCACGACGTCGATCTGCAGATCGGGAACTACGTGCGCGGCAAGTTCATCGAGATCCTGATCGTCGGCGTGGTCACCTACGTCACGTTCCTGATGATGGGGCTGCAGTTCGCGCTTCTGCTCGGGGTGCTCAACGGACTCTCGGTGCTGATCCCGTACATCGGCGCGACGGTGATCACGTTCCCGGTGGCGGCGGTGGCGTACTTCCAGTTCGGCCCCACCGCCGATTTCGCGTGGCTGATGGTCGCCTACCTGGTGATCCAGGGGCTCGACGGCAACGTCCTGGTGCCGCTGCTGTTCTCGGAGGTCGTGAACCTGCACCCCATCGCGATCATCGTCGCCATCCTGCTGTTCGGCGGCCTGTGGGGCTTCTGGGGGGTGTTCTTCGCGATCCCGCTCGCCACCGTGGTGCAGGCGGTGCTCAAGGCGTGGCCCACCTTCGAGCGTGAAGGCGCGGTCGCGGTGCGCGACCCGGACGGCGGGTAGAGAACGTTCCGGGGCGGCAGCGCGCCGCGGTCAGCCGGCCAGCTCGCGGTGGCGCACGATCAGGTCCGGGTAGTTCCCGGCGAGCCGGGCCGCGAGCCATTCCACGAGGTACACCGAGCGGTGGCGCCCGCCCGTGCAGCCGATGGCGACGCTCAGGTAGGCACGGTTCTCGTGGGCGAAGTGCGGCAGCCAGCCTGCGAGGAAGGCCAGCAGGTCGTCGCGCATGCGGCACACCAGCGGGCTCGCTTCCAGGAACTCGCGCACGGCGTCGTCGCGTCCCGAGAGTCCGCGCAGCCCGGGCTCCCAGTAGGGGTTGGGCAGACAGCGCACGTCGAACACCATGTCGGCGTCGCGCGGCGTGCCGCGCTTGAAGCCGAAGGACTGCAGCAGTACCGACAGCCCGCTGCCGGGCGTGGGGCCGGCCCGCTCCTGCACCAGCGTGCGCAGCTGGTGCAGATGGGTGCGCGAGGTGTCGATGTGGATGTCGGCGCGCCGGCGCAGCGGCTCGAGCAGAAGCGACTCGCGGTCCAGCGCCTCCGCCAGCGGAAGCTCGCCTTCGGTGAGCGGATGGCGCCGGCGGGTCTCCGAGAAGCGTTCCAGCAGCGCCTGCCGGTCCGCTTCGAGAAACATCACCTGTGCGTCCACGCCCATCTCGAGCACGCGGTCGAGGATGCGATCGAAGTCATCGAGATCGTGGCGGGGCGTTCGCACGTCCACCACGGCGGCCACGCGCCCGGGCCCGGCTGCATCCTCGCTCTCGAGCTCATCGACCAGCGCCGGCAACAGGCGCACCGGCAGGTTGTCCACGCCGTAGAAGCCGAGATCTTCGAGCGCGTGCAGCGCAACGCTCTTTCCGGCGCCGGACTGTCCGCTGATGATGATGAAGCGCATGGGTCCCGCGTTACCCGCTCGATCCGCCGCCCGGGTCCGCCGGCGTCACGCCGTGCACCGTAACAAACGCGGGCGCTGCGCCGACGCGCGGATCATAGCGCGCGGCCAGCGCCGTCCTGGTGACGGTCACGTCACGCGCCGGATGTGCGGGCGGACGCTGCGGGCCGCTCGTGCGGCCGGCGGTCAGACGTGGTGCGTGGACTGCGAGAGCAGCTCGACGAGGTCGTCGGCCGAGAGCGGCTGGCGCAGCCGCTCTCGGATCTCCGGGCGGCTGAACACGTCCGCGAGCTGCGCGAGCAGCTGCAGGTGCCCGTCGGTGCACTCCTCCGGGACCAGCAGGCCGACGATCAGGTCCACCGGCTGGCCGTCCGGCGCGTCGAAGTCCACGCCCTCGCGAAGCTTCACGAACGCGGCCACCGCGGTCGTCGCGTCCGTGCACCGCCCGTGGGGAATCGCGACGCCGTAACCCAGCGCGGTGGAGCCCAGCTTCTCGCGCGCGAGCAGGCGGTCGGCCACCACGCGCATCTCCAGCGAGTCCTGGGCGCCCGCCATAAGCTCGCTGACCAGCTCCAGAACCTTCTTCTTGCTGGTCGCGTCCACGTCGCAGCGCACGCGCTCGGGCGACAGGATGTCGACCAGGCTGATCGGGCCTGTGGCCTGGGGGCGGGCGGGCTGCTGCAAGCCTGGAGCTTCCGTTCGTTCCGACGTCTCCCGCCCGGGATCGCGGCGGGCTGCGAAGCTTACTCCAATTCTCCGTGGCGGGCGGAGGCGGGCCAGCGGACTCACCCCTGGGCCTTTATGCCGCCGCCGCTTCTGTGGTGGTCCGTCAGCTTCTCCTTGTGCTTGAGGATCTGGCGGTCCAGCTTGTCCACCAGCGCGTCGATCGCGGCGTACATGTCGGCGCTGCTCGCGTCGGCAAACAGCTGCCCCTTCGACACGTTGACCGAGGCCTCCGCGCGTTGCTGCTGCTTCTCGACGGTGAGCACCACGTTGACATTGGTCACGTGGTCGAAATGGCGCTCCAGCTTCACGAGCTTCTCGTTCACGTAATCGCGCAGCGACTGCGTGATCTCGACATGGTGGCCGGTGAGGTTCAGCTGCATGCAGGTCTCCTGGAAACGGTCGTGCAAGCGGCGATCCCTGCGGTGGGGCCGCGGGCATCGCGGTCGGGTGACGTGATCATCCGAGAGCCTTGCGGTCCGTCGAAGACGGAATGGCCATGGACTCCCGGTACTTCGCGACGGTGCGGCGCGCGACGTTGATGCCCTGGTCGGACAGGATCGCTGCGAGCTTGCTGTCGCTCAACGGTTTCTTCGGGTTCTCCGCGCCGATCAGCTTCTTCAGCAGGGCGCGGATCGCGGTGGAGGAACATTCCGCTCCGCTCTTCATGTAGACGTGGCTGGAGAAGAAGTACTTCAGCTCGTAGATGCCGCGGGGGGTGTGCATGTACTTGTTGGTGGTGACCCGTGAGATCGTCGATTCGTGCATGCCGACGGCCTCCGCCACGTCGTGCAGCACCATCGGTTTCATGGCCTCGTCGCCGTGCTCGAGGAAGCCCTGCTGGCGTTGCACGATGCAGGTGGCGACCTTGAGCAGGGTCTCGCTGCGGCTCTTCAGACTCTTGATGAACCAGCGCGCTTCCTGCAGGTGGCTCTTCAGGGTGTTGTTGTCGGCGCTGTTGTCGGCACGGCGGATGAGGCTCGCGTAGTGGCTGTTCACGCGCAGCCGTGGAAACGCGTCCGGGTTGAGTTCCACCTGCCACACGCCGTTCTTCTTGCGCACGTAGACGTCGGGGATGACGTACTCGGGCTCCGGTGAGGCGACCAGAGTGCCGGGCCGCGGATGCAGCGTCTGGATCAGCGAGACCACCTCCTGCAGCTCGCCACCGTCGAGACGCATCAGGCGCATCAGCTGGTTGAAGTCCCGTGCGCCGAGCACGTCGATGTACTGTCCGGCGAGCTCCAGCGCCTCCTCGCGCCACGGCGTGTCGGGCGCGAGCTGGCGAAGCTGCAGGCACAGGCATTCGGCGAGGTTGCGCGCGCCCACGCCCGCGGGGTCGAGCTGCTGCACCTGGCGCAGCACCGCCTGCACCTCGTCGAGCTCCACGTCCAGGCCGTCTTCGTCGGCGAGGCTCTCGTGGATGTCCTCGAGCGGCACGCCGAGATAGCCGTCGTCGTCGATCGCGTCGAGGATCGCGAAGGCGAGCGCGCGGTCGGTCTCGCTGAGCCGCACGAGGTTGAGCTGCTCGACGAGGTGGTCGTGCAGCGAGCCGGTCGCCGCGCGCTGCACCTCCATGTCGCCGCCGTCGCCGTTCAGGCCGCCCGTTCCGGGACCCGCGGACGCGGTCTCGTAGATGTCCTCCCACTGGGTGTCGACCGGCAGCTCGTCGGGGATGTCCACCGGCGACACGTCGGAGTCGCCGCCGAGGTCCTCGCCGTTCGCGCCCTCGGCGCGCTCCGAGCCGTTGCTCGCCGGCGGGGCCTCGCGCCCGACATCTTCCTCCAGCTCGAGCATCAGGTTGCTGTCCAGGGCTTCCTGGACCTCGGTCTGCAGCTCCATGGTGGAGAGCTGCAGCAGGCGGATCGCCTGCTGCAACTGTGGCGTCATCGCCAGGTGCTGGCCGAGCTTGAGCTGTAACGACTGTTTCATCGGGCCGTTGACGGGCACATCCTCGCCCGCGCGCCGAGCCTACACGATGCGCCCTGCGCGCATGGAGGATCGTCGCTTGTCTGTTGTTTTATATGATCTTTTCTGGTCTTCCGCAGGAGCCTCGCAGGGCTCGCCCCCCGCACCGCAGCGGTGCGGGCGTATTTCTTGCATCGAGAGTGATTGTAGCGGAAGGCGGGACCGCCGTAAGGGCGCCCTTCACCGGCCGGTGATCCCGGTCACGGTTCCGGCGCCCGCGGCCGCGCGCGGTCACAGGCGGAAGTCGTGCCCCAGGTACACCTCGCGCACGCGCTTGTTCTCCAGGATCTCGGCGGCGGTGCCCTCCGCGATGATCCGCCCCTCGTTGACGATGTACGCGCGGTCGCAGATCCCGAGGGTCTCGCGCACGTTGTGGTCCGTGATCAAGACCCCGATTCCGCGCCCGCTGAGGAAGCGGATGATGCGCTGGATGTCGGTCACGGACAGCGGGTCGACCCCGGCGAAGGGCTCGTCGAGCAGCATGAAACGTGGCTCTGCGGCCAGCGCACGCGCGATCTCCACCCGTCGGCGCTCGCCCCCCGACAGGCTGTCGCCGCGGCTGCCGCGGATGTGGCTGATGTGCAGGTCGTCGAGGAGGGTCTCGAGGCGGCGGTCGCGGTGCGCCGCGGTGAGCCCCGGGCGCGTTTCCAGGACGGCCATCACGTTCTCGGCCACGGAGAGCTTGCGGAACACGGAAGGTTCCTGGGGCAGGTATCCGAGCCCCATGCGCGCCCGCTCGTGTATCGGCAGCCGGGTGAGGTCGCGCCGGTTCAGGTGCACGCTGCCGCTGTCGCACGGCACCAGGCCGATGATCATGTAGAAGCTGGTGGTCTTGCCGGCTCCGTTCGGTCCCAGCAGGCCGATCACCTCCCCGCTGTTGACGCTGATGGACACGTCGCGCACCACCTGGCGCGCGCCGTACTTCTTCGCGAGGTGGCGGGCTCCGAGCAGGCTCATGGGTCGGCGCTTCGCGCGACCGGCGCGCCCGAGCGGCGCCGCGGCGCCACGGCCGGGCAGCGGCCGTTCAGTTCGCGCTCTTCTTCTTCGGCTGGATGGTGATGCGCACGCGGCTCTTCTTCGCGGGCTCGTCGCCGGACTTCTTCTCGTCCTTCGACGCGGTCATCGTGCGCGCCTTCATGCGGCTGTTCCTGGAGTCGTAGTCGATGCGGTCCGCCGCCACCCGGTCGCCGCCCTGGCCGTAGACGGCGTTGCCGAGCAGCACGATGGTGTCGTTCTCCTTGAAGTACTCCATCCGGCTGGCGCGGGCACGCTGGTAGTTCTTCTCCTCGTCCGTCTCGCCGTCGGGGAGCTGGCGGAAGCGCGCCGGGTTGCCGAGCGCGATCAGCTTGGTGAAGTCACCGCGCTCGTTGTAGTGGATCGTGACGTGGTCGCCGGTGATGCGCAGGGTTCCCTGGTCGATGATCACGTCTCCCTTGTAGATGGTGATCTTCTTCGCGTCGTCGGCTTCCGCGCTGTCGGCCTCGATCTGGATCGGCTGCTCTCGATCGGTGGTCAGCGCCCGGGCGCCGGGACCGGGGACGACGATCGCGAGCAGGGCCAGCGCGACCAGAAGAGGGGCCGCGAGGCTGCCGGGCGGCAGTTCAGTTCGTGGAAGCTTCATAGTGGGTCCGCACGTTGCTGAGCAGTTCCAGCCGGCTCTCGGCGAGGTGCGCGCGCATGCCCACGCCGTGAGTCTGGCTGGTCGGCGTGGTGATCACCACGGGCTTGTCCGTCTCCCCGTAATCGCGCTCCGGGAGTACGCGCATGTCCTCGGTCTTGATGTCCAACTCCTTGTTCCCGCTGGCATCATTACGCCAGATGTGCACTTGCCCCAGCAACAGCATCACGTCGCCGCTGGCCGATACCCAGCCGCGCTCGGAGCGCACGTGCCACGGCGGGCCCAGCTCACGGTACATGACCATGTACGGTCGCTGGAACTCGTGGGTGTCGGTGTCCGGGAAGTGCGCCATGTACTCGGCCTCGACCCGGCGCTGCGGGCGGCCGTCCGGCCCCATCACCGTGGACTGGAAGTTCTCCATGTAGAAGTCGGGGGTGTGGCGCTCGCCGTCGGCCGGCGCGAACAGATCAACGTCGAGCTCGCGCAGCGTCCAGAAACTGAGCAGCGCGACCACGGCCATCACCGCCGTCGCGCCGTGACGGCGCAGCAGCGCGCCGATCACGCGCCAGGCCCCCGCGGGGCGCTCACGGCGCG
>CBDUCN010000202.1:0-9797 GCA_965365655.1 uncultured Gammaproteobacteria bacterium | reverse complement strand
GAGGCGCAGCTCGATCGCTTCCTGATGTACGTGCGCATCGGCTATCCGCACGCGGACGCCGAGCGCGCGATCCTCGCGCTCGAGCGCCGCGAGGCCGGCGCGGCGCTCGCGCCGGTGGAGCGCGCGCCGGCGCCGAAGCTCTCGGAAGCGGAGATCTTCGCCGCGCGCCGCGAGGTGCTCGCGGTGCACCTGGCCGACGCGCTGGAGGCGTACCTCGTCGAGCTCGTGCTCGCGACGCGCGACGGCGATCGCTACGGCGACGATCTCGCGCGCTGGATCGCGTTCGGCGCGAGCCCGCGCGCGACGATCGCGCTGGACCGCGTGTCGCGGGCCCGCGCGTGGCTGGACGGGCGCGACTACGTGTCGCCGGAGGACATCCAGCAGGTCGCGCCGGACGTGCTGCGCCACCGGGTGCTGCTCACCTTCGAGGCGGAGGCCGACGGCGTGGACGCGGAGCGCCTGGTGCACGAGGTGCTGGCGCGCGTGGCCGTGCCGTGAGCGTGCCGGCGCCGCGCCCCGGCGTGGACGTGGACCTGGACGAGCTGATCCGGCTGCGCCTGCGTGCGGCGCGGCTGCGCGTGGACGCGCTGCGCCGGCGCCGGCGCGGCGTGGCCGCGGGCGCGTCGCGCTTTCGCGGACGCGGCATGGAGTACGCGGAGTCGCGTGCATACCTGCCCGGCGACGACGTGCGCCACATGGACTGGAAGGTGATGGCGCGCAGCGCCGAGCCATACACCAAGGTGTTCCAGGAGGAGCGCGAGCGCCCGGTGTGCATCGTGGTGGACCTCGCGCCGGGGATGTTCTTCGGCACCCGCGGCTGCTTCAAGTCGGTGCTGGCCGCGCAGGCCGCGGCGCTGCTCGCGTGGTCCGCGCAGGCGCGCGGCGACCGCGTGGGCGGGCTGATCGCGGGCCCGCGCGGCGGGCACCTGGAGCTCGAGCCGGCCGCCGGGCGGCGCGGGGTGCTGCGCCTGCTGCAGGCGCTGGCGCGCCTCGGACGCTGCCCCGACGCGACGGCGCTGGACGCCGCGCCGGCGGGCGGCCTCGCCGCGGCCCTGGAGCGCACCCGGCGCGTGCTGCGCCCGGGCGCGCTGGTCGTGGTGATCAGCGACTTCGGCGACGGCCCGGACCGGGACCCGGCCGCGGGCGGCGACGCCGCGCGCCACCTGCACCGCCTGCGTGCGCACGACGACCTGCTGCTCGTCGCGGTGGCGGACGTGCTGGAGATCGCGCCGCCGCGCCCCGGGCGCTACCCGATCGCGCGCGCGGCGCGCGGCGGCGCCGTGGACGCGGCGCTGGTGGACGTCGCGGACGCGCGGGTGCGCGGCGCGTGGCAGGTCTTCCACGCCGCGCGCCGGGAGCGCCTCGCGGAGCTGTCCCGCGCGCTGCCGGCGCCGCTGGTGGAGCTGATCACCGGCGCCGACCCGGTGCCGGCGCTGCTCGGCCGGCTCGCCGCGGGCTGACCGGAGCGGGCGGGGCGCGAACGGTGGATCCCCTCGCGGCACTGCGCGACATCCATGTTCCGGCGCCGCCGGGCTGGTTCCCGCCCGCGCCCGGCTGGTGGCTCGCGGCGCTCGCCGCGCTCGCGCTGTCGGCTCTCGCGGCGCGCCGTGTGCCCGCGTGGTGGCGCACGGCGCGAGCGCGGCGCGCAGCGCTGGCCGAGCTGTCGGCGCTGCGCCGGCGCTGGCGCGGCGGAGAGCCGCCGCAGGCCGTCGCGGCACAGGTGTCGGTGCTGCTTCGCCGCACGGCGCTGTCGCGCGACCGGCGCGCCGAGGTCGCGGGGCTCGCCGGCGAGCGCTGGCTCGCGTACCTGGATCGCACCGGCGGAGGCGGCGCGTTCGCGGGCGGCGCCGGCCGCTGCCTCGCCGACGCGCCCTACGGCGGCTCCGGCCCCGTGGACCCGGGCCCGCTGCTGGACCTCGCGGCGCGCTGGGTGCGGCGCAACGCGCGCGCCGCGGACCGATGCTGAGCTTCGCGTGGCCGTGGATGCTGCTCGCGGCCCCGCTGCCGCTGCTGGTCGCGCGCGCGTGGCCTGCGCACCGCGAGCAGCCGGGGGCCGGGCTGCGGCTGCCGTTCCACGACGACGCGCGCGGGTGGCAGGGTGCGGCGCGCGCGCGGCGCCGGCGCCTGCGCGTCGCGCTCGCGGTGCTGGCCTGGCTCGCGCTGCTGGCCGCCGCGTGCCGGCCGCAGTGGCTGGGCGACGCGCACGAGCAGCCGGTGAGCGGGCGCGACCTGCTGCTCGCGGTGGACGTGTCCGGCAGCATGCGCACGCGCGATCTCGTGCAGATCGGCGCGGGGCTCAGCCGGCTGTACGTCGTGAAGGAGCGCGCGGGCGAGTTCCTGGCGCGCCGCCGCGGCGACCGGGTGGGCCTGATCCTGTTCGGCAGCCGCGCGTACGTGCAGGCGCCGCTCACGTTCGACCTGGCCACGGTGGACACGCTGCTGCGCGAGGCCAGTCCCGGGATCGCCGGCGAGCGGACCGCGATCGGCGACGCGATCGGGCTCGCGGTGAAGCGGCTGCGCGCGCGTCCGGCGGGCTCGCGCGTGCTGGTGCTGCTCACCGACGGCGCGAACACCGCCGGCGAGGTGGAGCCGCTCGCCGCGGCCCGCGTCGCGGCGCAGTCCGGCGTGCGCATCCACACGATCGGCGTCGGCGCGGAGCGCATGCTCAGGCACCGCCGCCGCGGCAACGAGGCGGTGAACCCGTCGGCGGACCTGGACGAGGCGTCGCTTCGCGCGATCGCGCAGGCGACCGGCGGGCGCTACTTCCGCGGCCGCGACCCCGCGGAGCTGGAGGGGATCTACCGCGAGCTCGACGCGGTGGAGCCGGTCGCGCAGCCGGCGAGTCCGCTGCGCCCGCGGCGCGAGGTGTTCCACGTGCCGCTGGCCGCGGCGCTGGCGCTCGCGCTCGCGGCCGCGCTGCCGGCGCTGTCGGCGGCGCTGCGCGCGCGGCTCGCGGCGGCCGCCGCCCGCGCGCCGCTGGGAGCCGGCGATGCCTGAGCTCGAGTGGCTGCGCCCCGGGTGGCTCGCGCTGGTGCCGCTGGGGCTGGTGGTCGCCGTGCTCGCGCGCGGCGGCGGTGACGCGGCCGCGTCCTGGCGGCGGGTGGTGGACCCGGCGCTGCTGCCGCACCTGCTGGTCGGGCGCGCGCGCGGCGCGCCCCGCGGCGCGGCGTGGCTGGCCGCGGCCGCGCTCGCGGCCGCGGGGATCGCGCTGGCCGGGCCCAGCCTGCCGGTGACCGCCGAGCAGGGGTTCCGCTCCGCGGCGGCGCGCATGCTGGTGCTCGACGTGTCGCGCTCGATGGACGCGGAGGACGTGGTGCCGACCCGGCTGCACCGCGCGCGGCGCACGGTGGACGAGATCCTGGGGCAGCCCTTCGACGGCCTCTCCGGCCTGGTCGTGTTCGCCGGCGACGCGTTCACCGTGACCCCGCTCACCGACGACGTGCACACCATCCGCGCGATGCTGCCGGCACTGGACAGCGCGGTGGTGCCGGTGCAGGGCAGCCGCGCGGACCGCGGCCTCGCGCGCGCGGCCGAGCTGCTCGCGCGCGGCGGCGCCCGCGGCGGGCAGGTGCTGCTGATCACCGACGGCGCGCCGCGCGAGGCCGCGCGGGTGCAGGCGGCCGTGCTCGCGGAGCGCGGCTTCGAGGTCTCGGTGCTCGGGGTGGGCACGCCGCGCGGCGCGCCGGTGCCGCTGCCCGGCGGCGCGCTGCTCACCGACGCGCGCGGCGCGGTGGTGGTGCCGGCGCTGGACGAGGCCGCGCTGGCGGCGATCGCGCGCGCGGGCGGCGGGGTCTACGTGCGCCTCGCCGACGACGGGTCGCACCTGCAGCGGATCCTGCCCGGGCTCGCGGACGGCGCGGACGGCGCCCGCGCGGTCGCGCGCCGCGGCCAGCGCTGGCAGGACCAGGGCTACTGGCTGCTGCCGGTGCTGCTCGTGCTCGGCGCGCTGGCGTTCCGCCGCGGCTGGCTGCTGAGCGTGGTGCTGGGTGCGGCGCTGGCGCCACCGCCGGCCGCGGCGCTGGACCCGGCGGTGCTGCTGCTGCGGGCCGATCAGCGGGCCGCCGCGGCCCTGGCGGCCGGCGACCCGGCGGCGGCGCTGGCCGCGGACGCGGGTCCGGCGTGGAGCGGCGCCGCGCTGTACCGCGCCGGCGACTTCGAGGCCGCGGCGCGTGCGTTCGCGCAGCAGGACGGGGCCGACGGCCACTACAACCGCGGCAACGCGCTCGCACGGGCGGGCCGGCTAGCGGACGCGCTGGCCGCGTACGACGCCGCGCTCGCGCGCGACCCCACGCTGCCCGACGCGCGCTTCAACCGCGCACTGGTCGAGCGCGCGCTGCGCGAGCGCCGGCAGCGCGACGGCGCGTCCGCGGCTGCCGCAGACGGCGCGGACGCGCCGCACGAGCAGGCCGCGGACGCGGGATCCGAGCGCGGCGAGACCGGCTCCGACGGCCGCGAGGGCAGCGACGCGGAGCCGGGCCGGCGCGACGCGCCGTCGCAGGCAACGCCGGACGCGGGCGGCGCTGGGGAGCAGGAGCGCCCGGTGGCCGCGCGGGCGGCCCGCGACCCCGGGCCGCGGCGCCCGGACCCGGGCGCCGGCGGCGACGCGACCCCCGAGGAGACGGCGCGCATCGAGCGCTGGCTGGAGCAGGTGCCGGACGACCCGGGCGGCCTGCTGCGGCGCAAGTTCGCGAAGCAGTACGAGGGACGCCGCCGCGGCGCGGCGCCGGGTCCGCAGTGGTGACGCGGCGCGTCGGCGCGACCCGGGGACCTGCCTGCGCGGCCTTGCGGTGCGCGCGGGCGCCCGCGCGGCGTGCGCTCGCGGTGTCCCGGCGTGCGGGCGTGCTGGCGCGGGCCGCGGTCGCGGCGTGTCGACGTGCGCTGTCGGCGCGGCGTGCGCTCGCGCTGGCGCGACCTGCGGCCGCGTTGACGCGGCTGGTGTCCGCCGCGTTTCCTCGTGCGCGCACGCCGGACCTGCGCGCCGCCACGGTGCCGCGCGCGGCGCTGCGTCCCGGATGCGTTGCGCTGGCGCTGGCCGCGGGGCTCGCCGCCGGCCCGGCGGCCGCCGACGAGATGCGGGTGCTGCTGGAGCGCGACACCGTGCACCTCGGCGATCGGGTGCGCATGGTGCTCGAGATCCCGACGCGCTGGGGCAGCGCCGGACCGGACCTGTCGCTGCTGGAGCCGGACTTCGAGGTGCTTGGCAGCTCGGTGGGCCGCGAGACCGAGTTCCAGGACGGGCGCATGAACGCGATCACGCGCTGGCTGGTGGAGATGCAGCCGAGGCGCAGCGGGCAGCTCACCGTGCCCGTGTTCCGGGTCTCCGTGTGGCAGAGCCGGCCGCGCACCGTCACAGTGCTGCCGCCGCGCGACGCGCCGCGGGAGCCTCCCGGGCCGCCGGAGCTGATCCTCGAGGCGGAGCTGATGCCGGCCGCGCCGTACGTGCGCGCGCAGGCGACGCTGGTGATGCGCCTGCTGCACGCCGTAGACCTCACCCGCGGCGTGATGGAGGAGCCGCGCGTGGACGGCGCGACGGTGGTGCGCCTGGGTCAGGACGCCGGCGGCGAGCTGAGCCGCGGCGGGCGCACCTACCGGGTCATCGAGCGGCGCTTCGCGCTGTTCGCGAGGCGTCCCGGGGCGCTGACGATCCCGGGCCTCGCGTTCGACGGCGTCGCGGACGACGGCGCGGTGCCCGACACCGAGGTCGGGCGGCTGTTCGGCCGCGGCCGCCAGGTGCTGGTGCGCAGCGACCCGCTCACCGTCACCGTGCGCGAGCCGCCGCCGGGTGCCGCAGGCACGGCCTGGCTGCCGGCGGAGTCGGTGACCCTGCGCGAGACCTGGTCGCGGGATCCGGACTCGCTCGCGGCCGGCGAGGCCGTGACCCGCACCCTGGTGGTCGAGGCCGTGGGCCTGGGCGGAGAGCAGCTTCCGGACCTCGACCTGGCGCCGGTGGCCGGCGCGGTCACGTACCCGGATCGGCCGCAGGCCGGCACGCGCGTCGTCGGGCGCGCCGTGCGCGGGCGCCACGAGCAGCGCATCGCGCTGGTGCCGGATCGCGGCGGGCCGCTGGAGCTGCCGGCGGTGCGCGTCGCGTGGTGGGACACGGCGGCGGACGCGCCGCGCGAGGCCGTGCTCCCCGCGCGCACGTTGCACGTCGCGCCGCCGGGCGGACGGCCCGGCGCCGGCGTTCCGGACACCGGTGCGCACGCCGTCGCGGCCGGCGACCCGGCGCGCCCGTGGCAGATCGCGAGCGCGGTGCTCGCCGCGCTGTGGCTGCTGACCGTCGTCGCCTGGCACCGGCGGCGGCCGCGCGACACCGCGGCCGCGGGCCGCGCGGACCTGCGCCGGCTGCGCGCGGACGTGCGCCTCGCGTGCGTCAGCGACGACCCGGCACGCGCGCGCGACGCGCTGCTCGGCTGGGCGGTGCTGGCCTTCCCGCACGCGCCGCCGCCGACGCTCGCGGCGCTCGCGGAGCGGCTCGCCGATCGCGCGCTGGCCGCCGAGCTGATGCGCCTCGACCGGGCGCTGTACGGCGACGTGCACGGCGCGTGGTCGGGCGCGGCGCTGTGGCAGGCGGCCGAGCGCGGGCTCGCGGCGCCGCCGCGCGGGCGCCCGCGCCGGGCCTCGCCGTTGCCGGCGCTGCACCCGCCGCGGGCCGCGGGCGCACCGGCGACGCCCGGGCGGCGGGCCGGCTGACGACCGGGCACGCGATGCAGATCTGTTCACATCCGGGTGCTATAGCTACGCGAAGCCGATCCGCTTGCACATGAGCCGGCCCGGCGTCCGGGTGCACCGCGGCGAGCTGACGCCGAAGCGCAGGGTGCTCGCGCACTTCGGCCGCGAGATGCTGCCCCACCAGGACGAGGTGCCGGAGGAGACCGCATACGATGGCAAGGCCGTCGAGCTTCAGCAGGCACTCGATCGTCGACGGCCTGCGCCCGTCGGACGGATGTGCCGGCATGCACTGGCCACGCAAGTGATCGATCCATCGAGTGAGCGGGAGACCGCGTCTTCCGCGGCGCGAGTCGAGATGCGACGGGACGTCCGGTTCCAACGCCCTGTCCGGTCGGGTCGTGCGGCGTCGCCGCGCGGCGGGCTGGCCGCTGCCCCGGGCCTCGCCGGTGGCTGATCCCGTGCGCGTCGGCATCAACGGCATGGGCCGCATGGGCCGGCTCGTGCTTCGCGACGCGTGGGCCTTCGACCCGGCGGCGCCGGCGACGCTGACGGCGCCCGGCGGCGCGTGGGGCGACCGCGCGATCGACGTCGTGCACGTCAACGAGCCGAACGGCGACGCGGCGACGGTCGCCCACCTGCTGGCCTTCGACAGCGTGTACGGCCGCTGGCCGGTCCCGGTCGCGGCCGACGGCGCGGACGCGATCGCGATCGCCGGCCGCCGCGTCGGCTGCACCGCGGCCGGATCGCCGGACGAGCTGGACTGGGGCGCGCTGGGCGTGGACGTCGTCGTCGAGTGCAGCGGCCGTTTCCGGACCCGTGACGCGCTCGCGCCGTACTTCCGGCAGGGCGTTCGCAAGGTGGTCGTGTCGGCGCCGGTGAAGGGGGACGCGCTGAACGTGGTGATGGGCGTGAATCACGACCGCTACGACCCGGCCGCGCACGACATCGTGACCGCGGCGTCGTGCACCACCAACTGCCTCGCGCCGGTCGTGAAGGTGGTGCACGAGGCCATCGGCATCCGCCACGGCGCGATCACCACCATCCACGACGTCACCAACACGCAGACGGTGCACGACCGGCCGATGAAGGATCTGCGCCGCGCGCGCTCGGCGCTGCTGAACCTGGTGCCGACGAGCACCGGCTCCGCGACCGCGATCGCGCTCATCTTCCCGGAGCTCGCGGGGCGCCTGGACGGGGTCGCGGTGCGCGTGCCGCTGCTCAACGCGTCGTTGACCGACTGCGTGTTCGAGGTCGCCCGCGAGACCACGGTGGACGAGGTGAACGCGCTGCTCGAGGCCGCCGCGGCCGGCCCGCTCGCGGGCATCCTGGGCGTGGAGCGGCGCCCGCTGGTGTCCACCGACTTCCGCGGCGACCGGCGCTCGTCCATCGTGGACGCGCCGTCGACGCGGGTCACCGGCGCGACGCAGGTGAAGGTCCTCGCGTGGTACGACAACGAGATGGGCTACGCGTGCCGCCTGCGCGAGCTCACCGAGCTCGTCGCGCGGAGCCTCGCGGCGTGAGCGCGCACGCCGGGCGCCCGGCGCAGGCGCTGGACGTGCGCAACTACGCGCTGGTGACCGGCGCGTACTGGCTGTTCATGCTGACCGACGGCGCGTTGCGCATGCTGGTTCTGCTGCACTTCCATGCGCTGGGCTACACGCCGGTCGAGCTCGCGACGCTGTTCCTGGTCTACGAGCTGATGGGCATCGTCACCAACGCCGGCGGCGGCTGGGTCGCGAGCCGCTTCGGGCTCAAGCTCACCCTCACCGCAGGGCTCGCGGCGCAGGTCGCCGCGCTGCTCGCGCTGTCCGCGCTGGACCCGGGCTGGCCGCAGGCGATGTCGGTGCTCTACGTGGTCGCGGTTCAGGGCGTGTCCGGCGTCGCGAAGGACCTCACCAAGATGAGCTCGAAGAGCGCGGTGAAGCTGGTGGTGGCCGCCGACGCGCACGGCGCGCTGTACCGCTGGGTCGCCCTGCTCACCGGCTCGAAGAACGCGGTGAAGGGGATCGGCTTCTTCTTCGGCGGGCTGCTGCTCTCGACGCTGGGCTTTCGCCACGGGCTGTGGCTGATGGCGGCTGGCTTGAGCGTGGTGCTGCTGTTCTCGCTGGGCACGGTGGACGGCGCGATGGGTCGGTCGAAGCGCAGGACGGGCTTGCGGGACGTCTTCTCGAAGTCACGCGAGATCAACCTGCTGTCGTCGGCGCGCGTGTTCCTGTTCGGCGCGCGCGACGTGTGGTTCGTGGTCGGCGTGCCGGTGTTCCTGTACGACGCGCTCGGCTGGAGCTTCGAGCAGGTGGGCGCGTTCATGGCCTCGTGGGTGATCGGCTACGGGGTCGTGCAGTCCCTCGCGCCGCGCGTGACGCGCCGCGGCGGCGACGGGCCGCGCGCCGGGGTGCGCGCCGCCGGCGCGTGGGTCGCGGGGCTCGCGCTGGTGCCGCTCGGAATCGCGGCTGCGCTCGCCGCGGGCTGGCCCGCCGGCCCGGTGCTGGTGGGCGGGCTCGCGCTGTTCGGCGTCGTGTTCGCGGTGAACTCGGCGCTGCACTCGTATCTCATTCTCGCGTTCTCCGAGCACGACGGCGTGACCGTCAACGTCGGCTTCTACTACATGGCGAACGCCGCCGGGCGGCTGCTGGGCACGCTGCTGTCGGGGCTCGCGTACCAGTGGCACGGGATCGCGGGCTGCCTGCTGGTCGCGTTCGCGTTCCTGCTCGCGGCGGCGGCGTTCACCTTCGCGCTGCGCACGGATAGACCCGCGGCCGGCGCTTGACGGCGGTCCCGCGCCGCGTACCCGCACGTAGCCGGACCCATGCGCCTCTACGCCGCGCAGGGCGCGATTTCCGCGTGTTCCGGCGCCTCGGCGAGCCACCCGCCCGGCGCGGCATTGGTGTTCGGATAGACCGGTCCGGTGCGGGTCGCGGGGACCGTCGGCCGCAGGGATGCGGCCGGCGAGCTTACAGGGATGTATTCACAGCGTGTCCCCGCGGCCCGTGCCGGGCCGGCCACCCCCCGGGACCCCGCTGACCGATCACGAATGCCCGGCGCGGTTGAAGAAGTGCGGCGTTCGCAGCGCCCTCAGGCCGACAGCCGCACCGGCATGCGCCGCGCGCCCCAGGTGCCGGCGGGGC
>CBDUCN010000201.1:0-9866 GCA_965365655.1 uncultured Gammaproteobacteria bacterium | reverse complement strand
GCCTGATGTCGCAGGCGCTGCGCAAGCTCACCGCGAACATCAAGCGCTCCAACACGCTGGTCATCTTCATCAACCAGATCCGCATGAAGATCGGCGTGATGTTCGGCAGCCCGGAGACCACCACCGGCGGCAACGCGCTCAAGTTCTACTCCTCGGTGCGCCTCGACATCCGGCGCATCGGTGCGATCAAGCGCGCCGACGAGGTGGTCGGCAACGAGACCCGCGTGAAGGTCGTCAAGAACAAGGTCGCGCCGCCGTTCCGCCAGGTCGAGTTCGACATCCTGTACGGCGAGGGCGTGTCCCGGGAGGGCGAGTTCATCGACCTGGGCGTCGCGAACGGCATCGTCGAGAAGTCCGGGGCCTGGTACAGCTACAACGGCGAGCGGATCGGCCAGGGCCGCGACAACGTGCGCGAGTTCCTCAAGCAGAACAAGGAGATGGCGGCCGAGATCGACCGCGCGCTGCGCGACAAGCTGCTGCCCAAGCGCGGCGCTGCGGCCGAGGCGCAGGCCGAGGCGGAGGAGGTCGAGGCCTAGCCGCAGGTGTGGGCCTCGCGACGGCCGGCGGGCGGCTCCGGGGCGCCGGGAGCGGATACGGCGGCGCCCGGCGAGTCCGCCGCGGAATCCGATCCGGCCGCGGTCCGCGGCTGCGCGCTGGACCTGCTGGCCCGGCGCGAGCATTCGCGCGCCGAGCTGCGTGACAAGCTCGCGCGCCGCGGCTTTGCCGGCGACGCGGTCACGGCGGCGCTCGACGCGCTCGCCGCGGAGCGCCTGCAGAGCGACCGCCGCTTCGCCGAGGCCTACGTCGCCTCCCGGGCCGGGCGCGGCGTCGGCCCGGTGCGCATTTCCGAGGAGCTTCGCCAGCGCGGCGTCGACGGCGCGGAGCGGGACGCCGCGTGCGATCCGCGCGACCCGGACTGGACCCGGCGCGCCCGCGCCGCACGCAGCAAGCGCTTCGGCGACGCGCCCCCGCAGGACCTGCGCGAGCGGGCCCGCCAGGCGCGTTTCCTGACCGGGCGCGGCTTCACCGGCGATCAGGTCGTCGCCGCGCTCGGCGCCGACCCCGACGCCGAGGGCGGCGAGGCGGTCTGACCCTACGGTTTTCGCTCCCCCGCGCTGTAGACTTACCGGTTTGCCGCGCCAGCCCGGTCCGCGGCCGCTCGCGCCGTCACGGCGCGCGGCCGCCTCCGCTCCGGCGACGCAACCGACGGGCAACGCACAGGCCGCCACGCGATGATGACCAGCAACGAGATCCGCCGCACCTTCCTGGAGTTCTTCCGCGAGCGCGGCCACGAGGTGGTGCCGTCCAGCCCGCTGGTGCCCGGCAACGACCCCACCCTGCTGTTCACGAACGCCGGCATGGTGCAGTTCAAGGACGTGTTCCTGGGCAACGACCCGCGGCCTTACAACCGCGCCGTCACCGCCCAGCGCTGCGTGCGCGCCGGCGGAAAGCACAACGATCTCGAGAACGTCGGCTACACCGCGCGCCACCACACCTTCTTCGAGATGCTGGGCAACTTCAGCTTCGGCGACTACTTCAAGCGCGACGCGATCCGCTTCTGCTGGACCCTGCTCACCGAGGTCTACGGCCTGGATCCGGAGAAGCTCTGGGTGACCGTCTACGAGGAGGACGAGGAAGCCGAGAAGATCTGGTTCGAGGACATCGGGATCGACCGCGAGCGCTTCTCGCGCTGCGGCGAGAAGGACAACTTCTGGTCGATGGGCGACACCGGCCCCTGCGGCCCGTGCAGCGAGGTGTTCTACGACCACGGTCCGGAGGTGCCCGGCGGGCCGCCCGGCAGCCCGGACGAGGACGGCGATCGCTACATCGAGATCTGGAACCTGGTGTTCATGCAGTACGACCGCGCGGCGGACGGCACGCTGACGCCGCTGCCGCGCCCGTCGGTGGACACCGGCATGGGGCTGGAGCGCCTCGCGGCGGTGCTGCAGGGCGTGCACAGCAACTACGAGACGGACCTGTTCGTCAGCCTGATCGACGCCGCGATGGCGGCCACCGGCGCCACCGATCGCGAGGACAAGTCGCTGCGGGTGATCGCGGACCACATCCGCTCGTGCGCGTTCCTGGTGCTGGACGGGGTCGTGCCGTCGAACGAGGGGCGGGGCTACGTGCTGCGCCGCATCGTGCGCCGCGCGATCCGCCACGGTCACCGGCTCGGCATGAAGGAGCCGTTCTTCTTCCGCCTCGTGAAGGCGCTCGACAAGGAGATGGGCGAGGCCTACCCGGAGCTTCGCGAGCGCCGCGAGGTGGTCGAGCGCATCCTGCGCCAGGAGGAGGAGCGTTTCGCCGAGACGCTGGATCAGGGCATGCGCATCCTCGAGGAGGTCATCTCCGATCTCGACGGCACCGTGATCCCCGGCGACACCGTGTTCATGCTCTACGACACCTACGGATTCCCGGTCGACCTCACCGCCGACGTCGCGCGCGAGCGCGGCCTGGAGCTGGACATCGCCGGCTACGAGTCGGCGATGGCCCGCCAGCGCGAGCAGGCGCGCGGCGCCAGCCAGTTCAAGGCCGGCGCCGCCGAGACGCTGCACCTGGACGTCGCGAGCGCGTTCGAGGGCTACGAGCACCTGGAGTTCCAGGGCACGGTGACCGCGATCCTGATCGACGGCGAGCCGGTGGACAGTGCCGGCACCGAGGACCACGCCGGCATCGTGCTCGATCACACGCCGTTCTACGCCGAGGGCGGCGGCCAGGTGGGCGACACCGGCGTGCTTGAGGCCGGGAAGGCGCGCTTCCAGGTCGACGACACGCGCCGCGTGGGCGACGCGATCGTGCACCACGGCGTGGTCACCGAGGGCGAGATCAAGGTCGGGGACCGGCTCGCCGCGCACGTGGACGTGGAGCGCCGGCGCTCCGTCGCGCGCAACCACTCCGCGACCCACCTGCTGCACGCGGCGCTGCGCAAGGTGCTGGGCGATCACGTCGCGCAGAAGGGCTCGCTGGTGGCGCCGGATCGCCTGCGCTTCGACTTCTCGCACTTCGAGCCGGTGACGCCGGCGGAGCTGGAGGCCATCGAGTCCCAGGTGAACCGCTGGATCCTCGGCAACGACGAGGCCCGGACGCAGGTGATGCCGCTCGAGGACGCGCGCAAGAGCGGCGCCATCGCGCTGTTCGGCGAGAAGTACGACGACCCGGTGCGGGTGCTGGCCATCGGCGACTACTCGACGGAGCTGTGCGGCGGCACGCACGTGCGCCGCGCGGGCGACGTGGGGCTGTTCCGGATCGTGTCCGAGACCGGCGTCGCCGCCGGCGTGCGCCGCGTCGAGGCCGTCACCGGCGCCGGCGCGCTGGCCCGGGTGCGTGACACCGACGCGCGCCTCGCCAGGGTCGCCGGCCTGCTGAAGGCGGACCGCGACGGCGTGGACGCGAAGGTGGAGCAGCTGGTCGCGCGCACGCGCGAGCTCGAGAAGGAGCTGGAGCGCCTCAGGGGCCGCCTCGCGTCCAGCGCGGGCGACGATCTCGCGGCCCGCGCGGTCGACGTCGACGGGCTCAAGGTGCTGGCCGCGAAGCTCGACGGTGTGGATCCGAAGCGCCTGCGCGAGACCGTGGACCAGCTCAAGAACAAGCTGGGCTCCGCGGCGGTGGTGCTGGCGACCGTGAACGACGGCAAGGTGGCGCTGGTGGCCGGCGTCACCAGCGACTGGACCGACCGCGTCGCGGCCGGCCCGCTCGCCAACCACGTCGCACAGCAGGTTGGCGGACGCGGCGGCGGCCGCCCCGACCTCGCGCAGGCCGGCGGCAGCGACCCCAGCCGCATCGACGTCGCGATCGAATCCGTGCCCGACTGGGTGCGCGAGCAGATCGGGGCCTAGCGCGCGATGGCGCTGCTCGTCCAGAAGTACGGCGGCACCTCGGTCGCCGACATGGAGCGCATCGGCAAGGTCGCGGACCGGGTGAAGTCGGCCCGCGACGCGGGCCACCAGGTCGTCGTCGTGGTCTCGGCGATGGCCGGCGAGACCAACCGCCTGCTGGGGCTCGCGAAGCAGGCGAGCCCGAGGCCCGATCCGCGCGAGGTCGACGTGCTGGTGTCCACCGGCGAGCAGGTCACCGTCGCGCTGCTCGCGCTGTGCCTGCAGCAGCGCGGGTGTCCCGCGCGCTCGTACACCGGCGCCCAGGTGCCGATCGTGACCGACAGCGTGCACTCCAAGGCGCGCATCGAGGACATCGGCGACGAGCGCATCCGCGCCGACCTCGCGAAGCAGCGCGTGGTGGTCGTCGCCGGCTTCCAGGGCGTTGACGCGCGCGGCAGCATCACCACGCTGGGCCGCGGCGGCTCCGACACCACCGCCGTCGCGCTCGCGGTCGCGCTGAAGGCCGACGAGTGCCAGATCTACACCGACGTCGACGGCGTCTACACCGCCGACCCGCGCCTGGTGCCGTACGCCCGGCGCCTCGACCGGCTGACCTTCGAGGAGATGCTGGAGCTCGCGAGCCTCGGCTCGAAGGTGCTGCAGATCCGCTCGGTCGAGTTCGCGAGCAAGTACAACGTTCCGCTGCGCGTGCTGTCGAGCTTCGAGGACGGCCCGGGCACCCTGATCACGCCGGAGGACCCCGAGATGGAGCAACCGCTGATTTCCGGCATCGCGCACAACCGCGACGAGGCCAAGCTCACCGTGGTCGGCGTGCCCGACACGCCCGGCGTCGCGTACAAGGTGCTGGGCCCGATCGCGGCGGCCAACATCGAGGTGGACATGATCGTGCAGAACGTGTCCGCGGACGAGACCACCGACCTCACCTTCACCGTGAATCGCGGCGATTATGTTGCAGCGCAAGAATTGCTGCAGGCGTCTGCGGCGGAGCTCGGCGCGCGCGAAGTGACCGGTGACGACCGGATTGCTAAGATTTCACTCGTGGGAGTGGGGATGCGCTCCCACGCCGGTATTGCGAGCCGCATGTTCAAGGCGCTGGCCGGCGAATCGATCAACATCCAGATGATCTCCACGTCCGAGATCAAGATCTCGGTGGTGGTGGACGAGAAGTACGTCGAGCTGGGCGTGCGTGCGCTGCACACGGCGTTCGGGCTCGACAGCAGGGACGAAGGAGGAGGAGACGCGGACGGCTGACCGCCCGGGAGACCGCCGGGGCTTCGGGGGGAGCCACGCGCGGGGCAGGGTCAGGCACTTCCGCGAGCGCCCATACATACAACAAGGAGCCTCGAAAGAGGCCAGGGCACCGCTCAGGAGGAGAGCATGCTGATACTGACCCGGAGAGTGGGGGAGTCGCTGATGATCGGCGACGAGGTGACGGTGACGGTCCTGGGGGTCAAGGGAAACCAGGTCCGCATCGGGGTCAACGCGCCGAAGGACGTCTCGGTGCACCGCGAGGAGATCTACGAGCGCATCCAGGCCGAGAAGGCGCCCAACGGCGCCGCCGACCCCGCCTGACCCCGGCCCCCGGCCCGGCCGGGCCGCCCCGCCCCCCGGGCGGGGCCGACGGGGGTCTTTGCCAGTTTTCGCCGGGTCCTATACCCTCCCGGCTCGATTCCGGAGAGATGGCCGAGTGGCTGAAGGCGCTCCCCTGCTAAGGGAGTATGGGTTAATCACCCATCGAGGGTTCGAATCCCTCTCTCTCCGCCAACACCTCATTCCAGACGAACGCTGACGGACGCGCCTCCGGTCCTGCGCTGGCGCGCTGGCGCGTCGGCGCGTGGGTCGTCGTGATGTCGACCCCGCCTGGGACCCGCTCGGCCTCGACGACGAACCTCCCACCCCGGCGGGCGCAGGGACCCGGGCCTCCGGCGCCGGAGGCCGGCTGACTTTCGACCCGCGTTCCCGGACACTTCCTGCGCGCCTGGGCGATCGCGCGGGCTGCTGGCCGATGACACACCGGAGGTGACGGCGATGCGGCGACAGCACGGACAGTCGAAGGCGGTCTATCTGGCGTGGTTGGCCGTCGCGGGGGCGGCGGTCGCGACGGGCGTGCTGCTGCACCGCGGCGCCGGCGACCTGGACCTGTCGCCTCCGGCCATCGGTGACGGGGTCGCCCAGCTCGCGGCGGGCGTGCAGGCGCTCGACGAGCGCTACGCGAAGGCCGCGGCACAACTGCGCGAGTTCATCGATCTGTGGAAGCTGGCCGCGCTGCTGATCGGCGCGGGCGCCGCCGCGGCGGCGGTGCTGCGCGCGCCGCAGGCGGTGACCGTGGTGCTCGGCGCGTTCAGCGGCGCCATCCTGGGCGCGCTGCAGCTGTTCGCGACGGATGACAAGGTGGCGGCGCTGCAAACCGCGCGCGACGGCCTGGCGTGCATCGGCTCGCACATGGGTGAGCTCGAGACGGCGCACGACGCGTCGCCAGGCGCCATCCTCACGATGCGCGACGACCTGCGCGCGTCGGCGCTGGCACTGGACGACTCGGTGCTGCACGTCGAGAGCTGCGCCGCGCGGCTGACGAGAACGCTGGCGCTGCGCCAGGAGCGCCGCGAGGCGGCCGTCGCGGCGGTGGAGAGCGCGCTCGCGAGCCCGCCCGCGCCGTACGTGGACGCGCTGCAGCAGGTGCTCGACGCCCGCGCGGGGATCGATCAGGCGCTGCAGAGGCTCGCGAGCCGCGGCGCCGCCCGTCGCGACGAGCTGGTGGCGCTGGACGGCGACCTCGCGCGCGCGGAGAGCGTGCTCGCGCTGCCCGAGCAGCGCTACCGGGCGCTGGCGGCCGGCCTCGACGGCTACTTCGAGAGCGTGGTTGCCGCGGAGATGGTCGCCGCCGACGCGCGCCGCGAGCTCGACCGCGCGGACGCGCTCGGCGCACGGATCCCGGGCGCGCTGACGCGGCTCGAGAACTGGACGCAGGACCTCGCGCGCGCGACCGCGGCGGCGCATGCCGCGGTGTCCGACGTGCGCGCCGAGCTCGCAGCCGTGCTCGGCCGGGACGGCGCGTCCCCGCACGCGGTGCAGGCGATGCTCGCCGGCCTCGCCACCGACCTCGCGTCGGCGTCGCCCGCGCCGGCCGACTTGCTGTCCCGGCTTTCGCCCGTGGGCTCCTCGCCGATGCCCGCGCTCGCGGAATCGGCCCGCACGCCGTCGCACGCGCTGTCGCCGCAGCAGGCGGCGCGCCTGGTGGAGCGGGCGCTGGCCTCCGGCCAGGACACGCTCGAGCGCATCGCGCCCGACCTCCAGCGCGCGGCGAACGAGGCGGGGGCTCTGCGCAGCGTGACGACGGACCACCTCGCGGTGCTCACCGGCGTGCAGCGGCCGCTGGACACGACGGCGCGGCGCTGCGAGACCTCCGTGTCGGCGCTGGCGGCGGACGCGGAGGCGGCGGAGGCGGCGATGCGCGATGCGCGCGCGGTGCTCTCGCGCGTCGACCTGCCGCGCCTGGCCGCGTCGCTGAGCGCGTGCGCGGGTGCGCGCACGGCAGCGGTTGCGCCGCGGTCGACCGCCGCGAGCGAGCCGCCCGCGTCGGGCTCGCGCTGAGCACCGCCCCTCAGGTCTGGATCATCCGGTTCAGCCCCACCGTTCGCGAGCCGATCACGAGCGCGATCAGCGCGAGCACGATCAGCCCGGTGGAGATCGCCGCGAGGGTCGGGTCCGGCTGCTCCTCGAGGTACTGCAGCATCTTGATCGGCAGGGTCTTGTTGCGCGCGTCCGTCAGGAAGATGGAGATCGGGTAGTTGTCGATGGACGCGAGGAACGCGAACAGCCCCCCGGTCAGGAAGGCCGGCGCGAGGCTGGGCGCGAGCACCTTGATCGTCGCCTCGACCGGGCTGCAGCCGAGGGTGCGGGCCGCGTCGATCAGCGAGAAGTCGAACGACTCCAGCGCCGCGAGCAGGGTGCGCATGATGAACGGCAGGGTCACGATCACGTGGCCGAGCAGCAGGCTGACGTACGCATCGCGCAGCCCGACGCCGCGGAAGAACTGCAGCAGCGCGACGCCCACCACGAGGCCCGGCATCATCAGCGGCGAGACCACGAAGGTCGCGATGGACTCGCGTCCAGGGAAGCTTCCCCGCACGACGGCCACCGCGGCCGCCGTCCCGAGCACCAGCGACACGAAGGTGGAGGCCAGCGCGAGATTGACCGACAGCCACACCGCGTCGGTCAGGCCCGACTTCCGGGTGAGGCCCTCGTACCATCTCAGCGACCACTCCGGCGGCGGGAGGGTGTAGATCGACGAGGACGTGAAGGACACGAGGACGGTGATGAGCAGCGGCGCGAGCAGGAACGCCACGACGAGCCCTGCGATGATCCAGCTCAGCGTGCGCGCGGTGGTGTCCACGCGGCTCACGGCCTGCTCACCGAGTAGCGGCGGATGAGCCAGGTGCTGCCGAGAACGACGGCGATCGCGATCGCGAGCAGCACGGCGGACATCGCGGAGCCGAGCTGCTCGTCGCGCAGGAACAGGTAGGACCGCGCGATCAGCATCGACACGGTCTGGCTGCGCTCGCCGACGATCAGGCTGGGGATCACGTACATGGACACCGCCATCGAGAACACGAACGCACAGCCGGCGATCACGCCCGGCATCGTCAACGGCAGCGTCACGCGGGAGAACCGGAACCACGGGCTCG
Source organism: uncultured Gammaproteobacteria bacterium (assembly GCA_965365655.1). GTDB lineage: Bacteria > Pseudomonadota > Gammaproteobacteria > HK1 > HK1 > JBFHNV01. Next base: position 1,345 of record CBDUCN010000201.1, on the reverse strand, counting down.
CGCCCAGCGACGAGGCCGCTTCCGGCAGCGATGGATTCAGCTGGCGGAACACCGCGTAGATCGGCAGCACCATGAACGGCAGGAACACGTTCGCGGCGCCGATGACGAGCGCCGGCTCGGTGAACAGCAGCCGCACGGGCTTGTCGATCAGGCCGCTCGCGATCAGCAGCTTGTTGATGGCCCCGTCGGTGCGGAACAGGATCGACCACGCAAACGCCTTCACCACCACGCCGACGGCGAGCGGCAGGACCATCGCGCACAGGATGATCCCCTGCGCCCAGCCGCGGGCGCGGGACAGCACGTACGCGGTCGGATAGGCCAGCAGCAACGCGAGCAGCGTGGTCAGCAGGGCCACGCGCACCGTGCGCCACAGGATGCGCAGGTGGTACGGATCGCCGAGGAACTCCAGATAGCCCGACAGCGACAGCCGGCCGCTCGCGTCGAGGAAGGATTTCACGAGCAGCGCGCACAGCGGGAGCGCGAAGATCAGCGCCATGTACAGCAGGCCCGGCGCGGCCAGCGCGAGCATCGGGTCGGCGCGCACGCGCGGGCCGGCGGTCCCGGTCGCGGCGCTCACGGGCCGGGAGCGGGGTAGACCAGGGTGTGCTCCCGGGCCCACGAGAAGTGCACCGTCTGCCCGGGCGGGAACTCGTCGCGGCGCAGCGTTCCCGGGACCTCGCACAGGAGCTGGTCGTCGCCGCCGGTGCGCCCGTGCAGGTGCGACCGGGAGCCCAGCGCGAGGGTGTCGGCGAGGGTCACCGCGAGCACGTTGCGGTCGTCGGGCGCGCGCGGTGCATCGCGCCCCTCGGGCGCGCGAGGCACATCGCGCCCGTCATCGCGCGACGGCGTGATCCGCTCCGGGCGCACGCCGACGATCACCGACGCGCCCGTGCGGAACCCGGCGTCCGCGGTGATCGTCCCGTGCGCGGTCTCGATGGTGACGCGTCCGCCGGCGCTGGCCACGACCCTGCCCGCGAGTCGCGTGGACAGGCCCACGAACACGAGGGCGAACGCGGTGGCCGGGCGCGCGTAGAGCTCGGACGGCTCGGCGAAGTGCTCGATGCGCCCCTCGTTCATCACCGCGATACGGTCCGAGACCGCGAGCGCCTCGTCCTGGTCGTGGGTGACGAACACGGCGGTGATGCCGCGCGCGCGCAGCAGCCCCTTGAGCTCGACCTGCATGGTCTCGCGCAGCTTGCGGTCCAGCGCCGAGAACGGCTCGTCCAGCAGCAGCAGATCCGGCTCGACCACCAGGGCGCGTGCGACGGCGACGCGCTGCTGCTGCCCGCCCGAGAGTGCGGTCACCGGGCGACGCGCGAAGTCCTCCATGCGCACCAGCGCGAGT
>CBDUCN010000200.1:0-9874 GCA_965365655.1 uncultured Gammaproteobacteria bacterium | reverse complement strand
GGGTGGCGCGCGCCTCGACGTCACCGGGTGCGCGACCCGTGCGTCGAGCAGTGCGACCCGAAGTGGGGCCTGCAGCTCGCCGACCTGGTGCGCCACGCGAACGGCTGACCGCGCCCGCGCGGAGCCTCCGGGCGCGGCGTCGGCCGCCGACGCAGCAGGCACGTGGGCGAGCCCGGGCCGCAACGCGACGGAGTGGAGCCCGCGCGGCCCGGCTCCACGCCGCTCAGTCCAGCTCGAACGCGTCCTTGTAGTCAGCCGCGAGGGCCGGATCCTGTTCCTCCTTGCGCAGCATGCAGTTGCCGACGAAGAGCATCTCGATGTCGGTGCCCATGAAGCAACGGAACGCGTCCTCGGGGGTGCACACGATGGGCTCGCCGCGCACGTTGAAGCTCGTGTTGACCAGCACCGGGCAGCCGGTGAGCGCATGGAATCGGGTGAGCAATGCGTGGTAGCGGGGGTTGGACTCCCGGTGCACGGTCTGCACCCGGGCGGAGTAGTCCACGTGGGTGACCGCCGGGATCTGCGAGCGCACCGCGTTGAGCTTGTCGATGCCGAAGCGCGCCTGCTCCTCCGCGGTCATCTGGCGCCGGCGCTCGCCGCGCACCGGCGCCACCATGAGCATGTACGGCGAGTCCGCGTCCAGCTCGAACCACTCGTCGACGTGCTCGCGCAGCACCGAGGGCGCGAAGGGCCTGAACGACTCGCGGTACTTCACCTTCAGGTTGAGGGTGCGCTGCATCGTGGGCGAGCGCGGATCGCCGAGGATGGAGCGTCCGCCCAGCGCCCGCGGGCCGAACTCCATGCGGCCCTGGAACCAGCCCACCGCCTTGCCCTCGGCCAGCGCGCCCGCCGCTGCCTGCAGCAGCGCGTCGTCGTCCAGCACCGTGCACCGCGCACCGGCGCCGTCCAGGCGCGCCTCGATTGCCTCCTGCGCGAACGCCGGTCCCAGGTAGCTGCCGCGCATCGCGTCCAGCCCGCCGTTCGGGGCACGCGGCTGCCCGCGGTAGAGGTGATGCGCGCACAGCGCGGCGCCCAGCGCGCCGCCGGCGTCGCCTGCCGCGGGCTGCACCCACACGTTGTCGAAGTGCCCGTCACGCAGCACCTTGCCGTTCGCGACGCAGTTCAGCGCCACGCCGCCCGCGAGACACAGGTTGCGCCGCCCGGTCTCCGCCGCCAGCGCGCGCGTGAGCCGCAGCACCACCTCCTCGGTGACCGCCTGGATGGAGGCCGCCACATCCATGTGGAACGGCGTGAGCCGCTCCTCCGGGCCGCGCGGCGGCTGTCCGAACAGGGCGTGGAAGCGCTCGCCGGTCATGGTGAGCCCGGTGCAGTAGTTGAAGTAGCTCTGGTCCAGGCGGAACGAGCCGTCAGGCTTGACGTCGATGAGGTGGTCCAGGATCAGCTGCCGGAAGCGCGGCTCGCCGTACGGCGCAAGGCCCATCAGCTTGTACTCGCCGGAGTTGACCTTGAAGCCGGTGTAGTAGGTGAACGCGGAGTAGAGCAGCCCCAGCGAGTGCGGGAAGTGGATCTCCTTGACGATCTCGAGATCCTTGCCGGTGCCCAGCGCCGCCGAGGTGGTGGCCCACTCGCCCACCCCGTCCATGGTCAGCACCACCGCCTCCTCGAACGGCGACGGGAAGAACGCCGACGCGGCGTGGCTGAGGTGGTGCTCGGCGAACAGCAGCCGGTGCTGCCAGTCGAAGCCGGGCTCGATCGCGCCCAGCGCCTTGCGCAGCAGATCCTTCTGGAACAGCTTCTCGCGCAGCCACACGGGCATGGCCATGCGAAACGAGCGAAAGCCCCGCGGTGCGAAGCTCAGGTAGGTCTCGAGCAGGCGCTCGAACTTCAGGAAGGGCTTGTCGTAGAAGACCACGCAGTCCAGGTCCGCGAGCCCCACCCGCCCCTCCTCGAGACAGTAGCGCAACGCGTGCTCGGGGAATCGCGCGTCGTGCTTGCGCCGCGTGAAACGCTCCTCCTGGGCGGCCGCCACGATGCGGCCGTCCGCGAGCAGCGCGGCGGCGCTGTCGTGGTAGTACGCGGACAGACCGAGGATGCGCATGCGGGTGGGCTCGGACAGGGACTACCGCGGCGGCGCCGTCGCCAGGTCGCCGCAGCCCCCGATCACGGCTTCAGAACAGCGTGTAGATGAACGGGGCGACGGCCGATCCCTGGCTGAGCACGATCAGGCCGCCGAAGAGCGCCATCACCAGCAGCACCGGAAACAGCCAGTACTTCTTCCTGGCCTTCAGAAAGGCCCAGAATTCGACCAGGAAGCCCACGTCCGCTCAGAACTGCCGCTCGAGGCTCGCGGGCGGCGGGCCGGGCGGCTCGCGGCGCAGCCAGTACGTCGACGCCTGCGGGTCGCGCGCGAGGCGCAGCGGATCCTTGCCCAGCGACCGCATCAGCAGCCCGATGGGCGCGATGGTGGTGAAGAAGATGGCGCCCAGCACCACCGGGCTGACCACGGCGCCCAGCAGCATGCCGAGGCGGAACCACGCCCGGTTCAGCGGCGCGAGGGTGCGCGGCGCGAGCAGCGCGAGAGCGGCGAATACGCCCGCCACCGCCAGCGCCCACCCACTGGGGAGGTCGCCGCGCGCGAGCGGAACGCACGCGATGATGGTGAACACCGCGGCGAACACGAGGCCGAAGCCGCGCTCGCTGCCGGCCGTGACCTGCGGGCCGTGGCCGGCAAGATGCTCGTGAGTGTCCCGGCGGCTGGTCACTGGGTGCTGCGTCGGTGCGCTTCGTCGGAGAGCGGATGGGCCGCATAGGGTAGCCGCGTCGTCGGCATCACGACAACGCGGAACCGACGCGCGGTGGCCGCGGCACACGTCAGCTGGCAGACTCGCCGGCGCCGGAACATGCCGGCACGAGGCGGAGAACAGGGTGCGCGCGACCAGCTCGGCAGCCGGCGACGGCGGCGCTCGCCGGGGCCCGCGAGGGCGCCGCCTGATGACGGTCGTGGTCGTGAACCTCCTCGTGCTGGCCGCGCTCCTCGCGCTGCTCGAGGGTTTCCTGCTGCTGCGCTACCGGGCCGGGGACGGGCCCGGGGGGCTCCTGGGCCCGGTGCTCGCACAGTACGAGCTCGCCTACCGCTGGCGCGTGGTGCAGTACCTGCCCGAGTGCGCACGCTTCGACGCCGAGCTGGCCTATACCCTGAAACCGCCCGGCTGCCGCTTCGCGAACCGGGAGTTCAGCACCGAGCTGCGGGTCAACGAGGCGGGCCTGCGCGACGACGCGGCGTCGCTGGCGGGACCGGAGGTGGTGGTCCTGGGGGACTCCTTCGCGATGGGCTGGGGCGTGGAGCAGGACGAGTCCTTTCCCGAGCTGCTCGAGACCGGGCTCGGACGCCGGGTGCTCAACGCCGGCGTCTCCTCGTACGGCACGGCGCGCGCTCTCGCGACGCTTGCGCGCATCGACCGATCGCGCCTGAAGGTGCTGGTCGTGCAGTACAACGACAACGACTTCGGCGAGAACCGGGCCTTCCTGAGGGCCGGCGGCCGGCTCCCGACCATGAGCGAGGACCAGTACCGGCGGCAGGTCGAGAAGCACCTGCGCAAGACCCGCGGCTACCGATTCGGGCTGCTCCTCTACGAAGCGCAGAAGCGCGTGGTCAACCAGGCACTGCATGCCCTCAAAGGCAAGGAGCGGCGCGAGGCGCAGGCCGCGGCCGCCGAGCACGCGGCGCAGGCGGCCGCGTTCCTCGACGTGCTGGAGCGCGCGCCGGTGGACCTGTCCGGCATCGCCGTGGTCGTGCTGGAGCTGAGCGACCGGGGCCGCAACGACGCCCTGTTCGCGCGAGCGCTGTGCGACGCCCTGGCGCACCGAGGGACGCGACCGGGCCTGAGCGGCGTCGAGGTCCTGGACGTGTCGCCATGGGTCGGGCCGGAGCTGGCCTACGACTGGGATCCCCACCTGCGCGCGGACGGCCACCGCGCCGTCGCCGCGCGGCTCGCCCCGATCGTCTCGCGTGCCCTCGCGGGCGCGGGTCCCGCCGCAGACCGCGGCTGCTGAGGCGACGCGCGCGCGGCGGGCCACGTCTCGGTATCGGGTCAGTCACGTGGCCCGCCCCGGACTCGCAAGCGCTCAGGCGCGGCGTCTGTGCCGTGCGAGACCCGGCGCCGCGGCCAGACGGTGGCAATGGCTCACAACGACTCGACGCCTCGACGGTGCCGCGCGGCCTGGGGTTGACGAATCTTCCTCATGGCCCCTCCTCCAAGCCTTCGGCTCTCGAGCGCGGGCCACGCAATACTCGTGCAACTCTCTTCAACTCAACGAGTTGCGAAGCGAGGGGCGTTCGCGAGCGCTCGCCGTGTCATGAATTCCGACAGCGATTCAGCGCAGCGGCGCGATCGCCTCGTCGATGATGTGGACCAGCCCGTTGTCCGCGTCGATGTCGCCGCGCAGGACCCAGCGATCCTCCACCAGCACCGCCCCGCTCATGTCCACGAAGCGCAGCCGATGCCCGGCCGCGGTGCGCCGCGGTCGCTCGCGCGCGAGGGCCCGCAGGCTGACACGACCCGGAAGCAGGTGGCGGCGCACCAGCGCCGCGGCGGCCTCCCCGGTGCGCGGCACTAGCGCCGGCGCCACCCGCTCCGGCGCGAAGACGGTCCAGGGCCCACCGGTCGCCAGCGCCCCGGTCATCCCCGCCTGCTCGACGACGGCGAGAAACGCGTCGAAGCGGCCGTAGTCACGCAGGGTGGCGACGATGTCCGCGGCGCCGGCGGCCGCCGGCGCCAGTGCGACCGCGAGCAGCAGCGCACGCAAACGGCGCACCAGGCGATCTCCCTCGCGACGCGGTGCCATGGGAGGGAAGCTTATCGGCCTCAGGGCCTCTTCGTCGCCGGGGGCGACGCTGCGCGGCAGTCGCGCAGCTTCGTCCCGTTGGCGGGCGGGCCGCGGGAGATGCCATGCGCGGCACGCAGCGCCCCGCTCGCCCGTACGCTCCGGCGACTGGTCACGTCGGGGTCTGCCGGCGAACGACGGCGCGCGCCCGCCGTTGCCGCGCCGACGCGCCCGTGCGCTACCAGCAGATCCCCTCGTACGCGCCGGCCGTGAGGCGCTCCGACTTCGCGAGGTGCGCGAGGTCGATCACGACGTGCTCGCCGTTGAGCCGGGCGGTGAGCGCCTCCCGCGGCAGCGACGTGGTCCCGAGCACGACCACCTCGGCGTCGTCGAGCACCGCCTGCACGGTGTCGATCAGCAGCTCGCCGATGTGCGGGATGTGCTCCTCGATGAACGCGCGGTTCGAGCCGATCAGCCGACCCATGCTGACGTGCGGATCCCAGATGCGGACCTCGCACCCCTCGCCGAGCAGACGCTTGACGAGCTGCACGTGCGGACTCTCGCGCAGATCGTCCGTGCCCGGCTTGAAGCTGAGGCCGAACAGCGCGATCTTGCGGCGCCCGTGCCTCAGGATCATGTCGATCGCCCGGCCCAGGTGCTGCTCGTTGCTCGGCAGCACCGAGTCGAGCAGCGGCAGCCGCACGTCGAGCTCCTTCGCGCGGTAGCCGAGCGCGCGAAGGTCCTTTGGCAGGCACGATCCGCCAAACGCGAAGCCGGGGCGCAGGTAGGCCGGCGAGATGTTGAGGCGGGTGTCCGAGGTGAAGATGCGGGTCACCTCCTCGGCATCTACCGCGAGCTCCTTGCACAACGTCCCGATCTCGTTCGCAAACGCGATCTTCACGGCGTGGAAGCAGTTGCAGCTGTACTTGATCATCTCGGCCGCACGGATGGAGGTGGCGTGCACTTCGCCCGGCGTACCCTCGTAGAGAGCCAGGAGCTGCTCGGCGCTGATCTCGTCGTCACACCCGATCACGGTCATCGCGGGCTCGCGGAAATCGGCCACCGCCGTGCCCTCGCGCAGAAACTCGGGATTGGTGCAAACCTGGAAGTCGACACCGCACCGCTTGCCGCTCTCGCGCTCCAGCGTGGGAATCACCAGGGAGTCCGTGGTGCCGGGCAGCACGGTGCTGCGCACCACCACGGTGTGCGCACCGCGCTTCTCGCCGAGAGCGGATCCGATCTGCCCGCAGACCGATTCGATCACGGAGAGATCCAGCTTGCCCTGCGCGAGCGACGGGGTGCCGACGCAGATGAACGAGACATCCGTGTGCTCGACGGCCGCGTGCACGTCGGCGGTCGCACTGATCAGTCCATCGCGGCGTCCCTGCTCGAGCAGCGCCCCGAGGCCAGGCTCGAGCACCGGCGCCTGCCCCGAATTCAGCGCGTCGACCTTCGTCGGATTGACGTCGACGCCGACGACGCGCAGCCCCTTTCCGGACAGGCAACCGGCGGTGACCGATCCGACATAACCGAGTCCGAAAACACTGATTCCTTCGAACTTCGGTTCGTTTCTCTGCCACGCGCTCGTTTGCCACATAACTCTTTTCCATCTTTGCGAACTGATGCGCAGCCACGGGGGCATGCGGCGCGGATGATAACGACATCGGAACGCAGAACCGTGAAGAGGTTCTCGTCCTACGTTCACAGTCGAACCATGCACGAGACGCACATGCAGATGAGGACCCTCTCCATGCCGCGAGGCACGCAGGCGACGATCGGAATCGACGAACCTCACGTGCAGCGACGGGTCGGAGAGAAGACGCCGTGCGTCTCACCGCGTACGCTGCGCGTCATCGCAACCGGTTGGCTGTCTTGCATGTCGCGACACGCACGGATTCCGAACGCGAGCTCCTCGCCGCCCTGCACTCCCTGGACCGCTTCACGAGCATGGCGCGCCGGGCCGAGCGGCACGCGTCACGCCATGCCTCACCGCCATGTGGCTGAGCATCCATGACGAAGAGCTCGTTGAACCTGTCCGAGAGCATCGCCGATGAGGGCGAGCTGACGGCTGTCAGCGACGGCTATCTCGCGAGCAACGCGCACGAGGCGGCGATGCAGGGGCTGACGCGCGGGGTGCGCGACGGCGCCGGTCTGCTCGTGCTGACCGGAGAGAGCGGCAGCGGCAAGACCACGCTGCTCAAGCGTTTCGCCGCGGAGATGCAGGGCATCGTCGAGCCGGTGCTGTGCGGCGCGCGCGGGCTCGAGCTGGCGCAGGTGGTCAACTTCGCGTGCAGCGAGCTCGAGCTCACCCACACGCGCCCCACTCCCAGGAGCGAGCTCGACGCGCTGCGCGACCATCTCGACGACTCCGGCCGGCGGCCGCTGGCGCTGCTGATCGACGACGCCGACCGGCTGCAGGGCCAAGCGCTCGAGCAGCTGCTCGGGCTGCGCCGGGGGGTGCACCGGTCCCGTCCGGGCGTGCACCTGGTGCTGAGCGGTGCGCGCGGGCTGCAGGCGCGCCTGAAGCGCGAGCACGGGGATGATGTGCTGGTGCGCGAGGCGATCTTCGTACGCGTGGGGCGCCTGTCCGACGTGGAGGCAGCCGCGTTCGTCGAGCAGGTTGCGCCGCGCCGCGTGTCGGACCCGCCGGCGGAGCTCGACGCCGCCTCCGTGAGCCGGCTCGTCGCGCAGGCGGCGGGCAACCCGAGGACGCTGGTCGAGCTCTATGCGGCCGCGCTGCGCGCGCCGGCCGAGGCCCGGCGCGCGTCGCGGCCGCCGAGCGCAGATCCCGAGCCCGCGATGGCACGACCGCCTGCGCTCGACGCGGGAGGGCGATGCGCACCCACCGGGTCCGTGTCCGCGTTGCGCGCGGTGTCGAGCCCACCGGCCGATGCGCCGCGGCCGGCACCCGTCCTGACGCGCTGGCGGCAGCGCTGGGAGGGTATCGCACCGCCGGCGTGGCTCCTGCCCAGCGTCGCGAGCGCGGCCGTCGCTGCGGCCGTCGTCGTGGTGTTGCTCCGTGACGGCACGCCGGTGACGGCCGAGCGACCGTCGCCCTCGTTCGCGTCGCAGCCGGCACCGCGCGCCGATGCTCGCGCACCGACGCAAGCTGCACCCGTGGGTCGCGTCGCGGACACCGTCGCGCCGCCCTCCACCGGTCGTGCGTCCGCGGCGGCGCCCGCGATCGACGCGTCCGCACCCGCGGCGGGGCCGCCGAGTGCGCCGCCCGCGGTCGCCGCGGCGCCGATCGCAGCACCGGGTGCGGCGACCGCGCGGGACGCACCGGCCGACGTCGCGCCAGCCGCGCGCCCCGCTCAGCCGGCGAGCGCACCCTCGGTCGCGCCCGCGCCAGGAGTCGCCGTACCGCCCGACACCGCGCCGGTCGCTCTCGCGCCCGCGGACCCGCCCGCGTCCGCGGCCCGGCGGCAGCCGGGCGAGCCGGCGCCGGTGGAGTCGCGCCGCGCGGTGCCCCCTAGACCGGCGCCCGCGCCTCGCGTGCGAACGGCGGCGCCGACGTCGCCGGTCCCGGCGCCGCCGGGCCGGCCCAGCGCCGAGGCGCAGGTGAACGCCCACCTCGCACGGGCGCGCGACGCGCTCGCGCGGAACGCGCTCACCACCCCCGAGGGTGACAACGCCGTCAGGTGGTCGCGCGCCGCGCTGGCCGTCGATCCGGGCAACGGCGCCGCCATCGACGTGCTGCGCGACGTCGTGAATCGATACCTGCGGTGGTCGGACCGCGCCCTCGAGGACGAGCAGCTGGACGAGGCCTCGCGGTTCCTCGACAAGGCGCGGGGCCTGTCGCGGCACGCGACGCGCGATCAGCTCGCTGCGGCGGACGTGATCGAGGACCGCATCGCGTTGCAGCGGCGCCGGCTGGCGCGTTCGGGTCCCAAGTATCACATCGCGGCGCCCCGCTGGCTGCGCGACATCGAGACCTGGGTGGAGGACCTGCCGCTGCCGCGCGACTCGCGCTGAGCGCCCGCGCGACGGCTCAGCGGTCGACGCCTGCGCGCTCCGGCATCCGGATCGCGTCGAGTCGAACCGGATCGTCCGCCGTGCGGTGGCGGTTCACGCGCTCGAGCACCGCGACGACCCGGTCGCGCAGCGCGTGCCACTCGGCCACGGTGTAGCGGGCCACCCGCAGCTGCGCCGAGCGTTCACGCCTCGCAACGCGATCGAGGTGCGCGCGGCGCTCGCCGACCGCGCGCGCGTCGGCGAGGCGTTGCCCGCGGCGGCGCTCGTTGAGCTTCGCCCGCTTCGCGTTCTTCTCGTCGATACGCGCGCGGTAGCGCTCGCGCTGCGCGCCGCTCAGCCGGGGCGGATTCCTCGGCTCCACCGTCCGCCCCTCGCTCAGCAGGCGCCGCACGCGCCGGTGCGCCTCGATCATCTCGTCGCGCTCGAACTCGATGCGAAGCCCCGGAAACGCCTGCGCGTCCCAAAGGGTCTCCGACCGGATGCGCTGCTGTGCGTGCCGCCGCGCGGCGCGCAGCGCCGAGTCGGGTGTGCCGAGGACGTCGGGCAACAGCGCGAGATCCAGGCGCGCGCCCTCGTCGCCGAAGTGCGCCGCCATGGCCAGCAGCACCAGCCCCTCGCGGCGCTCGGCCGCACTGCGCCCGCGGGTGACCAGCGCGATGCCCAGCTCGCTCATCGCACTCACCCGCGCGTGGCGGATCGCGCGCGCGTACCAGTAGACACCGCGCTGCCAGCTCGCCGTGTCGTCGCGCTCGCGCGTGTAGAAGCGCGCGAGCCCCAGCATCGCGAGCGGCACGCCGCGGCCTGCGTGCTCCTCCAGCAGCGGGCTCGGCGCCCGCGGCGCGGCCGGCGCCGCGCCCTGTTCGCGCTGCCCGGCGCGAGGCGCCGGCGCCGCGCCCCTGCGCGCGACGCGCACCGGGGTCGTGCCGCCCAGCTCCGCCGCGAGCAGATCGGTCGCCAGCGCGGCGAGATCGCCGTCGAAGTACAGCGGCGCCGACGCCGGATAGCGGTTGGCGTGCAGCGTGAGCCCCACCGCGTCGCGCATCGAGACGGCGCTGCGCACGTTGTCGCGGAACTCGTTGCCCTCGACGCGCGCGCTCGCGTGACGGTGGAACGG
>CBDUCN010000199.1:0-9884 GCA_965365655.1 uncultured Gammaproteobacteria bacterium | reverse complement strand
GTGGCGAGAGGTTCGCGGGCTCAGCCCGGGATCGGCGCCGCCGCGATGGGCGCGTCCGGCGACGCGTCGTGCTGCCACGGGCCGGGGTAGAGGCGCAGCGTGCCGCGCTCGAGGTCGAACAGCGCGCTGAGCAGCGTCACCCCCTCGTCGGGCGGCGCGCCGTCACGCCAGATCGGCAGCGCGCGGTCGCCCTGGTCGCGCAGCACGCGCAGCACGCCGCGGGCATCCTCCGGCGGCGAGTCCTCGATCAGAGCCTCGCCGCGCGCCTGGCGCGCGGTGCTGGACGCGAAGCGGTGCTGCGCCACGTCGAGGTACAGGTAGTGATTGGCGTGGAAGTGCACGCCCTCGATCGCCCGCACGTCCAGCGACAGCGGCGCCACCTCGACGTTGAGCAGGCGCCGCTCGCGGCGCGCACCGAGGGTGTAGTTGAAGCCCGCGGCGCGAGGCTCCACGGACAGCCGCTGCACGGCCTCGTCGAGGCTGCGGGCGGCGAACAGGGAACGCGCGAGGAAGTGCCGCCCCAGCCCCACGCGCACCTCCCGCGGCCGCACGTTGTTCACCGAGAAACACACGCCGTAGTCGTTGAAGCCGAACGCGTTGCCGGGCAGGAAGCCGGGGTAGCACAGCGCCGTGAACGGCACGTCGCGCTCCGGCTCCACCCGGATCAGGTAGCTGCGACCGCGGTAGAACGGCGCGCCGTCCTCGTTGTGGCCGAAGGCCAGCCTGCCGCCCGCGCTGAGCGCGCAGGTGGAGCACTCGCCGGCGTCGTCGATGCCGGCATAGCCGCGGTACTCGCCGCGCAGGTTCACGAGAAGCAGGTGCTCGAAGGGCACGCCGGCGCCCTCGGCCATGCCTTCGATCTCCGCGACGTACGTGGGATAGCGGCCGCGGTGCAGCGCGAGCAGCTCGGCGAAACGGCGCTGGCCCTCGGCGCTCGCGTGGTACGCGAGGAACGGGCCGTGCAGGGTCTCGTTCTCGGCCAGGGCTGCGCGGATCTCGTCGCCGAAGCGCTGGCCGATCGCGCCGCCCAGCGTCGCGCCGTCGCCCTGAAAGGTGGTGGTCGCGAGGCCCATGGCAGGCATTATCCAGAGATCGCGCGCGGGCGCACCGCGCACGCTCCGGGCGAGCGCCCGCGCGGGCGCCGGCGGCGCACACGCTGCGGCCGGACCCGGGTGTCCCGGGCCCGGCCGCGCGTCAGTTCAGTCCGCCCAGAACGGCTTGGCCGCCTCGGCGTCGGCCTGCTCCCGGGTCAGGCCGATGTCCGCGAGCAGGCGCTCGTCCAGCCGCGCGAGCGCGGCGCGCGAACGCTGGCGGGCCCACAGCGCGAGCAGACGCTCGGCGAGGGCGGCCGGGCTGGCGGCGTGGGCGATCAGCATCCTGCTGGCGCCCCGGTAGGCGATGGTGCTCATGGTCGATTCCTCCGACGAGTTGCGGCCGGTGTGGCCACGGGAGGCATCATGAGCACTTCTCTGCTACCGTAACAGATACAGATTTTCGATATTTTCACCATCACAGTTTGAAGGCCCCATGAGCACCGTCACGCGCAGCGCGGATCCGTTCCTCTACGAGCAGGTCGCGAGGGAGGTCCGCAACCTGATCGACGCCGGGATCCTCAAAGCCGGCGATCGCGCGCCGTCGCTGCGCCGCATGAGCGAGCAGGCCCGCGTCAGCATCGCAACCGTCAGCCAGGCCTATCAGGGGCTGGAGCGCCTCGGGTACCTGGAGGCGCGTGAGAAGTCGGGCTTCTACGTGCGCCGCCGGGCCGCGGAGTCGACCACCGCGCCGCGCGCGGTGAACCCGCGCACGGCGCCGCGGCGCGTGAACGTCGGCGACGTCGTCGAGACGATCCTCGGGGCCGCGCACCGCCCCGACGTGGTGTCCCTGGGCCTCGCCAACCCGTCCGCCGACCTGCTGCCCGTGAAGGCGCTCACCCGCGCGATGACGCGGGTGGCCTCGCGGCGACGCCTCGCCAGCATGCGCTACAGCCTGCCGCAGGGACTCGGCGAGCTGCGCCGCCAGATCGCGTACCGCAGCCGGGACATGGGCTGCGAGCTGCGGCCGGAGGACCTGCTGATCACGTCCGGCGCCACGGAGGGCCTCGCGACGGCGCTGCAGGTGGTCGCGCGAAGCGGCGACGCCGTCGTGGTCGAATCGCCGTGCTACTTCCAGATACTGCAGCTCATCGAGAGCCTGGGGCTGCTCGCCGTGGAGGTGCGCACCGACACGGAGACCGGCCTGGATCTGGACGCGCTGGAGCGCGCGCTGGAGAGGGTGCCCGTGAAGGCGGTCATCGCGGTGCCCAACTTCCACAATCCGCTCGGCGCGCTGATGCCGGACGCCGGCAAGCGGCGCCTCGTGCGCATGCTCGCGGAGCGCGGGATCCCGCTCATCGAGGACGACGTCTACGGCGACCTGTACGCCGGCGAGCGGCGGCCGTGGACCGCGAAGGCCTTCGACGACGACGGCAACGTGATCCTGTGCTCGTCGTTCTCCAAGACCCTGGCCCCCGGCTACCGCGTGGGCTGGATGGCACCGGGGCGTCTGAGCCGCGAGGTCACGCAGATCAAGCGCGCGCTGAGCGGCACCACCGCGTCGCTGACCCAGCTCGCCGTGTCGGAGTTCCTCGCCAGCGGCGGCTACGACCGCATGCTGCGCCAGGCGCGGCGCGGCTACGCGTCGCAGGTCGAGCACACCCGTGACGCGATCGTGAGGCACTTCCCGGCGGGGACCCGCGTGTCGCGGCCGGCCGGCGGCTTCGTGCTGTGGGTGGAGCTGCCCGAGGGCGTCGACGGTGCCCGGCTGTTCGAGGCCGCGCTGGCCGAGGGCGTGAGCGTCGCTCCGGGCTCGCTGTTCTCGCCCAGCCGCAAGTTCCGCGGCTACGTGCGCATCTCGGCGGGGCTCACCTGGAGCGAGCGCGTCGAGGACGCGATCGCGACGGTGGGCCGGCTCGCCGCCGGCATGGCCTGAGCTCGTGAATCTTTCACCGCGCCTGCCGCGGCCGCGGCGCGGGGACCGGATGCTCGGGCGCCGGGCCGGTGCCAGGTGCCGGCGCGCTAAGCTGCACCGCTGGCGATGGAGCACCGCACGCGGAGGGAACGATGGACCAGGACGACGCTGATCGCGGCGCGGCGCCGCAGGACGGCGCGGCCGCGGCGGACGCCGCGCGCAGCGGAGACGTCACCGCGCTGGCGGCGCTGCTCGATGCCGGCCTCGATCCCGGCGCGCGCACCGATGCCGGCGATTCGCTGGTGATGCTTGCGGCATACCACGGCCACGCCGACGCGGTGGCTTTGCTGCTCGAGCGCGGCGCGGATCCGGACGCGGTGAACGCGAAGGGCCAGCATCCGCTGGCCGGCGTCTGCTACAAGGGCGCCACCGAGGTCGCCCGGGTGCTCCTCGAGCACGGCGCGAGCCCCGAGGGCGCGGCGGACGCCGCCCGCAGCCCGCTGATGTACGCGGCGATGTACAACCACGCGGCGGTCACCCGTCTGCTGCTCGAGCGCGGGGCCGACCCGGGGCGCCGGGACCGGGACGGCCACACGGCGCTGGACCTCGCACGCCAGATGCGCGCCGTGCACACCCTGCCCCTGCTCGAGCCCCGGGTGGACGCGGGCTGAGCGGCACCGCGCCGGCGCCGGGTCAGTCGCGGCGCACGCCCACCTGTCGGGTGATCGCGCCGTAGTGCTCGATGCGCCGGTGGCGCGCGAAGTCGAAGACGCTGCGCCGGATGTACTCGCCGAGAACGAGGTCGGCGTCGTGCACCACCAGCTCGTCGCCCTCGCCCACCGCCCGCGCCGCGATCTCGCCGGTGGGCGCGACCACCGCCGACCCGCCGATCAGACGGTGCCCGTCCTCGTCGCCGGCCTTCGCGCTGGCCACGATCCAGCACCCGTTCTGGTACGCGGCGGCCTGCACGGACAGGTCGTTGTGGAACATGCGCAGGTGCGCCGGCTCCGGGTGGTGGATGTTCCGATCCGGGGTGTTGTAGCCGAGGAGCACCAGCTCCGCGCCGGCGAGCGCCATCACGCGAAAGGTCTCCGGCCAGCGGCGGTCGTTGCAGATGCACATGCCCACCCGCACGCCCATCAGGTCCCACACCGGGAAGCCGAGGTCTCCGACGTCGAAGTAGCGCTTCTCGAGGTGCTGGAACGGCGCTCCGGGCACCGGGTCCACGGTGCCCGGCAGGTGCACCTTGCGGTACTTGCCGACCACCCGCCCGCCGGCGTCCACGAGGATCGCGGTGTTGTAGCGCCGCTGCACCCCGCCCTCGCGCGCGATCTCCGCGTAGCCCAGATAGAACGCGACGTCGTGGCGCGCCGCGGCCTCGAACAGCGGCGCGACCTCGGGCCCCGGCATCTGTGCCTCGAAGAAGCGCAGCACGTCCTCGTCGTCGGACAGCAGGTAGCGCGGGAAGAACGTGGTCAGCGCGAGCTCCGGGAAGACCACCAGGCGCGCACCGCGCGCCGCGGCCGACTCCAGCAGCGCGCACAGGCGCGCGACCACGTGGGCGCGACTCTCGGCGAGCGCCACCGGGCCGAGCTGCGCGGCGGCGAGCACCAGGCGCCGGCTCGCGGGCGCCTGCCCGTCGACTCGCCCGTCGAATCGCCCATCGAATTGCGTGTCATCGCCCATGGAATCCCTCGCGGTCACGATGCGGCCGCGCGTGCGGTGGCCGCGGCCATCACGCGGGCTGGAAGCGCCGGTAATCGAACGGCGCGAGCGCGTCCGGCAGCCGGCCCTCGTCCAGCGCGCGCGCCATCAGCGGCCCGAGCACCGCGGACAGCGTGATCCCGCTGTGGGTGACGGCCAGGAACAGCCCGTCCACCCCGGGCACCGCGCCCGCCACCGTGCGCCGGTCCGACGGCCACGGCCGCACCCCGACCCGCCAGCGGCAGCCCGCCAGCGGCGACGCCGCGGCGAGCCCCGGCAGCAGGCCGTCGGCGCGCGCGAGCAGCGCGCCGGCGGCGTCGCGCAGCGCATCCGGATCGACGTGGGCGGGATCGCCGCCCGACACCCGGGCGTCCAGGTCGTCCGCCCCCAGCAGCAGGCCGCCGCCCGTGTCCGGGCGCACATGGCACGGCTGCTCCGTCTCCGCGTACACGATGCGTTCGACGAAGCGCCGCGCGAGCCCCGGCACCGTGTGCAGCAGCAGGCCGGGCCGGCCGGAGACCGGAAAGCGCGCGCCCTGCCCGCCCGGAACCAGCTCCGCGATTCGGGTGCCGGCACACAGCACCGCCTGCGCGCAGGTCACGATCCCGTTCGCGGTGCGCACGCCCCGCAGCCGTCCGCCGCGCTGCTCCAGCGCGAGGGCGGGCGTGTGCTCGCGCACCTCGCCGCCCAGCGCGCGCACGCGGGCCGCGAGCAGGCGCGTCGCGCGCGGCGCGTCGAGCCAGCCGTCGCCCGGCGCGAACAGCCCTTCGGCGTCGTCGGGGAAGCGCATGTGCGGCTCCAGCGCCGCGAGCTCGGCGCGCTCGATCCAGCGTGCCGGATGGCCCCACTCGCGAAGCTGCGCCGCGCGGGCGCGCAGCTCGTCCATGCGCGCCGGCGCCTGCGGACTGCTCCACTGCACGAGCCCGGTGCGGTGCAGCCCCAGCGCGACCTCTCCGTGCTCGGCCGCGAGCGCGCGCCACGCGTCGACCCCTGCCGCGTTGAGCCGGTGGTAGTCCTCCGCGCCGCCCTTGGAGGTCGCGTTGAGCCACGCGAAGCTGGCCCCGGTGGTGCCGGCGGCCAGGTGCTCCGCTTCCAGCAACACGCAGCGCCGCCCGGCGAGCGCGACCGCATGCGCGACGGCGCAGCCCACGATGCCGCCGCCCACCACCACGACGTCGGCGCTGTCCGTCATCGACCGGCCCGCGCGCTCACTCGGCGCACTCCAGCGCCCACAGCACCACCGGCGCGTCGGGCGCGATGAACAGTCCGCCGCCCGCGTTGCGGAAGTGGCGCGCGAGGCGACGGCGGTACCAGCGCGCGGGGCGCAGCACCACCTGCTCGTCGGTGCGCTCGCGGTCGCAGTTGCGGTCCCAGTCCTCGCGACTCAGCACGCCGAGGTACAGCGCGCCGCGGCACAGGCGCGCCAGGTTGTCGATCGCGCGGCCCGCGTCCGCGTCGTCCAGGTATTGCAGCACGTCGTGACACAGCACGAGGTCGAAGGGGTGGCGTGCCTGGTAGTCCACGACCGAGCCGTGGGTCCAGCCCAGGCGCTCGCACAGGTACTCGCTGCGCTCCACGCCGGTGTAGCTGGCCCGGGGAAACGCGTCCAGCAGCGGCGCCCGCATCATTCCCAGCCCGCACCCCAGGTCCAGCACGCGGCGCACCGGGAGGCGCAGGTGGCGCAGGTACGACGTGACGAACGCCATCTGCCGCGCCACCTCCGCCGGGGTCACCGAACGGGTCGCGGCGTCACCGTAGAAGCGGCGGTAGTACGAAGCGTCGAACTGTTCGCGAACCCGGGCCATGCGCGATCCCGCCCGTCGAGCCGGCGCAGCGCGGCTCGCGGGCACGAGGATGAAGAGGACCGGCGGATTCTATCCGGGCGGCGCCGGCGCGCGAGTGGCGCCGGCGGCCGGGCGAGCTGCCCGCCCGCCGCGGCGGGCGGCGGGCAGTGAAGGGACTCAGTGAACGGCGTTGCGGGTGAACGCGGCGTCGATGCTCTCGCGGTTGCGGCGGAAGCGGGTCAGCAGGCCGTCGAGGTAGCGCTCCACGGCCTCGGGCGTGTCGCAGTTGAACGACAGCAGCTCGCACAGCAGGGCGTTGACCACGTCACGCTGGGCGTGTCCGTCACCCATGAGCTGCACCGAGAGCTCGCGCACCGCATCGCAGCACGCCGCCAGGCGCTGGTGGTCTGTCTCGGTCATTCCCTGTCCTCCTGATACGCCTCTATAGGTTTCCGGGCCGCCGCTTCTAGGCGCTGCGTGTCCGGCTTCCGGCGCCTTCACCGGGCCGCCTGTAATACGTGAAGCAATTTCGAGGCCAAGTTGACAGGTCTTTTCAATTCAATCGCTTGCAGGCCAAGACGGCGTTTCCTGTAAAAAAATCCGACATGAGCGTCGGGCTCCGGTGACACCTCGCGTCAACGCGCCGTCGCGTGCGCCGGTCTCGAGGGCACATACCGGGCCGCGCTGCGGCTCACCGCTGCACGCGCCACGGGAACGAACAGGATTGGCGCCCGCCCGCGCCGGGCGGCGCGATAGAATCCCCGCCTGCAAACCGACGGAGCCGTCGATGAGACCCGTGCGACATCTGCCCCGCGTCACGACGGCGCTGCTGCTCGCGATGCTCGCCGGCCACGTGACGGCCGGCGATCCCGGCCGGCTGGAAGAGGACGCGGACTTCCTGCTCGGGAGCTGGTCCACGGACTGCGCGCTGGGCCAGGTGGAGTTCTTCCTCAGCGAGGGCGCCCTGCGCCAGCGGGGACTGCTGCGGGTCGCGCCCAAGGGCGGCGGCGACCCGGTGATCCCGGTGACCCTGCTCGCCGCGACCCGCGACGGACCGGGCCTGGTGCTCGAGGCGAACACCAGCGCCGGCGGATTCCCGGCCAGTGCGCGCTACACCGCCGCCGTGCAGGACCGGGACACGCTGTCGCTTCGCACGATGACGCTCTGCCGGGCCGAGCGCTGCCGCAGCGTGGAGCTGGAAGTGCCCTGGCGCCGGTGCCCCGGCTGACGCGGCGGGCTCCGGCACGCCGGGAGTCAGCCGGCGGCACGGGCTTCGAGCAGCGGTGCCACGCGGTCCAGCGCCTCGGCGACGCTGTCCAGCGCCCGCGCGGCGTCCGCGTCGGCCTGCGCCTGCGCCGCGCGCTGCAGCGCGCCCAGGCACGCTGCGAGCTCGCCTGCCCCGAGATAGGCAGCGGAGCCCTTCAGCCCGTGCGCCCGCTCCGCGACCGCGCTCCACAGCGCCGTTGCCGCCTCGCCCCGCATCTCCTGGAGCGAACCGCGCGCGCTGTCGAGGAAACGCGCGACGAACGGCACGAACGCGTCCCCGAGGTCCTCGCTGAGCTCCGCGAGGGCCTCCTCGTCCAGCACCGCGTTCCTGGCCGGTCCGTGCATGCGCGCACTGTAATTCGTTCCGGGGCCGCCGCGAGAACGCCGCGGCGGTGCGGCCCGTGACGCTGCGCGCGGTCACGCTGGACGCGGCGGGAACCCTGTTCCGGGTCGCGCGCCCGGTCGGCCAGACCTACGGCGAGCTCGCCGCCCGTCACGACATCCCGGCCGACGGCGACAGCATCGCGCGCGCCTTCCGCACGGTATTCCCGCGGATGTCGCCGATGGCCTTCGGCCGCGCGGACCCCGAGCGGCTGGAGCGCCAGGAGCGGGACTGGTGGCGCACCCTTGTCCGGCAGTGCCTGGGGCCGCACGGCCAGCACCCCGCGTTCGGGCGCTTCTTCGAGGAGCTCTTCGAGCACTACCGCGACGCGTCCGCGTGGGCGCTCTATCCCGAGGTGCTCCCGGTGCTTGACGCGCTGGAGTCCGCGGGCGTGCCGGTCGCGGTGGTCTCCAACTTCGACCGCCGCCTGCACGACGTGCTGGGTGGCCTCGGCGTGCGCGAGCGCTTCCGGGCCGTGATCTGCTCGACCGAGGCAGGCGCCGCGAAGCCGGACCCGCGGATCTTCGCCGCGGCGTGCGAGCGCCTGGGACTGGAGCCCGTCGAGGTGCTGCACGCCGGCGACGACCGCCGGGCGGATCTGGAGGGCGCCACCCGGGCGGGCCTGGACGCGCGCTGGGTGCGGCGCGATACGGCCGCTGATCCCGGGGTCCGCGCGGTGCCCGACCTGCACGGGGTGCTCGCGGCCCTGGAGCGATGAGCACGGGCCGGGCCGGTCGGCGCGGTCCGTCTTCCGGACCGGCCGCGCGCCGCGGACGCCGCACCGATGTCGGAATCCTTGACAGCGCCGAGGCACGTTCCGAGGACACGCTGTCCAACACCTTGATCCGGCGGGCGATGCCGGACCGTGGCCCGGATCGTGCATCGTCGCGGGGCATGCGTTCAGCCGTCGCCACAGCCGATCATCGCCGACGCGCGCTGCGCGCCGCCGTCGCGGCGGCCCTGCTCGCCGCCGCGCCGCCGCCGGCGGCCGCATCGCCGGACCTGTCCACGCTGCTGGCGTTGCAGGAGACCGCGGCACAGCGTGACTGGGGGCAACGCTTCGAGCACGGCGAGGGGGTCGACCGCGACCCGGACGCCGCGGTGAAGCTCTACTGCCACGCCGCCCGATCCGGCGACGCCGACGCCGCGTACCGCCTCGGCTGGATGTATGCGAACGGGCGCGGCGTGCCGCGCGACGACGCCCTCGCGGCGGCCTGGTTCACCCGCGCCGCGGAGGCCGGGGACGCCCACGCGCGCCGCATGCTGGCGAGGCTCGCCGCTCCCGCGCCGCGCGCCGCGTGCCGCCTCGCGGACGGCGCCGAGTACCGCCGGCCGCTCGTCAGCGAACCGTCGCCCACGCCCGACACCATCGCGCGCTGGGTGCACCGGCTCGCGCCGGACTACGCGCTGGATCCCGCACTGGTGCTCGCCGTCATCCGCGCCGAGTCGAACTTCGACCCGCGCGCGCTGTCGTCGAAGGACGCGCGCGGCCTGATGCAGCTCATCCCGGGCACGGCGCGCCGCTTCGGCGTGCGCGACGTCTGGGATCCGCTCGACAACCTGCGCGGCGGGATGGCGTACCTGCGCTGGCTGCTCGACGAGTTCGGGGGCGACGAGGCGCTCGCGCTCGCGGGCTACAACGCTGGCGAGGGCGCGGTGCGCCGCTACCGCGGTATCCCGCCGTTCCCCGAGACCCGCGCCTACGTGCGCAAGGTCTCGCGCTGGCGCCTCCGCGGCACCGCCGGAGCCGGCGGCGCGGCCTGAGGGCGCGCGCCCGGAGCCCGGGAATCCGTCGAGCGCCG
>CBDUCN010000198.1:0-9889 GCA_965365655.1 uncultured Gammaproteobacteria bacterium | reverse complement strand
CCGCACGTGCGGCGCACGACCGTCCGCGCCGGCGCCTACGTCTTGAAGATGTAGCGCGCGAAGCCCTCGCCCTCGTCGAGGATCGGCGCGGTCAGATCCTGGTGGTCGAAGACGGTCGGCTCGCCGTCGGCCACGCGCACGCCGACCATGTGCCCGATCGTGGTCTCCTGAGGCGCCGCGCCGTAGGTCGTCACGAGGTAGTCGCCGTCCCCGAGTTCGTCCCACGGCACGTTCGCCCACGCGACGAGCCGGCTGCTCACGAGCGTCATCCCCAGCGTGGTCACGTAGAGCTTCAGGTAGTCCGAGTCGGTGCGGTAGTCCAGCTTCTGCTGCACGGCGTAGCGGTGCCACTCCTGGGCCGTGCCCTCGGCGTCGCTGCCGGGCATCGCGATGCCGAGGCTGGCCAGCGACTGGAGCACGCAGGCCGCGCTCTCGACGTACTGCCGCGGCACCTCGGCGGTCTTGTCGCCCATGTCCTTCGGGTCCATCAGCGCCTGCTCGCCGGTGGGCAACGCGTTCTTGAACTCGTACCCGGTGGCATTCGCGTACACGTACGCCCTGTTCACGTCCTGGTACTGGGCCCACAGCTTCTGGTACGCGCCCTCGGCGGCCGAGTCCTTGACCGCGTTCACCAGCGCGCCGAACTCGTCGCCGCCCTCCAGGGTCTGGGCGCCGGGAACGAGCACCCGGAGGGACGTCATGTAGGTCCCTTGCGACACCGACGGATTCGCCTCGAGCTTGCCCTTGTGACGGATCGCGCGCGGCGCGAACACGCGGTTGCCCACCGCGACGAGGCGTTGCACCGGGGCGGCGTCCGCGGCCTGCGGCGCGGGCCGTTCGTGCGCGGGCGGCAGCAGTGCGACGTCGGCCAGGCTGTGGGTCGCCGCCGCGCGCAGCGGGTCTTCGCGGGCAGCGTCCGGGCGCGCTTCGAACGCGCGGCGCTGCGTCGCCGCGCGTTCGGCGGGGATGCCTTCCGGGCCTGTCGGGCCGGCCCGGCCGCGGGTTGGAGCTGCGCGCATCGAATGCCGGTTCCCGTGGCGGGGGCGCCCGATCTTCGCTCCGCGGGCGCGGTCGCGGTCAAGCCGGCCCGGCCGCGATGCATCCGTGCGTCGCGACCCGGATTACCGGACACTGCCAGGAACGGCTATCTTATGAGCAGCGGCGCCGGCCGATCAGCGGCTCGAGGAGTCCATGAATCGCAAGGCCCTGACAGAGGAAGGTTCGCCGTACGCCGCGCCCGGCTCGATTCCGGCGCACGCGGGTTCGGGTCGCCTTGATCCGGCCATCGACGCCGCGTTCGATGCCGTCATCGTCAGCGACCAGGACGGCGTGGTCCTCGAGGCCGGCGGCGCCGCGGCGCGGCTCTTCGGCGTGCAGCCGCACGCGTGCGCGGGCCGGCCGATCGACGAGCTGTTGCAGGCGCCGGCCGCGCATCCGCAGCCCGGCGCGGGCCGCGGCGGCCTGAGCGCGGTCGACACCTTCCCGTACGAGGCGCGGAACCTGGAGTGCACCGCGCGCCACGCGTCCGGGCACGCGTTCCCGGTCGCGGTCAACGTCGCGCGGATCGGCGGCGACGGCCCGGCGAGGTTCGTCAGCTTCGTGCGCGACCTCGGCGACCTCAGAGACGCCGAAGACCGCTGCAGCCGCGCCGAGCGCGAGCTCGCCGAGCGCAACGCGGAGCTGCGACACCTCGCGCTGGCGCTCCCGCTGGACGTCGAGAGCGAGCGCAAGCGGATCGCGCGCGGGCTTCACGACCAGGTCGGCAATGCGCTCGCGATGGCCAGGATCCGCCTCGCGGATCTGCGCCACGGGGCCGCCGGGGAGTCGCTGGCGGCACTGGAGGACGTCGAGCGGCTGACCGCGACCGCGATGCAGGAGATCCGCTCCCTGACCTTCGAGCTCAGCTCTCCCGTGCTCTACGAGCTCGGCCTGGAAGCGGCGCTGAAGAGCCTGGGCAAGCGCCTGTGCGAGCGTCACGAGCTCGGCTTCCACTTCGTCAGCGACGACCGGCCGAAGCCGCTGTCCGAGGATCACCAGGTGATCCTGTACCGCATCATCGAGGAGCTGCTGGTCAACGTCGTGAAGCATGCGTGGGCGGACAACGCCCGGATCGCGGTGGAGCGGCTCGACGATCGGATCCGCATCGCGGTCGAGGACGACGGCGTAGGGGTAGAGCCGGGCGGCCGCGCCGCGCCGGGCCCCGAGGGCGGCTTCGGCCTGTTCGGGGTGCGCCAGCGGCTCGCGCACATCGGGGGGCAGCTGGAGATCGAGGCCGCGTTCCCGTCCGGCACGCGAGCGGTGGTCAGCGCGCCGCTGGACACCGGCACGGATTGACGCGACGACCGTGGCCTGCGTTCGCATCCTGCTCGCCGACGACCACGAGATCATGCTCGGGGGGCTGCGCTCGCTGATCGAGCGCGAGCCGGGGCTGGAGGTCGTGGCCGAGGCCCGCGACGGCGCGCAGGCCGTCGCGATGGCACGCGAGGTCGAGCCGGACCTGGTGCTGATGGACGTCTCGATGCCCGGCCTGAACGGAATCGAGGCGACCCGCCGGATCCGCTCCAGGCAGCCCCTGACCCGCGTGCTGTGCCTCTCGTCCCACTCGGACCCGGTGATGGTCGAGGCGATGCTCGAGGCCGGCGCGAGCGGCTATCAGCTCAAGGACCACGCGGTCGACGAGCTGGTGCGGGCGATCGGGGTGGTGATGGCGAACGAGACGTACCTCTCTCCGCGCGTTGCCGGCGGCGTGGTGCAGGCGATGCTGAGCGGCTCCGGCTCCGCGGCCGCGTCGAAGCGGGCGCAGCTCACCGAGCGCGAGCGCGAGGTGCTGCAGCTCATCGCCGAGGGGTTCTCGAACAAGCAGATGGCGGAGCGGCTCAACGTGAGCGCGAAGACCGTCGGCACCCATCGCGAGCACATCATGGCCAAGCTCGACATCCACACCGTCGCCGGGCTGACGAAGTACGCGATCCAGCTCGGGCTGACCTCCCCGGAGACCTGACGAGCCTCTCGCGGGCGCCCTGCCCCGGCGTCGGATCGCCCGGGGCATCGGGTCCCGGCCGGGCCGATATCGGGCATGTGCCCGATTGGCGCCCGCCCCCGCCTCGCGGAGCATCTCGTTCCCAGGGCCGCGAGAGGAAGGCCCGCAGGAGCCGCGCGTGGCCAGCGACCGATCCGACGACAGCGAGCAGCGTCCCGGCGAGCCCATTCGCTGGGTGGCGCGCGTCGGGCGCCGGCTCTCGCCCACCGCCGGCGCCGCGCCGGCCCGCGATGCACAGGACCTCGCGGGGCTGGCCGCGCAGGCGAGCGAGGCGGCCCGCCGCTCGGCCCGGCTGGCCGGCGGCGCCGCGCGGTCCGCGGCGCTCGCGAAGCTCACCGTCGACCGCCTCGGGGCGGAGCCCATCGAGCAGGCGCGGGCCACGGCAGGCGAGATCGCCGACGCCGCGGAGCAGGCCGTCGGCGCGTCCACCGAGGCCCGTGACCGTGCGGCGCTCGTCGAGCTCGCGGTGCAGGGCGAGCGCGCGCCGCGTCCGCCCGGCGCGAGCCCGTCGCCGCACGACGCGGAGCCGGGCCCTGGCGCGCGGACGCCCGCGCAGAACCCCGAAACGAGATAGGGAGCAGACCCGATGCCCGTGCATGTCACCTACCCCGGCGTCTACGTCGAGGAACTGCCGAGTAGCGAGAAGACGGTTACCGGCATCAGCACGTCGACCACGGCCTTCGTCGACTTCTTCGCCCGCGGCCCGATGAGCGACGGCAACGTCGCGGCGCCGGTGCAGATCTTCAACTACCGCGACTTCCAGCGCACGTTCGGCGGCCTGCACGGCAGGAGCGAAGCCAGCTACGCGATCATGCAGTTCTTCAACAACGGCGGCGAGACCGCGTGGGTCGTGCGCAGTGACGACGGCACGGGCCTCCCGGCCGCGCGCCGCGTCGAGGTGCGGATCCCGTACCTGAACGACTTCGCGAAGGACGCCGCCGAGGCCGCGCAGGAGGCCGCCCGCATGGCGCACCGCGCCGGCAACGTGGTCAACGGCATCATCTCGATGACCGAGGCCTACGACGCGCGGCGCAACCTGCCGAAGCTCGCCGCGGGCGCCGCCGCGGCGGCCGCGTCCGGCGACCTCCCGGACGCCGCGCCGGGCGCGTACAAGGAGCTCGCGGGCACCTGCTCGCTGATCAGGTCGGCGCTGCAGGCCGCGCAGAATGCCCTCGACGCGGCGAAGAAGGCCGACGCCGACGTCACCGCGGCGCAGCAGAACCTGGACAACGCGAGCATCGACTTCGAGCAGGTCGACACCCGCGAGTCGGTCGAGGAGCTCAAGGCCAAGGTCGAGCGCTCGCTCGCGTCCGCGAAGGCCGTCACCGACGAGGCGGCGGCGCTCGCGAAGGGCGTAGAGAGCTATGCCGACGGGACCGCGCAGCAGATCGAGGGCGTGATCGGATCGGCGGCGCGCGGTGCCGGCTCGCTGCGCGCGATCGCGTACTCCACCGGTTTCTCGACCGCGAGCGCGCTCGCCGAGGTCGGCGCGCTCGCGGCGCCGTATCCGCCCGACGCGGCGACCACGATCGACGCGACGCTCGCCGCGGCGCAGTCCGCGATCGAGGTCGCGACCGACATCGACGGCGGCGTCGACGCGCTGGAGGCGCGCAAGCTCGTGCGGGCCGCGCGCAACGCCCTCGCGGCCGTCAAGAGCGCCGCGGACGACCAGAAGGAGGCCGCGATCGCGCAGGCCGTCGACGCGACCAGGGCCGCGCTGACGGAAGCGGGAAAGCTGCCGGACGCCGTGCTCGCGGACGCGCCGTCGGCGATCAAGGAGCGCAGGAAGGCGATCGACAGCCTGGTGGAGGCCATCGCGTCGGCCGATGCCGCCGCCGCGCAGGCGCGCACGGCGCTCGGCGAGATCGGCGACCCGCCCGACACCGACAAGACGTCCGCGGCGATCGTCGCGGCCGACGCCGCGGTCGAGGCGCTGGACCGGGTCGTGCCGTTCGCGCTCGCGCTCGCGCCTGCGTTCGAGGGCGTGGACAGCTCGGGCTGGCCCAGCATCGCGATCGCGGCCGACTCGGCAGCGGACCTGACGCTGTCCGCGGCGGAGATGACCCAGGCGGCCGCCGATGCCGCCGAGGCAGCCAGCAAGGTGCTGGCCGAGCGGGTGCTGCAGTACGAGGCCGCGCACGGCGCGATCGCCGAGCAGACGCGTGATGCCGCGGCGGGGGCGTCCGATGCGGCCCTCGAGGCGAAGAAGGCCGCGGGCGACGCCGCGAGCGAGGCGAGGAAGGCCGCGCAGCGGGTCACGATCGAGGTCGACGGCACCGAGGTGCTCGAGGACGGCCCCGAGAACCTGGAGGCCGCGAAGAAGACCATCACCGACGCCGCCGAGGCGGCGCTGGCGGCCGCCGCGGCCGCGGGCCTGGCCTCGGACCGCGCGATGGACGCGCACATGGCGGCGATGGCAGCCGGCGAGGCCGGCGCGCCGCCGAACCTCGAGATCGCGGCGATCAGCCCGGGGGTGTGGGGCAACGAGCTGCGCGCGGTGGTCCTCAACGGCACCCACTACCAGTTCGACATCGAGGTGCGCGAGTACGCGACCCGCAACGGCAAGGCGACCGTCGTCAGCTCCGAGATACACCGCAACCTGACGCTGCAGGACGAGAACGCTCCGAACTACGCGATCAAGCTGGTCAACCACCAGTCGAACATGGTGCGGCTGAGCTACAAGGGCCCGGCCGTCAAGGGCGCCACGCCGCTCGGCGACGGCACGGCGGGCGGCCCGCTGGTGACGGCCATGTTCCAGCGCCTGACCGGCGGGCGCGACGGCAATCCGCCGGGAGCGCAGCGGCTCGTCCAGGCCATGGAGAACGCCCTCGATCACATCGCGCCGTCGAACTTCAACATCCTGTGCCTGCCGATCACCTGCACGTATCCGGCGAGCGAGGCGAGCGTCGCGATCACCGCTGCGCTCAACTACTGCGAGCGCAAGCGCGCGTTCATGATCGTCGACATCCCGGAGAACGTGCGCACCGTCGCCGACATGCAGAAGTGGGCGAAGAAGTACGGCAACGCGGCGAACTACTCGGGCGCCGTGTACTACCCGCGCCTCGTGATGCCGGACCCGCTGCAGAGCTACCGGCCGCGAAACGTCGCGCCCAGCGGGACGATGGCCGGCGTGTACGCGCGCACCGACTCGCGGCGGGGGATCTGGAAGGCCCCGGCGGGCAGCGAGGCCGTGCTGCAGGGCGTGGATCTCGCGTCGAAGATGACGGACGACCAGAACGGGCAGCTCAACCCGCTGGGCGTGAACTGCCTGCGCGCGTTCCCGGTCTACGGCAACATCGCGTGGGGTGCTAGAACGCTCTCCGGCGCGGATCAGCTGCAGAGCCAGTGGAAGTACGTCAACGTGCGGCGCCTCGTCTACCATATCGAGGAGAGCCTCTACCAGGCACTGAAGTGGGCGGTGTTCGAGGGCAACGACGAGAACCTGTGGCGCGAGATCCGCCAGCAGGTCGGCGGCTTCCTGTCCGGGCTCTTCGTCGACGGCGCGTTTGCCGGAACCAGTCCCGACAAGGCGTACTTCGTGCACTGCGACAGCACCACCACGACCGCGGCAGACATCGCCAACGGCATCGTCAACATCGTCGTCGGCATCGCGCCCATCAAGCCGGCGGAGTTCATCATCCTGCAGATCGAGCAGATTGCCGGGCAGGACTGACGCCGAGCGCGATCCATCGATCCGACGCATCCGAGACCCAGGAGTAGGACATGGCAGCACCCCAGAACCTCAGAGCGACCGCGGCGCCGTATCTCATGGATCCGCTGTTGAACTTCAAGTTCCTGATCCTGTGGGACGGGAACGTGGTGGCCGGCGTCAGCAAGATCGGCGCGCTGTCGCGCACCACGGAGGCGACGGACTGGCGCGAAGGCGCGGCGCCGCAGGTCGCGCGCAAGATCCCGGGGCAGACCTCGTACGGCGACATCACGCTCGAACGCGGCCTGATCATCGACGTCGCGTTCGAGCAGTGGGCCAACAAGGTCTGGTTCTACGAGAACAGCGGCGCCCTCGGCGAGCAGGTCTCGCTGAAGGACTTCCGCAAGGACATCACGATCCAGGTCTGCAACCAGGCCGGGCAGGTCATGAAGCAGTACCTCGCGTTCAACTGCTGGCCCACCGAGTACCAGGGCCTGCCGGACCTCGACGCGAGCTCCAACGACGTCGCGCTCGAGACCATGACGCTGGCCAACGAGGGGTGGCAGCGGGACGACTCGTTCTCCGCGCCGGCGCCGTTGGACGGCTACCCGAGCGTCGTGCATCCGGACGCGCCGGGCACGTCGTAGCCGCACCGCGCCGTTCGCGGCCGTGCTGACGCGGCGGCGCCCGCACCCGATCGCGCCACCCGCCGCACCGCGGGCGGGCGGCGCTCGCGGCGGCTGCCGGTTCCACAACCCCGGTTGACCGGTCGTCGATGGCATCTCCGACGAATCTTCGAGCGGCACGGGCGCCGCGCGTGATGGACCCGCTGACGGGCTTCAGGTTCGTCGTGATCTGGGACGGACGCGTGGTGGCCGGCGTCAGCAAGGTCGGCGCGCTGCAGCGCAGGACCGAGAAGGTCGGCTACGGCAACGATCCCGCGCCGCTGATTCCCGGCCAGACCAGCTACGAGCCGATCACGCTGGAGCGCGGGCTGATCGTCGACGTCGCGTTCGAGCAGTGGGCGAACAAGGTCTGGTTCCACGAGAACGGCGGCGCCCTGGGCGCAGCGGTGTCGCTGCGCGATTTCCGCAAGGACGTGACGATCCGGCTGTGCAACCAGGCCGGCCAGGTCGTGAAGCAGTATCTGGTCTTCAACTGCTGGCCGTCCGAGTACACCGCGCTGGCCGAGATGGACGCGGCCGGCAACGACGTCGCGCTCGAGACGATGACGCTGCAGAACGAGGGCTGGCAGCGCGACGACGCGTACGTCGCGCCCGCGCCGCCGGACGGCCATCCGCAGCTCGATCACCCGCAGGCCCCCGGCGCGTCGTAGACTTCGCGTTCATGAAGCCGCTGACCGCCCAGGGAATCGTCGACGCCTGGAGCCGGGGCAAGAAGGCGCCGCACTACCAGCGCCCGCTCGCGCTGCTGTCGGTGGCGCTTCCCGATGCCGATCCCGCGGACCTTCTCGATCTGAGCCTGGGCCGGCGCGACGCCCTGCTGCTGACGCTGCGCAGCAAGACGTTCGGCCGCGTGCTCACGTCCTACGCGAGCTGCGCCCACTGCCAGGCGACGCTGCACTTCGATCTGGACGTCGAGGAGATCCTCGGCGAGGGCGCGCCGGATACCGCCGAGCTGGCCGGCACGCTCACGCACGGTGGGTTCGACGTCCGGTTCCGTGCGCCCACGACGCGCGACCTGGCGCTCGCGGAGGCCGCCGGCTCGGCCGACGGCGCGCGCGAGCTGCTGCTGCAGCGATGCGTGACCCGGGCGAGCCGGGACGGCAGCGCGCTGCCGCCCCGCGAGCTGCCCGCCGAGCTCGTCGACGCGATCGGCGAGCGGATCGGCGAGATGGATCCGCTGCTCGAGCTGCCGTTCAACCTGAGCTGCTCGAGCTGCGACGGCGAGACCTCGGTGGTGCTCGACATCGGCACGTTCTTCTGGGACGAGGTTGCCGCGGCTGCGGAGCGACTGCTCTATGACGTGTTCCGGCTGGCCCGCAGCTACGGGTGGTCGGAACGCGACATCCTGTCGATGGGTGCGGCCCGGCGCGAGTACTACCTCGAGATGGCGTCACGCTGACGGCGGACCTGGCGGGAACGCGGCCCGCCGGTGCGCGTTCCCGGCGGATCCGCGACGCTGCAGCGCGAGGGCGGCAACTGCTTCGCATCGCTGCGCGCGCTTGCCGGCGACCGGCTCGTCGCGGGCGACGTCGCCGCGCGTGCCGCGCAGCGTGGGAACCGAAATCTGCTACATTCACCGAACGGGCCAGGGCGCAGGCAGCAACGGGCGCGCAGCCGCTGCCGGGCATCGCGCCCGGTCATCGCGCGGCGCCGACGCGTGTGTGGCCGTCCCCGTGAGCCGAGGAGACGTGCATGGCGGCGTCGAGGAACGTGCGAGCGAGCGGCAGGCCGGTGTCCCGGGATCCGCTGCTGAATTTCAAGTTTCTCGTCCGCTGGGACGGGAAGATCGTCGCGGGCGTGAGCAAGGTCGGCGCGCTCACGCGCACCACCGAGGCAAAGCCCTTCAACGAGGGCGGCGCGCCGCAGATCACCCGCAAGATCCCGTGGCAGACGACGTACGGCGACGTCACGCTGGAGCGCGGACTGATCGTCGACACGGCCTTCGAGCAGTGGGCCAGCAAGGTCTGGTCCGCGGGCAGCGGTCTGTTCGGCCAGCAGGTCTCGCTCGAGGGCTTCCGCAAGGACATCACGATCCAGGTCTGCAACCAGGCCGGCCAGGTCGTGAAGCAGTATTCGGTGTTCAAGTGCTGGCCCACCGAGTACCAGGGCATGCCGGATCTGGACGCGAGCTCGAACAGCGTGGCCATCGAGTCCATCACCCTCGCGAACGAGGGCTGGCAACGTGACGACGTCGACGTGCCCGAGCCGCCCGAGTTCTCCGAGCCGCCGCCCGCGCCGAAGATCAAGGCCGCGTCCTGACGGCTCGCGCGCGCATGAATAGTCCGGGCCAGGGCTGACACGCGTGTCCGATCTGTTTCGGCGGCTGACCGCGAGGGCGACGGGGGCGCTGGGTCTGGTGAAGCCCGTGCTCGGGCCCCGTTTCGGACCCGCGCCGCAGCTGCCGGAGGACGCCCTGGCGGCGGTGGACGATGCGCTGTCGCCGCCGCCCGCGGCCGGCGCCGCCGCGCTCGACGCGTTGCCGCGCGGTCGCGCGCCGTTGCCCGGCGAGCCGCG
>CBDUCN010000197.1:0-9967 GCA_965365655.1 uncultured Gammaproteobacteria bacterium | reverse complement strand
ACGCCGGCTGGCCGTGCGCGGTGAACGCCGGGCGCGTCGGGCTGGAGGTGTTCGGGGGCGACTGACCGGCGCCCGGTGACGGGACCGCCCGCCGGTGCCGGCCCGGGCGTGCCGGTCGTCCGATGACCGCCGCGTCCGGCGGGCGCTCGCGCGCGCTCAGCGGGTGTCCTGACCGGTCACGCGCTCGGACGGAATGACGTTGCGCGCGCCGCGCGCCTGCACGGTCTCGTACGGCGTGCCGGCGGGGGGCGGACGGTCGGTGAGCTGCCAGCTGCCGGTCGCGTCGCGCCACTTGTAGACGGTGGTCACCGCGGGCGGCGGCGCCAGCGACGCCGCCGGCGTGCCGCGCAGCAGCCGCCGGCCCAGCTCCGGATCCACGAGGTACAGGTAGCCGGCGGCGGCCGCGGCCACGGCCGCGATCAGCGCCGACAGCTTCAGCCAGCCGGGCACGGCGCGCCGCCGGCGCGGCGCGCCGGCGTCCGGCTCGACGCCGAAGCTGAACGGCTGACGGTCGTCGTTGCGGCTCATCGGACGCGCGGCCTGCTGATCGACACGCGCCGACTGTCGCGCCCGCCGCCGCGAGCGTCAACGGCGCGAAACGTGTCGGCGCCCCCGCCGCGTTCCCGCGCTCCCCCGCCCGCCGGGACGGGAGCCCGGGCGCCCCGGATCAGTCGGGCCGGGTCAGTTGAGCCGCTCGATGGACGGCGGATGCGCGTCACGCGTGGTGGCGCCGCCCGCGGCGCCGCTGGGCTCCGGCTCGCGGCCGCCGCCGAACGCCGGGTACGGGCTCCTCGTGCTCGGCAGATTCTGCAGCACCCACTCCCTCTTCAGCCCCAGCTCGCGCTGCTGGCGGTCGATGTGCCGGGCGTTCGCGGCCGACACCGCGTTGCGCTTGCGGGCCACGATGTGCGGCGTGATCACGACCACCGTCTCGGCGTTCACGGTGCGCTCCTCGGTGGTGGAGAACAGGCCGCCGAGCACCGGGATCTCGCTCAGCCCCGGCACGCCCTGGCGCGCCTCGACGTCGGCGTTGCGGATCAGCCCGCCGATGAAGATGCGCTGGCCGTCCTCGGCCAGCATCTGGGTCGTGACCTCGGTGGTGGTCTGCGACGGGATGCCCTCGGAGATCGTGCCGTTGCTGACCTCGGGGTGGATGTCGAGCAGCACCCGCCCGGCGCGGTCCACCGCCGCCGCGACCTTCAGGATCACGCCGGACTCCAGGAACTCGATGCTCTCGGTGGTCACCTGGTTGATCGTCGTCGTGACCTTGTAGCCGATGCGATCGCCGATGATCACCTCGGCCTCCTGGTGCTCCAGCACCAGCAGCTTGGGCGTCGACAGCGTGCGCACGCGGCCCTTGCCGCGCAGCGCGTTGATGAAGATCTCGAAGTCCTGGGTCACGACGTCGACGAACAGGCCGGCGAGGTTGGTCGGCGCGAGGCCCTGCGTGCCCAGCGCGCCGAGGCCGCGGTCGGTCGTGAACTTCGCGTTCCAGTCGATGCCGTAGGTCTGGTCGGCGTCGAGCGCGATCTCGAGGATCTGCGCCTCGATCAGGATCTGCTGCGGCTCGATGTCGATCTGGTCGATCAGCCGCTCGATGCGATCGAGGAACTCGGGCGCGTCCTCCACCACCAGCAGCGAGCGCTTCTCGATGGTGGTGACCTTGCCGAAGCGCGACAGGTGCTTCTCGAGCAGCTCCGCGACCAGCTTCGCGTCCGAGTACTGCACCTTGAACGTGCGCACGTCGGTCGCGCCGCCGAGCACCTGCTTGCCGACGTCGTCGGGACGCACGACGAACCAGCTGCCGCCGCGGCGCTCGGCGACGAAGCCCGCGGACTCGGCGATGGCGACCACCGCCTGGTCCAGGCTCACCTCGTAGAGGTTCACCGACACCGTGCCCGCGACCTCCTTGCCGAGCAGGATGTTGACCCGTCCCTGGCGGGACAGCATCTCGTAGACCTCGGACAGCTCGGTGTCGCGGATGTTGAGCGTGATGGGCGCGCCGGGCACGACGCCGGGCGCCTGCGCGCGCGGGCTCAGCGGCAGGGTCGCGAGGAGCAGCAGTGCTGTGAACAGCCAGATTCTTGACGGCATACCGGGGGTTCTCTGTCACCGCTCCGGGGCCGTCCCTGTCGCCGCGGCAATCAGTCCAGGCTCAGCACCCAGCGGTTGCCGCCGCGTTCGAACACGGCTTCCCTCTCGCGGACGTCTACTAACGTATAGCCTTGATAATCCTCGCCTTTTCCGACCATCTGGCCATCCACGTTGGCCAGCGAGCGTCCGCCCTCCGAGACCATGGTGGCTTTCAGCACCGGGGTCCACGGCGGCGGCGCCGGGGCGGGGCGGGCCACCTCGGGAGGCGGCGCCGCGGCCAGGGCGGGCCGCTCGAAGGGGTTCCGGTGCAACTCATGCAACCCTGATGCCAGCTCGCCGGACGGGTCTCCGTCGCCGGCCGCGGCGTACTGCTCCGCGGCCGGCCCGGCCACCGGGACGGCGGCCAGCGCGAGCGCCGCGAGCAGGGCCGGCGCGCGCGCGCTCACGGCAGCCGCGGCGCGCGGTACGACACCACGCGCAGCTCCATGCGCAGCAGGCCGGCGTCGGCCAGCGGCTCGATGCGGAAGCGCTTCACGACCATCGGGTGCAGCTCGCCTTCGACGCGCCCCAGCCAGCCCATCAGGCGCAGGTAGTCGCCCTCCACCTGCACGTCGAACGGCACCTCGGCGAAGCCCAGCACCTCGCCGTGGGTGCCGGGCTTGACGCCGGCCAGGCGCACCCTGAAGTCGCGCGCGAGGCCGTCCAGGCGGCCGATCACGTGCGACGCCATCTGGCTGGTCGGCACCTCGGGCCCGGCGCCGTAGAGCTGCTTCTCGAGCTCCGCGACGCGCGCCTCGGCGGCCGCGAGCGTCTCCGGCGCGACCGCGGCCCGCTCCAGCGCGACGCTGTGCGCGGACTCGTCGCGGCTCGCGAGCAGCTCGCGATAGCTCTTCACCTGGTCGCGCAGCAGGAACTGCCACGCCGCGACCGCGATCAGCGCGAGCCCGCCCAGCAGCAGCAGGGTCAGGCTGCGCGCGTCGAGCCGCACCGCGCCGCTCACGCGCGCCGTCCCGGCTCGCGGACCACCACCGCGAGCTCGAAGTCCACCACCTCGACCTCGTCCACGCGCTGGCTGCGGGTGTCGACGATCGTGACCTCGCGCACCGCGGGCTGCGCGGACAGGCGGCGCACGAACTCCGCGAGCGCGGAGTGGGTCAGCGCCTGGCCGCGGATCTCCATGTGCGTGCGCAGCCGCCACGCGCGCTTGCGCTCGCCGGCGGTCTGCTCCGGCACCATGATCAGGTAGCCGGTGTCCACCGTGCGCTCCTCGACGTCCACGAACTCGCCGGCGCGCATGAACACCCAGTCGCGGAACCACACCTGCGCGCCCAGGCTGCGGTCCACCGCCGCGAACACGCGCCCGAGGTCCGCGGTGCCGCCCAGCTTGTCCAGGGTGCGCAGGGTGCGCGTCAGCTCGGCCTGGCGCTGCTGCATCTGCTCCAGCCGGGCGCGCTCGCCGAGCGCCGCCTGGCGGTCGTCGCGCAGGCGGTCCACCTCCGCCGCCTCGGCCTCGATGCGCAGCCCCAGCGACATCGCCGCCGAGGCCAGCAGCGCCAGCGTGACCCCGTACGCGAGGCCGAAGCGCGCCAGCGCGCGCCGGGTGCGGCGGCGCTCGCGCCAGCTCGCGGGGACCAGGTCGAGCTCAGACACCGTCGACGATCCCGCGCAGCGCGCAGCCGGTCGCGATCGTGACGCCGGCGTTGCCCGCCTGCTCGCCGTCGCCGCCCGTGTGACCGCGGGAGAACGCCTCCAGCGGGTCCAGCACGTCCACCGGCAGCGACATCATGCGGTTCAGCGTGCCGGCGGCGCCGGGCCAGCGCGCGATGCCGCCCAGCAGGTACACGCGGTCCACCGCGGCGCCGCGCAGCTTCGACGCGGTGTAGATGATCACCTTCTCGACCTCCTCCATCAGCGACATCAGCGCCGGCTTCAGGATCGCGGCGATCGTGGACGCGACGCCTCCCTCGTCCTCGGGGCCGGGCGCGAGGCCGTGGCGGTAGAGCAGCCGGCGCGCGGCGTCCGGCTCCATGTCCAGGTCGCGGGCCACGCGCGCGAGCAGGTCCTGCTCGCCGATCGCCGCGTCGCGCTCGACCATCAGGCGCCGCCCGGCGAACACCGTGATGTAGGTGCGCCCGCGCGCCATGTTGATCGTCAGCAGGTTCTGCTCCGCGGTGGTGTCGGCCACCGCCGCGACCAGGCGCTGGATCGCGACCGGCCCGACCTCGACGGCGTCCACCTCGAGCCCGGCGCCCTCGATCAGCTCCAGCCACGCGAGCACCGCGTCGCGGCGCGCGGCGGTGATGATCGCGTCGCGCTCCACCGCGTCCGCGCTCGCGCGCCGCACCGGTATGAAGTCCACCACCCAGTCCGTCGGGTCGCCGCCGAGGCGCTCGAGCGCGAGGCCCAGCACGGTCGCGCCCTCGCCGCGGTCGTGGGTCACGCGGTAGCTCTCCGGCCACAGCCGCACCTGGTCCGCGGGCATGCAGGTGACGACGCTGCGCCCGGCGAAGGGCTGCCCCTTCATCGCCGCGCGCAGCAGCGCGCGCAGCGCCGCCGGCGAGGCCAGCGCCGCGTCGCGCCCGTCCGGGTACGGCACGCTCGCGAGCGCGCGGATGCGCGCACCGTCGCCGCGCACCGCCATCTGCACGAGGTTCGCGTGCTCGGGGCCCAGATCCAGGCCGATCGGACCGTTGCGCCGGCGCGCGACGGCGGGCAGGACGCGGGCCAACGGGTTGTGTCGCAGCGTGTTCAGCATGGCGCGAGGATGCGGCTCGTGGTGCGCGCCCGGGAGCGCGATGGAGGTCTGCAACCGTTATCGGCAGCACCCCCGGGTTTCTTCACGCCCGGGCGCGCACCGCGGCCGCGGACGTGTCTCAGTACAGGCACACCGAGACGTCATCGAAGTAGCCCAGGTCGCCGGCGCCCATCTTGTTGTTGCTCAGGAAGCGGATGCGGGTGTCGGTGCCGAGGTACACGCTCACGTCGAACAGCGAGGTCTGCCAGTCGGTGTCGGTGGCCACCCCGGACAGCTGCTCGAGCTGCGTCCAGCTCGCGCCACCGTTGCCGGAGATCTCGACGGTCACGAAGTCCTGGTTGCCCAGGTTCTCGCGCCGCCAGCGGTAGCTCAGCACCGCGCTGGTGAACGCGGAGAGGTCGGCGCCGCGCCACGCGCCGCGGTCCTTGCTCTCCACCCCCAGCGCCTGGGAGCCGCCGAAGGCGCTCACCGTCACGTTGCCGGCGCCCGCGCCGTCGACCTCGCCGATCTCGGTCCAGTCCGCGCTCCAGGCCGCGCTGCCGGGGCTGCCGGCGAAGTCCCCGCTCTCGAAGTCGTCCGACAGCACCGCGGCGCAGGCGCCGTCGCCCGCGGCATCGGTCTCGATGCGCACGTCGTCGACGTAGACGGCATCCGGGCTGCCGCCGCCCACGCTCATGCCCTGCGCGACAAGGCGGATGCCGGTCAGCGGGCCCGCGAACGGCGCGATGTCGAAGGCCAGCGGCAGGTACTCGGCGTCGCTGCCGGGCCCCTCGATGCGGCCCACCTCCGTCCAGTTCGCGCCGCCGTCCGGCGACACCTCCACCGCCACCCACTCGCCCGCGTCGTCCAGGCTGTCGCGGCGGTAGACGAGGCTGAGCGTGGCCCAGGTCGCGCCGGCGAGGTCGACCAGGCGCTCGGCACCGCGGTCGAAGCCGGACAGGAACAGGCGCTTGCTCCCGCCGTCGGAGACGATCTTCACCGAGCCCGCGCAGGGGTCGCCAGGGACGTCGTTGCGCTCGGTCCACGGCCGCCCCGACCAGTCCACCTGGCCGTCGCTGTTCGCGTAGGCCGTCGCGGGATCGCAGGTCGCCGACTCGAAGCGGTCGAAGTATGCGGCGGTCGTCGGGTCGGGCGGCGTCGCGGCCCACTCCAGCGCGCGGCGCAGCAGCGTGTGCGCGTCGGGGGTCATCTCGCCGGGCACGTAGTCGCCGATCCACGGCAGCTGCACGCGGCGCCCCGGCGCCGGCGCGCCGCCGGTGAGCGCCGCGAGCTTGTCCACCGCGGCCAGCGCGGTGACGCCCGACAGGCGGCCCAGCGGCTCTACGCCGCCGGCGATGGTGCCGGAGGCCGACGCGACCGGCTGCGCGCTCGTGAACAGCGTGAGCGGCCCGATCGCGAAGTCCTGCGTCACGTAGTGGCCGTTGTCCACGATGTCGATGACGCTGGCCGTGCCGGTGCTGTGACCGGTCCAGATCGCCAGCTCGTCGGCGAGCGCCGGCTCCTCGTTGACCACACCGAGGTGGGTACCTGTGAGCCGGGTGTCCAGATCGCCCGACAGCACGTCCTCGCCGACGAACACCACGTCGTTGACCAGCGCCGCCGCGCGGAAGTCCGCCGCTGGCGCCGCGGAGTCGATCAGCGACGTGGTGAAGCCGAAGGACTCGATCAGCGTGCGCTTCTCGGCCTCGGTTGCGACGAGCGCCGCGGGGTCGTCGACCACCAGCAGCGCGCGGGTGCCGAAGTCCGCGGTGTACCCGCCTGCCGGGCACACGACGCCGCACGGACATCGGAAGCTGACCGTGAGCCGCGGGTGGTTGCTCGTGATCGAGTGGTCGCTGGACGCGAAGAAGTGATCCAGCGAGTCGCCGGACACGTAGCGCAGCAGCATTCCGTGATTCGCCGACGGATCGGCCGCCCAGGCCTGTGCGAGCGTGGTCACGTCCCACTCGCTGCGCGTGCCGTCGACGTTGCTGACCGTGACGGTGTCGCTGGCCGTCGCGTCGTAGTCGCCGCCCGACGCGCCCCACGCGGTCACGCCGTCGTGCGTGTGCCACGTCGCGCCGTCCGGCGTGCCGCCGCCGTCCTGGTTGCCCTCGGCCCACGGCGCGCTGACGCGGTGCACCGCGACCGTCATCTCGCCCGGCTCGTGCTGGAGCAGGTGCAGCGACAGCGTCGCCGACTCGACGATCGCCTGCGCCGGCAGCGCCGAGAGGTCGAAGCGCAGCAGCCCGTGGCGCGCGCCGGAGGACACGCGCACGCGGTCGGCCGCGCCGTTGTTCGAGTTCTCCTCGCTCGCGAGGCGGTTTCCGATCCACGCGTCGGCGCCGTCGCTCGCGCCGGGCTGCAGGATCATCGTCTCCGACGGCGCGGCGCCGCACTCGCACGCGTAGGTCACGGTGAGCCGCGGCCACTGCGCCGGCGTGCTGCCGTCGCTCGCGCTGAAGCTGTTCGGGTTGCTGCCGGTCGGCGCGACCAGGATCACGCCGTGGTTGGGCTGCGTACCCGCGTGCCACGCCCGCGCGAGGTCGGTGATCGGCCAGCCGTAGAACACGTCGGTCGTGGGCGCGACCGTCGTCGTCGCGAGCGGCGCCGGATCGAAGTCGCCGCCGGGCGTGGTCCACGGCACGCCGGCGTCGCGCTCGTTCCAGGTCGCGGTCGCCTCGTTCCACGCCGCCGTGACCCGGTGCGCCGAGATGGCCACCGGGTCGAAGCTGTTCTGCTCGAGCCACAGCTCCAGGGTCGCCGACGTGATCGTCGCCTGCGCGGGGATGGACGACAGGTCGAAGCGCAGCAGCGGGCGCAGCGCGTT
The DNA here is from genome assembly GCA_965365655.1 of uncultured Gammaproteobacteria bacterium. Classification (GTDB taxonomy): domain Bacteria; phylum Pseudomonadota; class Gammaproteobacteria; order HK1; family HK1; genus JBFHNV01. The sequence goes on along the minus strand of CBDUCN010000197.1, from coordinate 2,309 downwards.
GGCGCCCGAGACGTCCCTGGACTCCAGGCGCAGCGCGTTGCCCTTCGGCGTATCGGCGAACCACTGGTCGAGGAAGGTGTCGTTGCCGGCCGCCGCGTCGGGCTGGATCGAGACGCTCTGGGCCGGCTCGTACATCGGCACGCCGCGGCGGCTGACGGTGCGCTGCGTACCCCCGGCCAGGGTCGCGGTCGCCGCGATGGACACCGGCGAGCCGAAGGACGGCGTGAACACCGCGCTGTACACGTGCGCGCCGAACGCGGTGTCGGGCAGGGCGTACCCGGCGCACGACGCCGTGCCCGCCGCCCACTCGGCGTGGGCCAGCCCGGCCTCCGCGACGTAGCGCGCGAGGTGCGCCTCCTCGGCGCGCACCACCCGCCCGGCGCCGGCGGCGCCCTCGCGGCTGACCATCCACGCGGCGGCGGCGATCACCGCGAGCAGCAGCGTGACCGGCAGCAGCACGAAGCCGATCTCGCGCATCGCCGAGTACCGCGCGCGTCGCGCAGGACCCGCATCGCGCGGGATCCGCGTCGCGCGACGTTTCGTGTGCGTCACTCCAGGCACATCGACACCGCGTCGAACAGCACCGCGTCGTCGGCGGCCATCTGGGAGGAGCTGGACATCCGGATCCGCGTATCGGTTCCGATGTACGCGCTGACGTCGTAGCTCAGCGTCAGCCAGTCCGGGTCGGTTGCCGCGCCGTCGAGGAACGCGAGCTGGGTCCAGCTCGCGCCGCCGTTCGAGGACACCTCCACCCGCACCTCCTCGGCCTTCTTGTCGAGGCTGTCGCGGCGGTAGCTGAACTCCAGCGTCGCGGTCGTGAACGCCGACAGGTCGGCGCCGCGCCACGCGCCCATGTTCGCGTTCGATACCTTCAGCGCCTGGCTGCCGGCGAACGGGCCGACCGTCACGCTGCCGGTCACCGCGCCGTCGCTCTCGCCGATCTCGGTCCACGGCCCGGACCACGCGACGTTGCCGCCGCTGCCGGCGTAGCCGCCGGCCTCGAAGTCGTCGACCAGCGTGCCGACGCACCCGCCGCCGCCGGCCGCGTCGGACGCGACACGCACGTTGTCGACGAGCACCAGGTCCTCGCCGGCGCCGGTGTCGCCGAGGCCGGACGTGCGGAGGCGCAGCCGCGCGTCGGCGGCCGCGAACGCGGTCACGTCCGCGTGGAAGCGGCGGTAGCCGGTGTCGGTGCCGGGGCCTTCCAGCCGCCCGACCTCGGTCCAGCCGAGCCCGTTGCCGCTCATCTCGACGACCACGTGATCGGCCGCGTCGTCCAGCGCCTGTCGGCGGTAGTCGAGGCGCAGCACCGCCGAGGTCGCGCCGGCGAGGTTCAGCGCGCGCTCCAGCGCATTGCCGGAGCCGGCGAGGCGCAGCGAGCGGTCGTCGCCGTCCGGCTCGAGGCGCACCGCGCCGGCGCACGGGTCGCCGCCCGCGTCGCCGGACTCGGCCCACTGCTCGGTGCTCCAGCCCAGCGTGCCGTCGCTGTTCGCGTAGTCCACCGCCGGGTCGCAGCTGTCGGACTCGAAGCGATCGACGTAGCTGTCCGGGAACGCCGGCGCCGCGCCGCGATACTCGACGCGCAGCAGCGGGGCCTTCAGCGGGTCGAGATCCCACGCGACCGCGGTGCGCCGCCCGGAGCCCGACGCGATCAGCACCAGCGCGTTGCCGCTGGCCCAGCCGGGGCGGTTCACGACCTCCTGCACGACGGTGCGCAGGTCGGGCGTCAGCTTCGCGTCGCCGACCGTGTCCCACGACGGCGGCTCGCTCCACGTGACCGCGTCCGCGGTGGTCGTACGCGAGGTGATGTCGTTGGCCGCGCTGCCGAACGCGGCCGCGTCGTCCGCCGCGTCGCCGGCGAAGGTCACCGTGGTCGGATCGGCGCCGGTCTCGTCGACCGCGAACTCGACCGTCGCACTGACGATCTCGGCACCGGACGGCACCGCGAGGCCCGGGAAACGGATGCCGACGGTCTGGTTGTCGGCGCCGTCCTCGACCAGCTCCAGGTCGCTGCTGTTCAGGTACATCGAGCCGTCGCCGCGCTGCTCGGCGTCGTCGTCCGACGCCTCCGGACGCGACACCGCCTGATATGTCGCCGGCACGCACGGCGCGCCGCAGGTGCAGGTGTAGGTCACGGTCAGCTCCGGGCGGCTCGCGACGTCCGCGCCCTCGCTGCTCGTGAAGTCGGCCTGGAAACCGCCCGCGCCCAGCAGCAGCAGGCCGTGGTTCGGCTGCGTGCCCGATGCCCACGCGACGACGAGCGGCGTCACGTCGAGCGACTGGGTGCCGGCGGCCGACACCGTCGCGGT
>CBDUCN010000196.1:0-9970 GCA_965365655.1 uncultured Gammaproteobacteria bacterium | reverse complement strand
CGCACGGAGCAAGCCGGAGACCGCGTCTTCGGCGCAGCGAGCCCGGATTCGCCAGGATGGCGAATTCCGCCACGGCGTCATGAAGCGCCCCTCCGGCACACGGACGTGCCGGCGTGCGGCGCGCACGCAGTGCGCGGCGCACGGAGCAAGCCGGAGACCGCGTCTTCGGCGCGGCGAGCCCGGATTCGCCAGGATGGCGAATTCCGGGCATAAGGAAGGCGGCGGCCCGCACCAGCCACACCCCGGCACTCGCATCGACCGCTGCCGCTGCTCCCTTCCGGGCCTGACGGGGTTCACGATCTGGCGATGCGAGGGGACCGGAGCGGGCCACCATCGAACGGTTCAGCCGGGCAAGGGTAGCAGGATGGCGAAAAAACGCATCCGGCGCGTATCCACGCCGCCGCGCGGAAGACGCGCTCTGCGGCCGGCCGTCGCCCGTTGCGGCCGCGGGCGCGGCCGGCGGGTCTGTCCACCGCGCCCCCCCGTACGATAGGATTCCCGATCGAGTGCGAGTGACGCCGAGAGGATGATGGGCCCCACCGGTCGCGAAGACGCGGGTGATCTGGCGGTCATGCGCGAGAGCTCCGAGCAGGCGTCGCGCCTGCTGAAGGCGCTTTCCAACCAGGATCGCCTGATGATCCTGTGCATCCTGGCCGACGGCGAGAAGTGCGTCGGCGAGCTCGAGGACATCCTCGGGATCCGCCAGCCCACCCTGTCGCAGCAGCTCGCGCGCCTGCGGGCGGACGACCTCGTCAGCACGCGCCGCGACGGCAAGGTGGTGCACTACAGCCTGGCCAGCAACGAGGCCGGACGGGTGATCGACCTGCTGTTCGACCTGTACTGCGCGCCGGCGCTCGCCGCACGCGCGGCCGCCACCGCGGCCGCCTGAACCGCGCCGCCGCCGGCGGCCGGTAGCGCACCGCCGCCACGGCGGCGGCCGCGATGCAACGGTGCAGGCCTGACAGGCTGTCCGAGTTCGGCGTCGCACCCGATCCGGACTCGCTTCGTGCAGGATGCGGTCAGCCGCCCGAACATGCGTCGACCGCTCGCGTGACCGGTTCCTGCCCCTGCCGACACGTCCCTGTGCCAGGGTACTAGCGCTGCGGCTCGTCCGTCCCGTCCCGCGGCGTGACGCCGACCTCGGACGCCCGGCCCGTCACCGACACCTCGCCGCGGCACGCGCGCATGCACGGCTCGCCCGACGGCACGTCCGGGCGGTCGTCGTCGACGAAGCCGTCGCGGTTCGGCATGCGCACGGCGGTCAGCCGCGCGGCGTCGAGCACCTCGTCGAAGCCCACGAGATCGTTCAGGTTCAGCAGGTACGCGGTGAGCGCATAGACCTCGTCGTGCGACAGGCTCTGCCCGTGGCCGAAAGGCTGGGCGCGACGAATGTAGTCGAACAGCGTGCTCGCGTACGGCCAGAAGCTGCCGATGGTCTTCACCGGTCGCTGGCTCGCGAGCGTGCCCTGCCCGCCCATCAGCGCGGGAAAGCGCCCGCGCCCCTCGCCGAACTCACCGTGACACGCAGCGCAGCGGCGCGCGTAGAGGTCCTCGCCCTGGCGCGCCGTGCCCTGCCCTTGCGGCAGCCCGTGCCCGTCCGGGCGCACGTCGATGTCCCAGCCCGCGATCTGCTCCGCCGTGGCGGGCGTCCCGAGCCCGAAGCGCGTGTCTGCGCCCGGCGCAGCGCCGGCGTACAGCGCCGCGGCCAGCAGCGCGGCGGCGCAGCGGGCCGCGCCGCGCCCGCGGCGCGTGACGTGCCGGCCGGCCGCGGGGCCTTGGCCGCGCGATGCCGGCACGGCGCGCGGGTGCGCGCACGCGCCCTGACGGCCGTCGCGGCGTGCGCGAGCCCGCAGGGGCCACGACGCCGCCGCGCACGCGCGGCGCGCGTCATCAGCCAGCCGCGAGCGCTCAGCCGAGGCGTACATTCTCGACCTCGCCGGACGGCTCCACGAGCCACGTCTGGATCGCATTGTTGTGGTACACGGAGTTCAGCCCCCGCGCGTCGATCAGCGCCTGAGCATGAGGCTGCACGTAGCCGGTCTCGTCCATCGCCCGGCTCTGCAGGTACACCCGCTCGCCGTTCCATTCCCACTCGAAGTAGAAGCGCGTGAGGCACCTCGGCAGCACCGGCGGGTCCAGGCGCGCCGGGTGCCAGCTGCGCCCGCCGTCCAGCGACACGTCCACGCGGCTGATCGCGCCGCGCCCGGACCACGCGAGCCCCGTGAGCACCTGGCGCCCGCGCCGGCGCATCGCGACCTCCGGGCTCGGGCGGGTGATCACCGACTTGGCCTCCATCACGAAGCTGAACTGCCGCGCCTTGCCGTTCGCGAGCAGGTCCGTGTAGCGCGAGGTCTCCTCCCGGTGGTGCCACGGCCGGTCACCGACCTCGATGCGGCGCAGCCACTTCACCCACAGGCTGCCCTCCCAGCCGGGCACCAGCAGCCGGATCGGGTAGCCCTGCTCCGTGCGCAGGCGCTCGCCGTTCATGGAGTACGCGACGAAGCAGTCCCGCATCGCCTTGTCGAGCGGGATGCTGCGGCTCATCGCCGCGGCGTCGGCGCCCTCGGCGAGCAGCCACTTCGCCGATGGCTTGACCCCGCACTCCGCGAGCAGCGTCTTCAGCGGCACGCCGGTGTACTGCACGCAGTGCAGCATGCCGTGGGTGTACTGGCAGCCGTTGAGCTGCGCGCCGCGCCACTCCATGCCGCCGTTGGCGGCGCACTCCAGGAAGTGGAAGCGACTCTCGGGCGGAAACGCGGCGACGTCGTCCACCGTGAACAGCAGCGGCCGGTCCACGAGGCCGTGCACCATCAGGCGATGGTCCTCGGGCGGGATCACCGGCGCGCCGCCGTGGTGGCGCTCGAAGCACAGGCCGTTGGGGGTGATGATGCCGTCGAGGGCGTGCAGCGGCGTGAAGTTCACCGACGACTCGCGCGTCGGGGTCAGCCACTCGACGCCGCGCCGCACCACGTGTGCCTCGTGCGGCGAGGGCAGGCCGTACGGGTGGGCGTCCACGTCCGCGCCGAGGCCCCGCGTCCACGGCGGCACGTTGGGCGGCAGGTGCGCGGGATTGCCGGTCGCCAGCGCCGCGGGCAGCGCGCCGGCGGCGAGCAGGCCGCCGGCCGCGCCGGCGCCGCCGCGGATGAACCGCCGCCGGCTGAGCTCGGCCTCCGTCACCGCCTTCGCGGCGCGGGCGCGCCTGAAGGAACGGGGTGGCTTGTCATCCATGCGCTGCTCCTCGCGACGACGGTGCCCGGCTGGCGCGACACGACGCGTGCGTGCGCATTGTGGTCGGCACGGCCAGCCTCTACATTTTGACATGCACCGCGAGCGCCTCCACCACGGGAGGCAGGAGGAGCCGGTGGAGTCCACGCAACTCGCCACCATCGCCGGGGGGCTGGCCATCGGCGGCGCATTCGGCGCGATCGTGCAGCGCACGAACTACTGCATCATGGGGGCGGTCGCAGACTATGCGCTGAAGGGCGATCTCGAGCGCATGCGGGCTTGGATGCTGGCCATCGCGGTGGCCGTTCTGTCGTCGCAGGCCCTGGACGCCGCCGGCCTCGTCGACCTGTCGCAGAGCTTCTTCCGCGGCGCGTCGCTGCCGCTCGGCGGCCTCGTCGCCGGCGGGCTGATGTTCGGCTTCGGCATGGTGATCGCGTGCGGCTGCGCCAGCCGCAGCCTGGTCAACGCGGGCAGCGGCGATCTGCGCGCGCTGATCACGGTCGCGACCATCGGCATCTGCGGCTACGTCGCGATGCGCGGCGTGCTGGCGCCCGCCCGCGCGTGGTGGAGCGACGCGACGACCGTGGACCTTTCGGTGCTGGGCCTGTCCGACAGCGGCCTCGGCGCGTTGCTCGCCGCCGCGAGCGGCCTCGCTCCGGCCACGGCCCGCGGGATCGTCGCCGCCGTCGTGGCCGCCGGACTCGCCGCGCTCGCGCTGCGCGATCCGCGCTTCCGGCGCGCGCACCGCTACCTGTTCGCGTCCACGACCCTCGGGCTGCTGATCGGCGCGGGCTGGCTCGTGACCGGCGTGCTCGGCGCGGACGAGTTCGAGCCGCAGCCGCTCACGTCGCTGCGCTTCGTCGCGCCCACCGGCGACGCGCTGCAGTACCTGATGCTCTACACCGGGAGCTACGTCACCTTCGGCATCGCGACGGTCGGTGGCGTGCTGCTGGGGGCGTTCGCCGCGGCGGTGCTCTCCGGCACCTTCGAGCTGCGCGCGTTCGAGGACCTGCACGACCTGCGCCGCTACCTCGCCGGCGGCGCGCTGATGGGCGTCGGTGGCGTGCTCGCGCTGGGCTGCACCGTGGGCCAGGGCATGTCCGGCGTGTCCACGCTGGCCGCCGGGTCGTTCATCGCGACCGCCGCGATCGTCGGCGGCGGCGTGCTGGGCGTGCACTACCTCGAGCGAGGCAGCCTGTCGGGCGCGCTGCGAGGGGTCGTCGGCCAGGCGTGACGGCGCACGCCGGGGCGCGCAGGCGCCGTGCCCGGCTCGGCCGGCGGCGCGATCGCCGCCGGTCACGCGCCGCTCGCGCCTACTGCACGCTGCCGAAGCCGCGGTCCACCGCACCCGCGGGCGCCGCGACCCCGGCCATCCGGCAGCCCTGCGCGACGGGCCCGCCCGGGAACAGCAGGTACAGGTGGCGCATCCCGCCGCGGGCGTGGAAGCGTTCGCCCAGCGCGTCGTGCAGCTCGCGCACGTTCACGCCCTCGGGGTGGCGATCACAGTATTCGTGGATCGCGCGCACCGCCTCCCAGTGCTCCTCGGTCAGCTCCAGGCCCTCGTCGGCCGCGCGCGCGCGCGCCACGTCGGGGCTCCAGCCCGGGGGCGCGTGCGCGAAGCCCGCCGGGGGCTCGCCGGCCGCGCCGGGATTCAGTATCCGCTCCATCGAGTCCGCCATCCGCATCCTCCCGCGTCGTGTGCAGGCGCCGATGCGGCGCCCGGAAGATCGGCCCGCGACAAAATCTAGCATGGCGCGGCCGCCGCGAGGACGCCGCCGTGCGCCCCGGCATAGCCATATGGCAGATGGTTCTTTCCGTCCGGCAGCACGCGGGGGGTAGATTCGCACGCCTTCGCGCCTCAGGCGCCCCGTGTCCTCCGCCGGAGCCTCCACCGATGAGCCACCGCAGCCAAGAAGCCCTCCCCACCGTCGTCGACCCGGGGGTGCTCGCCGCGCGCCTCGACGACCCGCGGCTGCTGATCGTGGACCTGTGCCCGCGCGATGTGCACGAGGACGTGCACGTGCCGGGCGCCGTGCACCTCGATCCGAAGGCGCTGCTCGCGGGCGAGCCGCCGGCCACGGGCCTGCTCCCCGACGACCTCCGGCTGTCGGAGGTGCTGTCGGCCATCGGGCTCACGCCGGAGCGCCACGTCGTGGCCTACGACGACGAGGGCGGCGGCTGGGCCGGACGGCTGCTGTGGACCCTGGCGGTGCTCGGGCACCGGCACCTGTCGCTGCTCGACGGCGGGCTGGGCGCCTGGCTGGCCGAGGACCTGCCGACCCGCGAGGGCTTCGAGCCCGCGGTCCGGTCGGACTACCGCGCGCGCGCGTCGCGCGGCGCGTGGCTGGACACCGACGAGGTGCGCGAGCGCATCGACGACCCCGACAGCGTGATCCTGGACGTGCGCTCGGGGGCCGAGTACCGCGGCGACGACGTGCGGGCGGCGCGGGGCGGGCACATTCCGGGCGCGGCGCACCTGGAGTGGACCGCGACCATGGACCGCGCGCGACTGCTTCGCCTGAAGCCCGAGTCGGCGCTGCGCGAGATGCTCGAGTCGCGCGGCGTCACCCCGGACCGCGAGGTGATCGTGCACTGCCAGACCCACCACCGGTCGTCGCACACCTGGGTCGTGCTGCGCGCGCTGGGCTACCCGCGGGTGCGCGCCTACCCGGGCTCCTGGGCGCAGTGGGGCAACCGCGAGGACACCCCGGTGGAGACCGGGGATCCGCTGCCGGCGACGACCCTCGCGGCGCACCGCGACGCGGCCGCAGGGGCGAGCGCCGCGGCGGCCTGAGCGCGCACCGGCCCGCGCGGCCGCGGGCGCCGGACCCGGCGCCGCGCCGGCCGGTGAAGAACTGCGTTCTTCGCCAGCCGGCTAGCGCTTGCGCAGCAGGAAGTGGAACTTGCCGTCCGCCTCGCTGGATTCGAGCAGCGAGCAGCCGGTCTGGTGCGCGAACACGTCGAAGTCCCTGACCGACGCCGGATCGGTGGCGACCACGCGCAGCAGCTGTCCGCTGCGCATGCGCTCCAGCGCCTTCTTCGTGCGCAGCAGCGGCAGCGGGCAGTTGAGCCCGGTGGCGTCGAGCTCCTGGTCGGCGTCCACCGTCATGCGCCGCGTTCCCGAACGGCCGGTCCCGTCATCCACGCGGCCCTACGCATCCTCGCCCAGCGGCCGCGGCTCGCGCTTCTCGCGCAGCAGCGCCTCGGCCTGCGCCTCGTCGGCCGCGAAGATCACGCGCACGCTGCGGCCGCTGTCCGCGGGCAGCGCCTGGCGCAGCGCGCGCGCGGCGGCGCGCGCTTCCCGATAGTTCTGGAAGCACTCGAGCCGCTTCAGCGACCGCGGGGGACTCAGCTCGTAGACGAAGTAGGGCATGGACGGCGGTGCACCAGGGCCTGCGACGGCGATCTATACCAGATCCGCCGCGGCGTGTTCATCGACCGCGCGGCAGCGGCCCCGCGCAGCGCCGCGGGCTCGCGGCGCACGCGCCGCCGGGCGCCCGCGGGCCCTATCCCGGAGGGTCTATTGCCCGCGCCGGCGGGCCGGCGCACAGTCGTGGCGTGGCCACGCCGGGCGTGCGTGCCGATCCGCTGAAATCCCGAATGGACTACTTCCCCATCTTCATGAAGCTCGCCGGCGAGCCGTGCCTGGTGGTCGGCGGCTGCGAGGCGGCAGAGCGCAAGGTGGACCTGCTGCGCCGCGCCGGCGCCGCGGTGACCGTGGTCGCACCGGAGCTGGTCGCGGAGCTGCGGGCGCTCGCGGACGCGGGCGAGATCGCATGGATCGCGCGCGGCTTCGAGCCGGGAGACCTGGACGGCGCGCGGCTCGCGATCGCCGCCGGCGAGGACGGCGAGGCGCTGGCCCGGGTCGCCGCGCTGGCGCGCGAGCGCGGCATTCCGGTGAACGTCGTGGACCACCCCGCGCTGTGCACCTGGATCACGCCGACCATCGTGGACCGTTCGCCGGTGGTCGCCGCGATCTCCAGCGGCGGCGCCGCGCCGGTGCTCGCGCGCAAGCTCAAGACCCAGCTCGAGACGCTGCTGCCGCCGCAGATCGGCCGCCTCGCGGCGCTCGCGCGGGAGCTTCGCGGGCGCGTCACCCGCGGACTCGCGGACGGCGCACAGCGCCGCCGCTTCTGGCAGGACTTCGTCGACGGACCGGTCGCCGACCTCGTGATGTCGGGGCGCGAGGCGGAGGCCCGCGACGCGGCGGAACGCGCGCTGGAGGGCGCCGTCGCCGGCGCCGCACGCCCGCGCGTGGGCGAGGTGGCGCTGGTGGGTGCGGGCCCGGGCGGGCCGGACCTGCTGACCCTGCGCGCGCTGCGCCTGCTGCAGCAGGCCGACGTGATCGTCTACGACCGGCTCGTGTCCACCCGCGTGCTGGACCTCGCGCGCCGCGACGCGACGCGCATCTACGCCGGGAAGTCGCGCGGCAGCCACGCGCTGCCGCAGGAGGACATCAACGCGCTGCTCGCCCGCCTCGCGCTGGAGGGCCACCGCGTGGTGCGCCTGAAGGGCGGCGACCCGTTCATCTTCGGCCGCGGCGGCGAGGAGATCGAGACCCTCGCGGCGCAGGGCATCCCGTTCCAGGTGGTGCCGGGCGTGACCGCGGCGTCCGGCTGCGCCGCGTACGCCGGGATCCCGCTCACCCACCGCGACCACGCGCAGTCCTGCGTGTTCGTCACCGGGCACCTGAAGGACGGGCGCGTGAACCTCGACTGGGATTCGGTCGTGCGCCCGAACCAGACGCTGGTGGTCTACATGGGCCTGGTCGGACTGACCGGGATCTGCGCCGAGCTGATCCGGCGAGGCCTGCCCGCATCCACGCCGGCCGCCCTCGTCGAGCAGGGCACCACCGATGCGCAGCGCGTGCACGTCGGCTCGCTGCAGACGCTGCCGCGGGTCGTGGAGCGCGAGAAGCCGCGCGCGCCGACGCTGATCATCGTCGGCGACGTCGTGACCCTGCGCAGCCGGCTCGAGTGGTACGCGCCCGCACCGGCGCACGGCTCGGCGTTCGAGGACGGCGCACGGCCGCGCGCCGCGGACGGCTAGCCGGCAGGCTGAGTGCGCGCGCCGCGCGGTGTCGCGGCACGCGCGGTCGAAGAGTCACGAGCTCAGCGCTGGCAGACCCGCGCCTCCACCGCCATCACCGCCGCCTCGACGCGCGACTGCACCTCCAGCTTGCGCAGGATCGAGCGCACGTGCAGCTTCACCGTGCCGTCGGTGATCCCGAGCTCGCGGGCGATGAGCTTGTTGCTGCGCCCCTCGGCGAGATGGCACAGGATCTCCATCTCGCGCGGCGTCAGCGCGGAGAAGCGGTCGCTGCGCCCGCCGGCGATCTCGTCACCCTTCACGACCCGCGCGAGCACGCCCGTCATCGGCGGCGCCACCACCGTCTTGCCGCTCAGCGTCTCGTGCAACGACTCGATGAGCTGCTCGGGCTCCATGTCCTTGAGCAGGTAGCCGCGCGCGCCGGCGCGCAGGCAGTCCACGAGGTCACGCTCCTGGCTGCTGGTGGTCAGGATCACCACCGCGAGCTCGGGCAGCTCCGCGTGCAGGCGCTCGAGCACCGTCAGGCCGTCGATCTGCGGCATGCGCAGATCCAGCAGCATCACGTCCGGCGCCATCGCCTTCGCGGCCGCGATGCCCTCCTCGCCGTCACCCACCGCCGCGCACACCTCGATCCCGCGGCGTTCGAGCAGCTCCGTCAGGCCGCTGCGGAACAGGGTGTGGTCGTCGACGATCAGCACCCGCAACGGCGCGCGCGCGGACGGCGTCTCAGCGGGCATGGAGCACGGCTCCGGCGTCGACGCCGGGGAGCGCCGGCGAGGGCTCCACGTGCGGTCGCGGCGTCACGGGGCGTCGGCGGCCCGGCGCCCGGGCGGCGTGTCAGGACACACCGGCAGCGGTTCCGCGGGCGGGCGACACGGCGGCGCGGAAGCCCAGGTGCACGCGGGTCCCCTCGCCCGGCTCGCTCTCGATGCCGAGCGTGCCGCCGAGCCAGCGTGCCCGCTCCGCCATCACCGCGAGCCCGATGTGCTCACCGGGGCTGCGCTCGCGCGCGCCGGGCGCGATCCCCACGCCGTCGTCCTCGACCAGCACCTCGAAGCGGTCGTCGCCGCGGCGCTGCAGCAGCACCCGCACCGTCTTCGCGCGGCTGTGCTGCTGGGCATTGGCGAGCGCCTCGCCGACGATGCGCGCGATCTGCAGCTTCGAGCCCTCGCCGAGCACCGGCGCGGCGCCGTCCACCTGCAGGTAGATGGCGATGCCGCTCTCGCGGCGGAAGCGCTCGACGAGGTCCTCCAGCGCGTCGAGCAGCGTGCGCCCCACCATCGGAGCGCGGAAGTTCGCGATCAGCTCCCTGAGCTCGGTATTCGCCTCGCCGAGGGTGTTGCGGATCCGGCTCACCTCGCGCCGCGCCTGATCCCCGGCGCCCGAGCGGATGGAATCGGCCAGCGTCTCGGTCTGATAGCGCAGGCTGAGCAGGGTCTGGGCCAGGGAATCGTGCAGCTCGCACGCGATGGCCGTGCGCTCGTGCATGATGGACAGCTGCTTGGACTCCCGGTCCACCCTCGCCTTCGCGATCGCCATGCCCAGGTGGCGGCCGACGTTCTGCAGCAGCTTGTGCTTCTCCGGATCGTCGGCCTCGCCGGACAGCGCGGTGTGCAGGGTGATCGCGCCGAGCTGCACCGACTGGTGCGTCAGCGGAACGATCACCAGGCCGCTCGCGCCGGCGCCCGGCTCGCCG
>CBDUCN010000195.1:0-10056 GCA_965365655.1 uncultured Gammaproteobacteria bacterium | reverse complement strand
CTCAGTCCCTGCCCACCTGCGGCGGCAGCTCGCCCTCGTGCAGCGCCTCCACCATCTTCAGCGACTCCTGCTCCATCGTCACCACCAGCGCATCCACCCGTCCGCGGAAGTAGCGGTAGAACATCAGGCTCGGGATCGCGACGGTGAGGCCGGCGGCGGTGGTCACCAGTGCCTCGGAGATGCCGCCGGCCAGCACGCCGGCGTCGCCCACGCCGCGCGTGGTGATCACCGCGAAGACCTTGATCATTCCGATCACCGTGCCCAGCAGGCCCAGCAGCGGCGTGATCGACGCGATCGTGCCGAGGGAGTTCAGGTAGCGCTCGAGGTCGTGCACCACGTGGCGGCCCACGTCCTCGATCTGCTCCTTCATCAGGTCGCGGTCCAGATCGCGGGCGCTCAGCCCCGCAGCCAGGATGCGCCCGAGCGGGGATCCCTCCCGGAGCTGCTTCAGGCGGGCGCTGTCCAGCTCACCCGCGTGGGCCCACTGCCAGACCTGCGCCGCGAGATTGCGCGGCGCGATGCGACGGCTCTGCAACGTCCAGAACCGCTCCGCGATGATCCCCATCGCGACCACCGAGCACAGCAGGATGGGCACCATCAGCCAGCCGCCCGCTTTCACCAGTTCGAGCAACGATCCATGCCCTCCGCGTGAGACCGGCGCGACTGTATCAGGCTGGCGGAAAAGTGCATCCCGCTGGAACGTGGGGAACGCAGCGAGTCCGGGACGGTCACGGCACGGGCGCGGCGCGCGCGTCGGTGCGGCAGTGCTCGCCCGCGTCACGAACGTGCCAGAAGCGCCGCTCTGCGTCGCGCCACGCCGCGACCCGCGGCGGCACCCCCGGCGCGAGCTCGATGCGCAGCGCGCCGCTGCACGCCGTGTCGAGCACCGCCGCGCCGCGCGCGCGCACGCGCTCCAGCACGGCGGGCGCGGGGTGGCGGAAGCGGTTGCGGTGACCGCTGGACACGATCGCGACGCGCGGGCGCACCGCGTCCAGGAACGCGGGATCGGAGGACGTCGCGCTGCCGTGGTGCGCAAGCAGCAGCACGTCCGCGCGCAGCGCGTGCGGATCGTCGCGCGCGAGGCGCCGCTCCACGCCCGCCTCGATGTCCGCCGGCAGCAGCACGCTCCCGCCCGGACCGCTCACCCGCAGCACGCACGACGCGTCGTTGCCGTGGCGCCCGCCCGCGCGCGGGTGCAGCACGTCGAAGCGGTAACCGTCCCACGACCACCCCTGTCCCGCGCGGCACGGCGTCGCGGCGCCCTCGCCCAGGCGGGCGCGCACCGGCAGCGCCGCGGTGAGCCCCGGGACGCCGCCCGCGTGGTCGTCGTGATGGTGGCTGACCACCAGCAGGTCGACCGCGGCGACGCCCTCGCGGCGCAGCGCCGGCGCGACCACGTGGCTGCCGGCATCCGCACGCGGCCCCCAGCCCGGCCCCGCATCGAACACCAGGACGTGGCCGGCGCTGCGCACGACGGCCGCGAGCCCCTGGCCGACGTCCAGCACCTGCAGCCGCAGGACGCCGTCCGCGGGCGCCGCCGGCCACGGCAGCAGCAGCGGCGCGAGCAGCGCGAGCCCGGCGGCCGCGGCCCGCACGCCGATCCCGGACAGCAGCAGGGCGGCGCCGGCGACCGCCGCCAGCAGCGCGAACGGCCCGGGGGCCGCCGCCGGCACCAGCACGCGGTCGCCGCCCGGCAGCCGTGCCAGCACCTCCAGCAGCACCCCCATCACGTGCGCGGCCGCGCGCAGCAGCGCGCCGGCGGCCTCCGGCGCCAGCGGGTCCAGCGCGGTGCCCAGCAGCGTCGCCGGCACCACCAGCAGCCCGGTCACCGGCACCGCGATCAGGTTGCACAGCGGCGCCGACAGCGACTGGAAGCCGAAGCCGAGCACGGTCAGCGGCAGCAGCGCGACGCACGCGGCCGCCTGCACCCGCAGCGCGTCACCCGCCACCCGGCGCAGCGATCCGCCGGGGCCGGAGGCGCCGCGAAGGTCTAGCGCGAACAGCAGCCCGGCGGCGGCGGCGAAGGACAGCCAGGTCCCGGCATCCAGCACCGCGAGCGGATCCGCGAGCAGCACCAGCAGCAGCGCCAGCGCGAGGCCGTCGGCCGGGCGCACGTTGCGCCGCGCGAGCCGTGCGGCCAGCAGCACGGCGAGCATCACCAGGGCGCGCTGCGTGGGCACCGAGAAGCCGGACAGCGCGGCGTAGCCGGTCGCCGCCGCGAGCGCCGCCAGCGCGCCCTGGTGGGCGGCCGGCAGCCACGGCACGAGCCCCGGCAGCGCGCGGGACAGCAGCACGCCCAGCCCCAGCCCCAGGCCCGCGACCAGCCCCACGTGCAGCCCGGAGATGGCCATCAGGTGCGCGGTGCCGGTGCGCTGCAGCAGCACCCGCTGCTCCGCCGTCACGCCGTCGCGCAGGCCCACCGCGAGCGCCTCGACCACGCCCGCCGCAGGCAGCCCGGCGAGCGTGTCGCGCAGCCGCTGCGCGATGCGCTGGCGCAGCGTGTCGATGCCCGGCCCCGCCGCCTCCAGGCGCCGCGGCGGCGGCGCGTCGCGCAGGTAGCCCACCGCGCACAGGCCGTCGCGCAGCGCCCGGTGCTCCCGGTCGTAGCCGCCGGGGTTGCGCAGCCCGCGCGGCGGGCGCAGCCGCACCCGCATCTGCCAGCGCTCGCCGGCCACGAGGCGCGCGGTGTCGGGCGGGCGGTACCAGCCCAGCGCGAGCCGGCAGCCGCGCCAGCGCCAGCGCGCGTCGACGCGTGCCGGCGCCCCGGGAACCGCGTCGAGGAGCAGGCGGAACCCGATGCGCCCGCCACCCTCACGCGGCACGCCCGTCACGCGCCCCTGCACCGTGAGCTCCACGCCGTGCAGCTCCGCCGGCAGCCGCGCGTCGAGGCGCGGGTGCGCGTGCAACACCGTCGAGGCCAGTCCCAGGCAGAACGCGGCCGGCACGGCGACGCGCGCGCCGGCCAGCGCCGCCGGCAGCAGCAACGGCGCGAGGCCCGCGTACAGCGGGTCGGGGAGGATCTCGAGCGCGTGACAGAACAGCGCGCCGAGCGCGAAGGCGATCGTCCTTGCCGCCAAGACCTGGCTCCGAGTCCATTCGGAGGCCGTGCCCGGGCAATCCGTGCCCCGGCGCGGCTGCACTCAAGCTTAGCAGCGGGCTGGTGAGGAACGCCGTCCTCCGCCGGCCCGCATCCGGCAGGCACATGCTCCCGCGTGCATCGCGCACGCAGGCGCCCGATGCACGGACTCGGCGCGGGGCGGCATCCCGCGCGCAGCAGGGAAAGCAATCACCGGGTGACTGCCCGCACGAGCGTGCCGATGCGCGCCCGGCGCGCCGTCAGCCGGCGCGCCCCGACCCGCCGCGCCTGTCGCCGGCGCCGGGTCAGGCGTCCCCCGCGGCGGCGGGCGCGCCGTCCGGCGGCGGCGCCCGCAGCCGGCCGTCCTCCAGGTGCAGGGTGCGCTGCATGCGCCCGGCGACCGCCGGGTCGTGCGTCACCACCAGCAGGCTGGTGCCCAGGTCGCGATTGAGCTCCAGCAGCAGGTCCCCGATGCGCTCGGCGTTCGCGCGATCCAGGTTGCCGGTGGGCTCGTCGGCCAGCACCGCCGCCGGTGCGGTGACCAGCGCCCGCGCGACCGCGGCGCGCTGGCGCTCGCCGCCGGAGAGCTCGCCGGGCTTGTGCCGCAGCCGCTGCGACAGCCCGACCCGAGCCAGCATCTCGGCCGCCCGCTCGCCGGCGCGCGCCGGGCGCTCGCCGCGCACCAGCAGCGGCATCGCGACGTTCTCGTGGGCGGTGAACTCGGCCAGCAGGTGGTGGAACTGGTACACGAAGCCCAGCGCCCGGTTGCGCAGGCGGCCGCGGGCCGCCTCGCCGAGCGCGCTCATGCGCTCGCCGAGCACGCTCACCGCGCCGGCGCTCGGCGTGTCCAGCCCGCCCAGCAGGTGCAGCAGGGTGCTCTTGCCGGAGCCGGACGCGCCGACGACCGCGACCGCCTCCGCGCGCTGCAGCGTGAGGTCCACGTCGCGCAGCACCGCGACGTCCAGATCGCCCTCGCGGAAGCGCCGCGCGAGGCCGCGGCACTCGACCACCGGCTCACTCATAGCGCAGGGCCTCGGCCGGCTGGGTGCGCGACGCGCGCCACGCCGGGTACAGCGTCGCGAGCACGGTGAGCGCGAACGCGAGTCCGGTGATCATCCCGACGTCGCCCCAGTGCAGCTCCGACGGCACCTCGGTGATGTAGTACACGTCCGCGGGCAGGATCTTGCCGCCGATCAACGCCTCGAGGCGCGGCACCAGGGTCTCCACGTTGCGCGCCAGCGCGACCCCGGACACCAGGCCCAGCAGCGTGCCCGCGAAGCCGATCACCGAGCCCTGCACGACGAAGATGCCGAGCACGGACAGCGGCGACGCGCCCAGCGTGCGCAGGATGGCCACGTCCGCCTGCTTGTCGGTGACCACCATCATCAGCGTGGACACGATGTTGAACGCGGCCACCGCGACGATCAGGGTGAGGATCAGGAACATCATCGTCTTCTCGAGCTGCAGCGCGCGGAACCAGTTCGCGTTGAGCTGCGTCCAGTCCACCACCCAGAACGCGCCGCCCAGGCGCTCGGCGACGGCGCGGCTCGCGGCGGGTGCGCGCAGCGGATCGTCCAGCTTCAGGCGCAGCCCGCCCACCGCGTCGTCGTAGCGGAACAGGCGCGCCGCGTCCTCGAGGTGCACCAGCGCCAGCCCGCCGTCGTACTGGCCGTGATCCGCCTGGAAGATGCCGACGACCGTGAAGCGCTTCAGCCGCGGCGCGACGCCGGCCGGCGTCACGACCGCCTGCGGCGCGACGACGGTCACCTTGCTGCCGACGTCCGCCGCCAGCGCGCGCGCCAGGCCGACGCCGAGGATCACCCCGAACTTTCCCGCCTGCAGCCGGTCGAGGCTGCCGGAGCGCATGAAGCCTTCGATGTCCGAGACCCGTGGCTCGCGCTCCGGCAGCAGCCCCCGCAGCAGCGCGCCGCGCACCAGGTTGCCGTTGGTGAGCATCGCCTCGCGCTGGATGTAGGGCGCCGCCCCGAGCACCTCCGGCGCCGACTCGGCGCGCCGCTCCAGCGACGCCCAGTCGCCCCGCAGGGTGCCGTCGAACCCCGAGATCGTCGCGTGCGCGGTCATGCTCAGGATCTTCGTGCGCACCTCGCGCTCGAAGCCGTTCATCACCGACAGCACGGTGATCAGCGCCGTCACGCCGAGCGCGATGCCCAGCAGCGACGAGAAGCTGATGAACGAGATGAAGCCGTTGCGCCTGCGGGCGCGCACGTAGCGCAGCCCGATGAAGGCCGGAAGCGGCCTATACACGGCACGCGGCGCCGGACGCCGGACCTGGAAACCGTCTGAACATCCGCAGCATGGTAATGAAGTTCAGTCGATTGCGTCTGGAATCTCGACAGATGCTCACGTTGTGCGGGCGGGCGCCGGCACGCTCACGTTCCCCCGCCTCCACCGTGCGGCGTCGCGACGTCGCGCCGCAGGTAGCCCGGCGCCGCCTCCGCGGCGGGCAGCGCGTCCGCGGGATCCGCCGCCGCGGCGAGCCGCGCGACGGCGCCCGCCGACGGCAGCACCTCGCCGCGGATCTCCGCGAGGCGCCCGCCGATGCGCTCGCGCAGCCGCGCGCCGTGCACGGCCCAGCCGCGCCCGACGCCGATCCACGGCCCGCCACCGGGCAACGCGACCCGCTGCGGACCCGCAAGCTGCTCGTCCGCGACGGGCTCGGCCAGACCGCCCTCGCCGACGGTGAACGCGCCCAGGTACACCTCGTCCAGCCGTGCGTCGAACACCGCCAGCACCCGCTCGCCGGGACGGCCGCCGGCCGTGGCCACCGCCGCGAGACTGGAGACCGGGAGCACGGGGCGATCCACTGCCAGCGCGAGGCCCTGCACCGCGCTCGACCCGATGCGCACGCCGGTGAACGAGCCCGGGCCGCAGCCATAGGCCAGCAGGTCCACCGCCGAGAGCGGCAGGCCGGCCTGCGCCAGCACGGCCTCCACCATCGGCAGCAGCAGCGCGGTGTGGCGGCGCGGCGCCTCCTCGCCGCGCTCGATCAGCCCGTCCGGGCGCCATAGCGCGCAGGAGCACGCGTCGCTGGAGGTCTCGATCGCGAGGATGTTCACGGCGCCCCGCCCTCGCCGCCGACACCGCACGAGAAGAAGGCCTGCACCGCCGCGAGGTCGCGCGTGCGGCGCATCGGCGGCAGGCTGTCGAGCAGGCGGCGGCCGTAGCCGCGGCCGTGCAGACGCGGGTCGCAGATCACGACCACGCCGCGGTCCGCGGCGTCCCGGATCAGCCGCCCCACGCCCTGCTTCAGCGCGATGGCCGCGTGCGGCAGCTGCTGCTCGAGGAACGGGTCGCGGCCCTCGGCGCGCAGCGCGCCGTGGCGCGCCCGCAGCAGCGGGTCGTCGGGCGGCGCGAACGGGAGCTTGTCGATGATCACGCACGACAGCGCCTCGCCGCGCACGTCCACGCCTTCCCAGAAGCTGTAGGTGCCGAGCAGCACCGCATCGCCCCGGTCGCGGAAACGATCCAGGAGCTGGCCCCGCGGCGCGTCACCCTGCACCAGCACCGGGAACGGCAGCCGGGGCGCCAGCGCCGCGCGCGCGCGGGACAGCGCCGCGTGGCTGGTGAAGAGCACGAACGCGCGCCCGCGGCTCGCCGCGAGCACCGCCTCCGCGCACGCGTGGACCGCCTGCGGCCAGTCCGGCGCACGCGGGTCCGGCATCTCCGGCGGCAGGTACAGCAGCGCCTGGCGCTCGTAGTCGAACGGGCTCGGATAGATCGCCTGGCGGCACTCTTCGATCCCGGTGCGCGCCGTGAAGTGGGTGAGGTCGCCGGCAACCGCGAGGGTCGCCGAGGTCAGCAGGATGGCGTCGTGGTGGGCGGCCAGCCGGGGCCCCAGCAGCGGCCCCACGTCGAGGGGGCTGCGCCGCCAGGTGAACGAGCGCGCGTGGCGCTCCACCCAGCTCAGCTGAGCGACGTCGGACTCGTCGCGCAGCAGCTCGAGCCGCGCCTGCACCTGCGCCGCGCGCTGCGCGCACGAGGCCAGCGCGCGGCCGCGCTCGGCGACCGGCGCCAGCGCGGCGGCCAGCTCCGCGAGCGCCTCCGCGAGGCGCGGCACGGCGTCGCGGAACGGCTTCATCCCCATTGCCTCGGCGAGCGCGAGGCGACGCGCCGCGGGCTCCAGCGCGATCAGCAGCTCCCGGGAGCAGCGGTCCACGGCGTCCGCGAGCGTCGACAGCGCCGGCATGTCCTGGGCCTCGGTGCGCCGCGCGAGGTCCGCGTCGCGGGCCAGCTCCTGGACCTGGGCCGAGGACAGCGAGCTGCCGAAGAACTCGCTCGCCAGCTCCGGCAGCTGGTGCGCCTCGTCCACCACCAGGACCGGGGCCTCGGGCAGCAGATCGGCGCCCTCCTCGGCCAGCGTCAGCCGGGCCAGCAGCAGGTGGTGGTTGACCACGACGAGGTCGGCCTCCGCGGCGCGGCGGCGTGCCGCGAACACGTGACAGTGCTCGACGTGGGCGCACGCGGCGCCCAGGCAGTTGTCGCGGGTCGAGGTCGCGAAGCGCCACGCAGGCGCGTCTTCCGGGACCTCGTCCAGCTCCGCGATGTCGCCGCTGCCGGTGCGCGCGGCCCACGCGCGTATGCGCAGCAGGTGCCCGGGGATGCGGCGGTCGCCGAAGGTGCCGGCCTCCAGGTGCGCGTGCAGGCGGTGCAGGCACAGGTAGTTCGCGCGCCCCTTCAGCAGCGCGACCCGGGTGCGCGCCGCGAGCGCGTCGCGCACCCGGGGCAGGTCGCGGAAGAACAGCTGGTCCTGCAGGTTGCGGGTGCCGGTGGACACGATCGCGCGCCGCCCGCCGAGGAGCAGCGGCACCAGGTAGGCCAGCGTCTTGCCGGTGCCGGTGCCGGCCTCGCAGGCCAGCGCGCCGCCGTCGCGCACCAGCGCCGACACGTCCTCCGCCATCGCGCGCTGCCCGGCGCGCGGCGCGAAATCCGGCACCGCGTGCGCCAGCGGGCCGCCGGCTCCGAACAGCCCGCCGGCCTCGCCAGGAACGGCGGGCGCACTCATCCCGCGCCGCCCCGGAGATCGGCCAACGCCCGCACGCGCACGCGCCGCAGCTCGCCCGCGGCGAGCGCGCCCGGCCCGAGCAGCAGGCGCCGCCGCGCGCCCTGCGCGTCGCGCAGGATCAGCAGCAGGCCGCCCGCCCAGATCCGCCCGGCCACCGCCCGCGCGGGACCGAACACCCGACCGTGCGGGTCGTGAAGCCACCAGCCGGCCGCGTCCGCGCGCACGCGCCGCACCGCGCGGCGGCCGCGGCGCCACGCGTGCTCGGCGAGCTCCCGCGACGCGAGCGACGCGAGGACGAGGCACAGCGCGACGCAGGGCGCGAGCGGGAGCCGGCTGAGGAGCACGGCGACGCACGCGAAGCCGGTGACCAGGAGCACCGTCCACGCGTACGCGTCGCTCGGCGCGAGGCGGCAGTCGACGGGGGCAGTGGACATCCGTGTCTCCTCGAAACTCGCGATCGGGACCGTCGGCACGGCGGTGCCGGCGGCGTGACGCGCCGATGGCCGGCGCGGCATCCGCCGACCGTGCGCCGCCTCGCTCGCCGCGTTGCGGCACGTCCGTGCGCCGCACGCGGGCCGCCGCGGATTCGCGCCGCGCGACGACCGCCGGTGACCCGCGCAGGGTAGCAAAGGCCTCGCGCGCCAGACACCGCGCTTGCCTCGAACAGGGGGCGCTTGCATACTTCCTTGTGCATTGCACAACAACGAAACACGGGCCATGCACGAGCGCGAAGACGAACCATCACCGCCCGCGACTACCGCGACGCCGGACGACGAGGTGGCCGAGACGGTCGACGAGACCCGCCCGCGCGAGGTGGGTGGTCCGAAGGGGCCCGAACCCACGCGCTACGGCGACTGGGAGCGCAACGGTCGCTGCTACGACTTCTAGCGCCGCCGCGCCATGGATGTTGTTGCGACGGCACGTTCGTTGAAAGTACCTTCGACATCCGATGCCTGCGCGGTGACACGACGGCACGCGAGGCGGGGTGCGCAACGCCGCCGCGCCCGGGAGACACCGGCGCGCGACGCCGACACGGGGAGCCGGAGACAACGCTCATGAATCAGACCAACCGCCCGCTGTCACCGCACCTGCAGGTCTACCGACCGCAGCTCACGTCGGTGCTCTCCATCTCGCACCGCGCCACCGGGGTCGCGCTCGGCGCAGGGTCCGTGGTGCTCGCGCTGTGGCTGCTCGCGCTGGCCGGAGGTCCGGACAGCTTCGCGACCGCCAGCGCCATTCTCGGCTCCATCCCGGGCAAGCTGCTGATGTTCCTGTTCACGTACGCGCTGTTCTACCACCTGTGCAACGGCGTACGGCACCTGTTCTGGGACGCCGGCTACGGGTTCGAGCTGGAGACGGCGTACGCGTCGGGCAAGGCGGTGCTCGCGGCGAGCGCGGTGCTGACCGTGGTCGTGTGGGGCGTCGCGCTGGCGGGAGGTGGCTCGTGAAGTACCGCACCCCGCTGTACAACGTGCGCGGGCTCGGGTCCGCGAAGGAAGGCACGCACCACTGGTGGATGCAGCGCGTCACTGCGATGGCGCTCGTGCCGCTGATGCTGTGGCTCGCATTCTCGGTCGCGAGCCTCGGCGGCCTCGGCTACGCGGAGTCGGTCGCCTGGCTGCGCTCGCCGACGAACGCGGTGCTGATGCTCGCGTCGGTGCTGGCGCTGTTCTATCACGGGATGCTGGGCCTGCAGGTGGTCATCGAGGACTACGTGCACCACGAGGGCCTGAAGCTCGCATCGCTCGTGCTCCTCAAGTTCCTGACGCTGCTGCTGGGCATTGCGAGCGCCCTGGCGGTGCTGCGCGTCGCAATCTCCGGATGACGACCCCCTCATGAGCAACGCAAACGGCAACGGATACCGCATCATCGACCACACCTACGACGTCGTGGTCGTCGGTGCCGGCGGCGCAGGACTGCGCGCGACGCTGGGCATGGCCGCCGAGGGCCTGAGCAC
>CBDUCN010000194.1:0-10178 GCA_965365655.1 uncultured Gammaproteobacteria bacterium | reverse complement strand
TCCAGCCCGCGCACGTTCATCCCCGCGTAGCGCCGCAGGCGGATGTCCGCCTGCTCCTTGTGCCCGGCGAAGTGCTCGAGCGCGCACAGCCGCGAGCAGTACTCGCCGACCTTCACCGACGCCTCCTCGCTGATGCGCTGGTAGGTGCAGGTCTTGATGAACTTGCCGACCCACAGCCCGCCCGTATAGCGCGACGCCTTGCGCGTCGGCAGGGTGTGGTTGGTGCCGATCACCTTGTCGCCGTAGGAGACGTTGGTCTCGGGGCCGAGGAACAGCGCGCCGTAGTTGGTCATGTGGTCGAGGAAGTACTGCGGGTCGCGCGTCATCACCTGCACGTGCTCGGAGCCGATCGCGTCGGCGATGCGCACCATCTCCTCGACGTCGTCGGCGACGATCACCTGGCCATGGTCGCGCCACGCCTGGCCCGCGGTCTCGCCTGTCTCCAGGATGCCGAGCTGGCGCTCGACCTCGGCGAGGGTGTCCTTCGCGAGCTGCTCGGAGTCGGTGAGCAGGATCGCCGGGGACGTCGGGCCGTGCTCCGCCTGGCCCAGCAGATCCGCCGCGCACAGCTCGCCGTCGACGCTGTCGTCGGCAATCACCAGCGTCTCGGTAGGCCCGGCGAACAGGTCGATGCCCACGCGCCCGAACAGCTGGCGCTTGGCCTCGGCCACGAACGCGTTGCCCGGCCCCACCAGCATGTCCACCTGCGCGATGCTCTCGGTGCCGATCGCCATCGCGGCCACGGCCTGCACGCCGCCCAGGCAGTAGATCTCGTCGGCGCCGCCGAGATCCTGCGCGACCACGATGGCCGGGTTCGGCCCGCCCTGGTACGGCGGCGCGCAGGTCGCGATGCGCTTCACGCCCGCGACCTTCGCGGTCACCACGCTCATGTGCGCGGACGCGACCATCGGATACTTGCCGCCCGGCACGTAGCTGCCGACGCTGTTCACCGGGATGTTCCTGTGCCCCAGCACCACGCCCGGCAGCGTCTCCACCTCGACGTCGCGCAGCGCCGCCTTCTGCACCTCGGCGAAGCCCCGGATCTGCGCCTGCGCGAACTTGATGTCCTCGATCGCGCGCTCGCCCACCTGCTCGTAGTAGCCATCGATCTGCTCGCGGCTCAGGCGGAAGTCTCCCGGAGCCCACTTGTCGAACTTCTGCGAGTACTCGCGCACCGCAGCGTCCCCGCGCTTCTCGACGTCGGCGATGATGGCTTCGACCGTCGCACGAACCTTGCTGTCGGCGTCGGCTCGCGCCTCGTCGGTGATGCCGGTCTTCAGGTAGCGCGCCATGGTGCTGTCCTCTGTGGGTCGGGGGAAGCGCGATGCTAGCGTTCGCGGAGGGGCCCTGCACGCATGCGCGCGGCCCGCGAAGCATCCGGTGCGCGGCGCCGCCCGGCGGGCAGGCGGCGGAGCACCGCACGGGTGACGTGCCGCACGCAGCCCGGCCCCTGTGTGCCGGCAACGTTGTACCCACCCGCCAGCGTCGGCCTGCCGATGATGGCACGCTCTCCGACGTGTGCCGCGCCCCTCGGCGCTTCACGCGAGTGGCGGCCGCGAGGAGCAGCGCGCTCGAGGGGGCGGGCACGCTGGTGGCCGTGAAGGACCCATCTTCCTGGCCCGTAAACTGGCAACCCCGCACGGCAAAGCGTTGCGCGCTTCGCGCCGCATGCCCCTGAGGACGGCAGCCGCCCATGAGCCACTTCGTCTACATCGCCAGACCCGGCTTCAGGGAGGAGCCTATCGATGATGCCGAGTGGCTGGAACAAGCACGGGATCTGGCGGCTCACGATCAACGGTTGACGATGACGGAACGCAAGCGCAGAGGCCATGAACCTTCTCATTTCGCTCATCTTGACGGAAATCCACGGCAAAGGCTGAGCATGCTTCCATGCGGATTCGTCCAGGCGCAGGATCCCGACCGTGAACTCGTCGAGATCATGTTCACGCTCGCTCGGCGGCTGAATGCCGGCGTGTATAGCGAGAGACTGGTGTTGTACAGAGATGCTGACGATTGGGAGAGAAGAACCAGGAAGTTTCGCGAACGCCGCGCTGCACGGAGAGATGTCGCCAGAGAGATGCGCCGGCGCAAGCTTCTCCTGCTGGCATCGGCAGCTGCGATCGGTGTTGTCGCCAGCCTTGTTCTCGGAAGACGCAACGGCTGACGTCACGACGAATTCCGACACTTCACCGAACCGTCTGCACTGCCGACCCGGCAGGTGCCGTCAGACACGCATGTTCCGACACTCAGGCCGCTGCCCGCCGCGCACCCTCCAGCGGGCACCGTTTCGATCTGCAGCAAGCCGCGCCGAAGCGCCGCCGACGCGCGCACGGCCAGCGTGCGATAGTGCACACTCGCATCGCGCATCCACGGAGGAGGATGCGCAGACGCTGCACGGCCGCCGTCCGCAAGGTCGAACGGAACCCGCACGCTCGCGGGTCCTCGTCCGGCCGTCCGTGTGGACCTGTGCGTCCACTCGCGCGCGGCAGGACCGGCGCAGCGTGACGGTCTGTCGTGGGGGCTTTCCCGAGGCGTTGCCGCACACGGCGGGCGGTCTCCGGACCGCCAGCATGCAGGCCACGTTCCGTTTCACAACACAGGGGAAATCACCATGGCACGAGTCCATTCGAAGCGCATCACCCGCGTGTGGCGCGGCGCGGCCGGCGCCGCGCTGCTGGCGTTGGCGTCGGTTCCGCCGGCGCTGGCCGCGGGCGGCAAGGGCGCGGCGTGCGCCGGCCTGCCGAGCCACGCGGCGCTGTCGACCGCGCTGGCTGCAGTCGTCGGGCCCGGCAACACAGGTCTCGCGAACGACATGTGGGCCACCGTCGTCAACGCGGACGGGATCGTGTGCGCCGTCACGTTCTCGGGCAGAGATCGTAACGCGCAGTGGCCGGCCAGCCGCGCGATCTCGGCCCAGAAGGCCAATACCGCGAACTCGCTCAGCCTGTCTGCGGGTGACGGCGGCGCGATCCCCGGACTCGCGCTGTCCACCGCGAACTTGTGGGCGGCGACCCAGCCGGGCGGCAGCCTGTTCGGCCTGCAGTTCAGCAACCCCGTAGACACCGACGTCGCATACCGCGGCAATCCGGCGCACTACGGGCAGTCGAACGACCCGATGGTCGGGCGCCGGATCGGCGGCGTGAACGTGTTCGGTGGCGGCCTCGCCCTGTACGACTCGGAGGGCACCCGGATCGGCGGCCTTGGGCTGAGCGGCGACACCTCGTGCGCCGATCACATCCAGGCGTGGAAGGTGCGCGACCGCCTGGGGCTGGACAACGTTCCCGCAGGGCTGTCGGGCGTCGCTCCGGGCCAGGACAACATCATCTTCGACCTGGTCGACGATGCCGGCGGCAACCCGGAGAGCCCGTCCGGCTTCGGCCACCCGACCTGCCTCGACGACGCGGGCGAGAAGGATGCCGCGGCATTGCTGCCGATCGACTTCCCGGTTGGCCCGTGAACGCGGTCGCATGAGCCCCGACGGGGGCGCGTCGCGCCCCCGTCCCGCACCCGACACGGGAATATGGATAAAGACGAAGAAGTCGAAGCCGACAGGTAGCGCGGACATGACTTGCGGCAGGTCACGGCGCCGGCCGCGCGCTGCGCTACGCTTGGATTGTCGGCGCCCGCTGGGGAGCCTCACGAAAAGGAGACCGACATCATGGCCAAGAAGCCTGGCAGGAAGGACCAGAACGCGGGCGAGAAGCAGAAGGAGTCCGCCGGGGAGCTGAACGACGAGCAGCTCCAGGAGATCAGCGGCGGTGCGCTCGGCCTGACCGGCATCGGCGGCGACGCCGGGGTGCGTCCCATTCGCGAGAAGGAGTTGGGCTACACGAGCACCAAACGCGGCCGCAAGCGGGTGCGCAAGTAGCCCGCGGCGGGTCGCCGGGCGGGCAGGGGGCCGAGAGTGGCCACCGCTCGCCGGGCAGCGAGGCGCGCGACTGGCGCGGAATCGGCGCCGGGCTGCGAGAGCTGCGCAGCCTGCGGCGCGAGGTGCGCGAAGGCCTCGCCCGGGCGCCGCTCGCGGAGGTCTGGCAGCGCCTGATCGCGGACGGGCCGCGGCCGGACGACGAGGTGCTGGCCGCGCTCGGCCTGCCGCTCGACGTGCTGCGGATGTTCCGCGATCCGGCGGACGCGGGGAGCTTCGCGTTCCGCCCGGCCGCGCCGGGCGCGCGGCTGCTCGCGGAGAGCCCGGCCGAGCCGCTCGGTCACCTGCGCCTGCAGCTTCCCGAGTCGGCCCCGTGCGTCGCCCTCGGCCTCAAGCTGCTGCGCGCACTGCTGGAGACGCTGCCGGGCGCGACGCGCTTCACCGTGCTGGCGCGCCCCGGTGCCGATCACCGGCGCCTCGACATCCTGCTGCGCCGCTGGGGCGCAGACCCGGCGCGCGTGCGGTTCGCCGGCTTCCCGGTGGCGAAGCTGTTCGCCCGCGACAACGCCTGCTGCGTCGTGTCCGGGGACGGCTCGCCGAGTCTGCTGCTGCCGCGGGCCGACGCGAGCTTCGACGACGACACCGACCTGCACGAGCACGATGATGCGGAGGCCGTCTCGGAGGCCCTGGCCATGCCGGTGCTGCGCTCCGGCCTGCCGTGGGAGGGCGGCAATCTCCTCTACGACGGTCATGCCGCGGTGGTCGGCGCGAACACCATCGCCGATGCGATGAACCAGCTCGGGCTGAGCGAGGAGCAGGCCGTGGGCGCGCTGGGCGAGGAGTTCGGCGTGAACTTCACCGTGCTGGGCGACGTCGGGGAGGCGCGGGCGCTGCACGCCGCCGCGATCGCCGGCGAGCGCCCGCCGTACCTCCTGGCGGGCGGCCAGGCCGATTTCCACGTCGACCTGGACGTCTGCCTGCTGGGCCGCTGCGACGGCGTGCCCACCGCCGTGGTCGCGGACCCGGATCTGGGCCTCGAGCACCTGCCCGCGGTGCTGGCGCACGCGCCGCTGTTCGAGCACCACCACCTGCCGCCGCGCGACATGCGCCGCCTGCTCGCCGTGGACCTGGAGGCGACGGCAGCCTTCCGCCGGCCGCGGCTGGCGGCCCATGCGCGGACGCTGGCCTCGCTCGGCTACCGCGTGCTGCGCCAGCCGGACCTGCGCCTGGACCCGGAGCACGACTCGCTCGGCCGCGTGAACACCTGCTTCAACTACTGCAACGTGCTGAGCGGCCGGCAGCCGGACGGCAGCCGTACCGTCTACCTGCTCCACTACGGCGTGCCGGCGCTGGACGAGGCGGCGAGCGCGACCTTCTCCGGGCTCGGCCTGGCGGTCGCGCCGGTCGCCGCCGACGGCGTGACGCCGAACGAGCTGATGATGCTCGGCGGCGGCCTGCACTGCCTGGGGGCGCCGTTGCCGTGAGCGCGGCGGTCGCGGCGCCGGGAGAGCCTTTGTCGACACGGGCACGCGCTGCCCAGGTCCCCGCACAGCTCGCGAGACTCCCATCCGCACCTGATACCGACGGCACCCGGCGAACGGGGCGCTTGCTCGTCCTGGTCCGCTTCGCGGTCAACACGCTCACGCGCACGAACGGGGCCATCGGCTGACTGTCGCCTGGCGTTCGCACGGGGCGCTGCACGCATGCGCACGGCCCGCCGGAACGTCGGTACGCGGCGGCGTCATGCGCGTAGGCAACCGGTCGCTGCGCGGGTGACCCACCCGCCGCGCCTTCGCCGTGACGACGTCATCGCGTACGATCGCGCGCCCCCGCCGCGCTGCCCGGAGCCACTGACATGACCGACCGCACCGTCACCGCGCTACCGGAGTGGGCCGCAGGGCTCGACGGCCGCGTGGCGCTGGTCACCGGCGCCGGGCGCGGGCTCGGCCGCGCGTGCGCCCTCGCGCTGTCGCGCGCCGGCGCCGAGGTGATCGGCGTCGCGCGCACCGCCGCCGACCTCGACAGCCTCGCCGACGAGGCCCCGGGGCCGGTGCAGTGCTGGACCGAGGACGTCAGCGGCGACGCGCTGCTCGCGCGCATCGAGGCGCTGGACGGCCTCGACGTGCTGGTGAACAACGCCGGCGCCAACAAGCCCATGCCGATGGCCGAGACCCCGGACGAGGTCCTGGACTGGCTGCTCGATCTGAACGTGCGGGCCGCGTATCGCGTCGCGCGCAGCGCGGCCCGGGTCATGCTGCGCGGCGGCGGCGGCTCGATGATCCACATGTCCTCGCAGATGGGGCACGTGGGCTCGCCGCGCCGCACCGTGTACTGCATGAGCAAGCACGCGATCGAAGGCCTGAGCAAGGCGATGGCGGTGGAGCTCGCGCCGCACGGGATCCGCGTGAACACCGTTGCGCCCACGTTCACCGAGACGCCGATGGGCGCGCAGATGATGGCCGACCCGGCGTTCCGCGACTTCGTGCTCGGGATGATCCCGCTCGGCACGATCGCGAAGCCCGACGACGTCGCGGCCGCGGTGCTGTACCTCGCGTCGCCCGCGTCGGGCATGGTCACCGGCACCTGCCTGAAGGTGGACGGGGGCTGGACCGCGCACTGAGCGCTCGTGAACCTCAACCCGCCTGCTGCACGTGCGGTGCGACGGCGCGCGGAAGATTCCTGAGCTTCGAGCGTCGCGCCCGACCGCCACGACGGCCCCGCGCGCGCGTGCCGTGCACCGATCGTTGCCGCTCGCCCGCGGCCGGGCGTGCGCACCGCCCGCGGCGCCCGGTCACCCGCCACATAGCCGCCGCCGGGCGTGCCGCGGCCCCGGCGATGCACTCGACGGCACGGCCCACGACAGTCACGACAGGAGATCCCCGATGACCGCGTATCCCGGCTCCGAGAACGAGCGCCGCGTGAGCCACGACGCGCTCGGCACCGCCGCCGCGAACATCTTCGCCGCGTGCGGCATGAGCGCCGAGGATGCCGCGATCCTCGGCACCAGCCTCGCCGATGCGGACCTGCACGGCGTGCACTCCCACGGCGTGATGCGCGTGCCGGACTACGCCGGGCGGCTGTCGCCGCCGCCCGAGGCCGGCACCCGGTCCGAAGTCGCCGGCGTGCGCGGCGGCGTGAATCCGCGCGGGCGTCCGCGCATCCGCCGCGAACGCGGCGCGGCGCTGGTCGTCGACGGCGACAACGCGATGGGCCAGATCGCCGGCCACTTCGCGATGCGCAGCGCGATCGCGCGTGCGCGCGACACCGGCGTCGCGTTCGCGGCGGTGGGCAACTCCAATCACTGCGGCGCGATGTTCCCGTACGTGCAGATGGCGGTGGCCGACGGGATGATCGGGCTCGCCGCGACCAACGCGCTGCCGACGATGGCGCCGTGGGGCGGCGCGGACCGCATCGTGGGCATGAACCCGCTGGCCGTCGGCATCCCGGCCGGGCGCGAGCGCCCGTTCGTGATGGACGCGGCCTTCGCCGCGTGCGCGCGCGGCAAGGTGGTGGTCTACCACCAGAAGGGCCAGACCCTGCCCGAGGGCTGGGCCTTCGACGACCGCGGCCAGCCCACGACCGACCCGCGCGCGGCGCTGGACGGGCTGCTGCGTCCGATCGGCGACTACAAGGGCGTGAACCTCGCGATGGCGATGGGCGTGCTCGCGACGCTGCTGTCCGGCGCCGGGTACGGCGTCCGCCTCGGCAATCTCGACGACGGGCCGAACGCCGGGCGCGACGGCCACTTCATGATGGCGATGGACATCGGCGCGTTCACCGAGCCGGACGACTTCCGCGCCGAGATGGACGCGGTGATCGCCGAGGTCCACGCGTCGTCGCGCGCGCCGGGGGTGGATCGTCTGTACGTCGCGGGGGAACTGGAAGCGGAGACCGCGGCGCGCTACGCCGAGAGCGGGATCCCGCTCAACGACGCGACGCTCGCGGGTCTCGCGCGCACCGCGCAGGCCGTCGGGGCCGACATCTCCGTGCTCGGCTGACGGCGCCGCGCCCGACGCGACCGGACGCAGCACGCACGGGCCGGCCGCTGTGCACGACGCGCAGACGCGTCCCGCGAAGGCCGCGTCAGCGAGCTGGAGCGGATGGTCGAGGATCTGGCGCGCGCGGCGCCGCGCGCCCTGATCGCGGCGCGACGGAGCCGGTCGGGCAGAGCGCTGCGGGTGTGACACTCAGGCGGCTGCGACCGGCAACGCGTCGCGCAGCAGGGTGCCGAACACGACCGTCTGCGCACTGGTGCCACGGTATCGATCCACCGCGACGAGCACCGCTGCATGCTCCGCCCGCGGCGGGCGCGCAGGCGCCGGCAGCGCGGCCAACAGATCCGTCGCCGCGGCATCCACTGCGCGGCCAGCGTGTCGCAGCACTCCCGGGTGGCCGCGTCGTCGAAGCGCGGACCGAACT
Source organism: uncultured Gammaproteobacteria bacterium (assembly GCA_965365655.1). Classification (GTDB taxonomy): domain Bacteria; phylum Pseudomonadota; class Gammaproteobacteria; order HK1; family HK1; genus JBFHNV01. Next base: position 1,894 of record CBDUCN010000194.1, on the reverse strand, counting down.
CGGTGGCCACGTGCGCGAGGTACGCCGGCCAGTGCGCCAGCATGCATCAAGGGCTGCACACGAAGAGGCGCCGTGATGGCGATGAACATCGGCGTGTTCACCGCGCTGGACGACTTCCGCGCCGAGGTGGGCGCGGTGATCGCCGAGGTCCACGCGTCGTCGAGCGCGCCGGGAGTGGATCGCCCGTACGTCGCGGGGGAACTGGAAGCGGAGACCGCGGCGCGCTACGTTACGAACGGGATTCCGCTCAACGACGCGACGCTGGCGGGTCTCACACGCACCGCCGAGGCTCTGGGGGCGGACGTCTACGTGCTCGGCTGACGGGGCCGCGTCCGGGCCTGTCGGGCGCCGGGACAGACGACGCAACAGGCCTGCCCAGTCGCCGCCGGCCGCGGACGACGGGGACTGCAGGACGCGGCGGGCGGGTACGCAGCGCGGCCGGCGCGGCGGCGGGCACCAGGACCCGCCGCACCGGGCCCCACCCAGAGACCGAACCCCACCGACGAGAGGAGATTGCAATGACAACAACCACAACCACTACACGACGCCCCACCGCCGTGCTGGCCGGCTGCGTACTCGCCGCCGCCGTCGCGGGCAGCGCCGGTGCGCAGACGAACGACGCACCGTTGAACGAGGGCTGGGCGCCGTCCCCCTTCGGCGCCGACGACATGGCCGGCGCCGTCAACCGCATCACGCCCCAGACGGTCCTGCGGGCGGCGAAGCTCATCAAGCAGGGCAAGTACGCGACGCTCGGGAAGGTATACCAGTCCGACGCGCCCTTCTTCGGCGCTCGCGGCTTCAAGCTCACGATCCCGGGCCTCCCCACCGGCGGGCCTTTCGGCGATCACAAGCTGGTCTACAACGACGAGATGGTGTCCACCGAGATCGGCCAGGTGGGCACGCAGTTCGACGGCCCGGGTCACATCGGCGTGATCACGTCGAAGGGCAACTTCTTCTACAACGGCGCGATGCTGGAGGAGCACGGCAGTGCCTACGGCCTCGGCCGCCTCGGCGTCGAGCACGTGGCCGACAGGGGCTTCGTGTGCCGCGGCGTGCTGCTCGACGCCGCCGGCTACCGCGGGGTGGCCATGCTCGAGCCCGCGAAGGGTGGCGACCCGTCCGACCCCGGCAACATCACCGACGCGGACATCGAGGCGATGGTGAAGAAGCAGGGCATCGACCCCATCGGCGAGGGCGACTGCGTGTTCCTGTACACCGGCTGGGGCAACGTCTGGCACCCGAGCGCGTGGGACAGCTACGACGCCGCGGAGAAGCAGCGGCGCGTCGCGAAGTTCAACTCCGGCGAGCCCGGATTCGGGCGCTCCGCGTGCGACTACCTGATCGGGAAGAAGATCGCGTTCACCGGCGCCGACACCTGGGCGGTGGAGGCGGTGCCGGGAGAGAACCCGTCCGACCCCTTCGAGTGCCACATGCAGATGCAGACCCGGAACGGGATCTGGTTCCTGGAGAACATGGACCTGTCGAAGCTGGTGCAGGAAAAAGTCTATGAATTCCTGTTCGCGTGGTCGCCGCTGAAGATCAAGGGCGGTACCGGATCGCCGGGCAATCCCATCGCCATCTATTGAGGGGGCTCGGGCTTCGAGGGCCGATCGTGCGGACCCGTGCCCTGCGGGGCACGGGCCGCACATCGGCTGGCCGGGCGGCGTGGAACCGTGCCCTGCGGGGCACGGGCCGCACATCGGCTGGCCGGGGGGCGTGGAACCGCGCGCTGCGGGACACGGGCCGCACATCGGCTGGCCGGCGGGCGTGGAACCGCGCGCTGCGGGACACGGGCCGCACATCGGCTGGCCGGGCGGCGTGGAACCGCGCGCTGCGGGACACGGGCCGCACATCGGCTGGCCGGGGGGCGTGGAACCGCGCGCTGCGGGACACG